>JBFHVZ010000100.1:0-13791 GCA_041589295.1 Pseudomonadales bacterium
GGTGACCAGCACCTCGCGCCACGAGTTATACACCTGTTGATCCACGGTCAGGACGAGGTTTTCCTTGAGGGCGCTGTAGCCCAACGCATCAGTACGGTTGGAGATTTTGTGCATACCCTTGCGGGTGTAGTGGCTCATGGGGTCCACGAACACATTCACATACAACTGCACCATGTGAGGCCGAGGCGGCAGCTCGAAGTGGGTGTCGTAATCGCTGGGTAGGTTCAATTGTTGGAAAGTACCTAAGATTTCGCGGATTTCGTAATCGCTCAAATGCTGTCGTCCCTGATACAGCATGATGTTGGTGCCCTTGCCCATGACCTGATTCACATGGCACCACGCCAGTATCTCGATCAGGCTGGCTGACTTTTTCACCGCACTCGAATCCGCACCGGGGCGTGCCACGCCGGTAAACAAACTCCACGCCATTTGCGGAATACGGCGGCGCACATGCTGGCGATTAAGGTGCAGCGTCAGTTTGTCTTCTTGAATGTCTTTGCTGATGTTGGGGTTAATCATGTCCACCTTGCCGGGCTTGCGGTCAAAGGTGGCGTACAACTTGTTGCCCAGCACGGTCATGTCGCGGGCATTCAACAGAGTTTCGTCTTGATGACGGCGACTGAAGCGGGATAAGAATTTATAGCTGTGGATAAGTTCGCTCACCAGCACTTTGCGCTCTTCCATAACCTCGTGCACATGCCAGTGCGCGCGGTTATCCACATGCAGCAGATGGCCGTCGGTCCAGCCCCATTGTTGAATCAAAGGCTTGAGCATATCGCGCTTCCACGAACTGCGGCGGGTGCTTTGGCTCATGGGAATATTGGCTTTGAAGTACAGACTGCGGCGAATCAGTTCGAGGCGCTCCAGCTCATCGCGCCGTTGCAGATAGTCCTCCAAACGGTCGTACAACAGCAGGTACGGGTCCAGCTCGTGAATCACGGTGGATTCGTCGTAGATGTGAGATTTCAGATCCTGACTGATGGAAATGATATTGGGGTACTGGCTGGCGTAGATCTCCGTCAGCAGCAGTTTGAGAATGGATTTGTACGGCGCGCCGATGGCTTTGTATAACTGCCACATGCCCGCGCCGATAAACTCCCCAGCGGGAAAGTCCCCCAGCCCGCCGAAATCGATGACCTCGTCGGCATAGACGAAGCCTTGTTTCTCTAAGCGATAAACAAAGTCTTCGTACTGCACCTCGCGATCCGGCGGCACCAACCACCAAATGGGATAACAACCCGCCACCAAAATGGACGTGCGGTAAAACTCATCCAGCAGCAATTGGTGCTGGGCGCTACCGCAGTCCTCGCCGTCTAGGTCGTTGCGCTCGCCCCGGCGGAATTTCTCAGCATCCATTAAGAAAAAGTGCACTTCAAGCCCTAGCCCTTCGGCCCATTGCTCGATGCCCTTGGCTTTTTCTTGCAGGCGCAGCAACGCGTCATCACTCAGCTCTGGACTGTGGCACAGCCAGATATCCAAATCGCTACCGCCGCTGTGGCCCAACGAGCCACAACTGCCCATAAGGAATAAACTGCGAATACTGGGCGTACCGCTGCGTCGTTGCTGATACTGAAAGCTAATAGAAATGGTCTTAGCGGCACGGATGCAATCTGTGC
Organism: Pseudomonadales bacterium; assembly: GCA_041589295.1. Classification (GTDB taxonomy): domain Bacteria; phylum Pseudomonadota; class Gammaproteobacteria; order Pseudomonadales; family Oceanobacteraceae; genus Bermanella. The sequence continues at coordinate 1,617 of JBFHVZ010000100.1, forward strand.
TGGGTGTATAGCGCGCCACGCCCACAGGACAGTCGGCCCCCACATAGCCGGGCAGCTTTTCGTGATTCACGTGATACAACAGCGGCAGGGCCGTCAGAAACAGACGCTGACGCTCGGTCAACGCCTGCTGAGTGCGATCCAGACGGACGCCGTTATAGGCCAGAAAACGCTTTACCACCGCCTGCGCCACTTGGCGATCAAATGAGTCGCTTAACCCGCCTTTGTTGTTGTCTGAGGCCATGTAAATCCGCCAGCCACAATGAGTCCCATTTAGTCAGTATAGGTGTGGATAGCGAACCTGAGATCACGTACAATTTTTACCCAATTTCTTGCGTTGGCTGGACTACTCTGGTATAAAACGCAGCTCTTTTTAGCCGGGGTAGCCGAGAGGCGGGCTTGTAGAAAGCTGAATACCGCGTCAGTACTGGCCCCGGAACGAATTTCATCGGTTTTTTAAGTCGGGGCATAACAATGGCTAAAGTATGTCAGGTTACGGGTAAACGCCCTGTAACAGGTAACAACGTATCGCACTCTAACATCAAGACTAAGCGTCGCTTCCTGCCTAATCTGCAGACGCACCGCTTCTGGGTTGAGAGCGAAAATCGCTTCGTTAAACTGCGTATTACTACTAAAGCAATGCGCATCATTGACAAAAAGGGCATCGACGCAGTTCTTGCTGAACTACGCGCCCGTGGCGAAAAAGTTTAATTAAGGGAGGCTGATCATGGCTGCTATTCGTGAAAAAATCCGCCTGGTGTCTTCTGCTGGTACTGGTCACTTCTACACCACTACTAAAAACAAGCGCACCACGCCTGACAAGTTGGAAATGAAAAAATTCGATCCAACTATCCGTCAACACGTGATGTACAAAGAAGCTAAGATCAAGTAATCCTTGATTGATGATTCTGAAAAAGCCCACTTTCGAGTGGGCTTTTTTGTTTTGCGAGTCGGGCGTCTGGAGTCAGACGTCTGATGCGAAAAACCATAACTCAAAGCAGCGTCCGACCCCTGTCGTCTGACGTCTGACTGGCTTTATTCCTCCCCCTAAAATCGAATCCACCTAAAACGGTATCGCTACTATGGATTGGAAAATATTCTTAACCATTTTCGCTTCGGTTTTTATTGCTGAACTAGGCGACAAAACTCAACTGGCCACCATGCTGTTTGCCGCCGACAAAGAAGTCAGCAAATACATGGTTTTCTTTGCCGCCTCTGCTGCGTTAATCGTTGCTTCTGCCATTGGTGTACTGGCGGGTAGTTTGTTGTCCGAATTTATCAATCCAAAATACCTGCATTACATCGCCGGTATCGGTTTTATCGGCATCGGTATTTTTACCTTATACAACGCAGGCTAACGTTTGCTTTACGCTTAACGGGAGACGGAAGACGCTTTTTGCTAAACTGCGTCTTCCGTTTTCCGTCCAGCGTTGAGCGCCAAATGCCTGAACTACCCGAAGTCGAAACCACCAAAAACGGCATCGCCCCTCATATTCAGGGCCAAATTCTTAAACGGCTTTGTGTGCGTCAGCCAAAGCTGCGCTGGCCTATTCCTTCGCACTTAAGCCAAACCGTAAAAGGTTTGACGGTTCATGGTGTTCGTCGCCGCGCAAAATATTTATTGATTGATTTAGCGGATGCCAAGCAAGCGCTTCAAGGCACATTGATTATTCATTTGGGCATGTCGGGCTCTATGCGCGTGTTGCCACAGGGCGAACAAGCCCCTGAATTTAAAACGCCCTCCAAACATGAACACTTTGATTTGGTGTTCGCAAACGGCACTGTGGTGCGTTACACCGACCCTCGCCGTTTTGGCGCGTGTTTGTGGCAAGCCGTAGATGAAGACAGTGAATTGCTTTCGCACTTGGGGCCGGAGCCATTAAGTGATGCTTTCAGTGCCGACTATCTTTACCAACGTTCGCGTAAGCGCAGCAGTGCCATTAAGACGTTTATCATGGATCAAAAAATCGTGGTGGGCGTAGGGAACATCTACGCGAGCGAGTCGTTATTTATGGCAGGCATTCATCCAAACAAGGCAGCCGGAAAAGTCAGCAAAGCTAAATACGTCGCCTTAGTGGATGCCATTAAAGCTGTGCTGACCAAAGCCATCGGCGAGGGCGGTACCACGCTGAAAGACTTCGTGGGCAGCGATGGCAAACCGGGGTACTTTGCGCAACAGCTGAATGTTTATGGCCGCGCGGGCGAGCCTTGCCCGACGTGCAGCAAACCCATTAAACAAATCACCCAAGGTCAGCGCTCCACGTTTTACTGCACCCACTGTCAGCCGTCGTCTTAATATTTGCCTCTTGTCTATAGGCTCGGCAGCCACCTTGGCATCTTCCTACGTGCGCCAGCAAACCGCAGGCTTAAACCTTATGGATAATCTGCTTCATTGGGCGGCGCCTGCTTATCGCAACGCGCACTTCGGAAGAATCCCAAGTCGGCTTCCTGCAACTCAGCCTCAAATGCTTAAAAAGAACCCCAATGGACTCAGCATCCAAAACCTAGAGCACGATTTGGGAATACCTGCGTAGCACGCATGGCTCCGCGCGCAAAATGGAGTAACGCTTATCCCATTCACAATCTCCACTGCGCGTGGTGTTAAGTGCGGCTGCTAAGTGCGAGCAGGTTTGCCGAAGCGGGCGAGGCGGCCTTATAGAACCACAGAACGCTTTTGCTGGCCCAGACGCCACCTTGGCATCTCTCTACGTGCGCCAGCAAACCGCAGGCTTAAACTCGCAAGGTAATCTGAAACATTTGGCGGCACCTGCTCATTGCAACGCGCACTTCGGAAGAATCCCAAGTCGGCTTCCTGCAACTCAGCTTCAAATGCTTAAAAAGAACCCCAATGGACTCAGCATCCAAAACCTAGAGCACGATTTGGGAATACTTGCGTAGCACGCATGGCTCCGCGCGCAAAATGGAACGTTGTACGAATTTCCGGAGGTAATTACTGCGCGTGGTGTTAAGTGCGAGCAAGTTTGCCGAAGCGGGCAAGGCGGTTATACCCCTCCTGCCCATAGGAAGAATCCCAAGTTGGCTAATCGGCGTTAAACCTAAAAATGTGAAAAGACCAGCAGCCCGCTAGCGAGATAATTGGGCTTCCAGAACAAAGCTGATATAGTAGCCAGCAGCCAAAAACAGGAGTCGGCTTACCAGCACAGAGTAAGCTCACATCGTACGAGGAATAATAAATATGCTGATGCTTCGTGGTCGTATTATGCGCGGGTTAATCACCCTAGTGGCCGTGTTCATGTTGGTGTTACCAACACACTCCCAAGCCGCTGAAATCAGAGAAACCCCTAGCGCCGCCGCCATGGTGTTTGATGGCTTGATCGTTCGCCCCATTACCCTAGTGGCCACCGTACTCGGCACCGCTGTTTGGATCGTGACCCTGCCATTTTCCCTGTTGGGTGGTAACGCAGGCGAAGCCGCCGAAGTGTTAGTCCTCGAGCCCGCTGCCGCCACCTTCGTTAAGTGCCTAGGCTGCAATATAAGCGGCCGTAAGATCGAATTCGAAGACGATTAATTTCAGGTTTGGCGCCTCACTCACAAATAAGCTGAGGCGACCACCAACAAAAAGCCCGATGCGGTTTCATCCACATCGGGCTTTTTTGTGTCGTAGACATTATTTCCAATGGCCTAGACCTAGGAGCGTATCCGAGGATTTAACTCAGCTCTCCACCCATTAGTAACCCATGTCGGTCAAAATCACCTCGTACCCATCCTCATAGGTCGGATACTTGAAAACATAGCCTAAGTCCTGCAAACGCTTCGACGACAAACGCTTGTTGCCGCGACGTGCCGCCTCAGGAATGTCATGGTCTGGGTCCACTTCACCCACACGATCTTTAATCCACTCCAGCACATCAAATAACGGCGCAGGGGTCGGGTCAGAGCCGATATACAAGTCATCTAGCGCGTCACCGGCTTCGGCCTTTTCGATTAAAAATTCCAACACACCAACACAGTCATCACGATGAATGCGATTGGTCCACAACGGCGGCTCAGGATCACAATGACTGCCGTGCAACGCTTGGTTAATCAGCCGCGTGCGACCCGGCCCATAAATACCCGAGAAACGCACCACGGTATTGGGAAAGCCGCTCTCATGCAGCTTGTTCTCAGCCTGCAACATTTTCTTGCCCGCAAACGCGGTTGGTTCGGCTTCAACGCTTTCATCCACCCAGCTCCCGTCATGGTGCGGATACACACTGGTGCTCGAAACAAAAAATACGCGCTTGGGCTTAGCGTGTTGCTGCGTTAACAGCGCCAAGATATGGGTCAGCCCCTGCACATAAAAGGTCTCGTAACCTTCTTCGCTAAAATCCGGCGATGCAACGCTGTACACCACATAGTCTAGATTTTCGGGGATTTGACCAATGAGCGTTTCCATATCGGCCACGTCGGCACTGATGGTTTTTACCCCATCGCCCACTGGCTTTTTAGAACGTCTTAAACCAAACACTTCGTGCTGCTTGGCGGCTAGGTTTCGTGCTAGGTTGCCACCTACGTCGCCACTGCCCACCACCAGAATACGAGCCATATACTCTCCTTGCTGAACCTTTATTTACGGCGGTCTGAGCGGTAAGCTACCTGTTTTTGGACAAGCTGGAAAGCCATGACTTTATCCGAGCTTCGCTACATCGTCGCCCTTGCTCAAGAGAAGCACTTTGGCCGTGCAGCTGAGCGCTGTTACGTGAGCCAACCTACTCTAAGTGTGGCCATAAAAAAGCTAGAAGGCGAATTAGGCGTGCCTTTGTTTGAGCGCTCCAAGAATAATGTCTCTGTCACGCCCCTTGGCGAGCGCATTGTGCATCAGGCCCAAGTGGTGCTGGAAAACGTGCGCGTACTCGAAGATCTCGCCGAATCCGGCAAAGACCAACTCAAAGGCCCGTTGCGCATTGGTGCCATTTACACCATAGGGCCGTACCTGTTCCCGCACCTGATTCCCGAACTGCAACGCCTCGCCCCAGAGATGCCGTTGTACATTGAAGAAAACTACACCGGCAACTTGCGTAAAAAAATCCGCGACGGCGAACTGGACATGATCATCATCGCCCTGCCGTTCACCGAAGCCGATGTGCTCACCAAACCCTTGTACGAAGAACCCTTTGAGGTGTTACTGCCCAAAGGCCATAGCTGGGCACAGCACAAACAGATCAACCCTGACCTTTTACCAGACAGTGACTTGCTTTTATTGGGCGAAGGCCATTGCTTCCGCGATCAGGTATTGGATATGTGTCCGGCGCTGGCCCGTGAAAAGAACTCACACCTTAAAGCTGTGGCCGAAGGCAGTTCGTTAGAAACCCTGCGTCACATGGTGGCTGCGGGTATGGGCGTAACCGTGTTGCCGCGCAGCGCCGTTGGGGCCAGTAGTTATGCGCCTGGGTTGTTAGAAACGCGACCGTTTACCTCACCCGCGCCATCGCGCACCGTGGCTCTTGCTTGGCGCGCCAGCTTCCCACGGCCCAAGGTGGTGGACATCGTTGCGCAGGCCGCCAGCCTATGTCGGGTGTTTTAATCGCTGTGATTAAACAACGAAACGTGCCGATCAATAAGTGGCTTAGCGGGACGCCGCAAGTACATCCCTGTAGGCTTGACGGGCGCCTACCCAATGCACTCGCGTTGCGAGCGGGGCAGGCACTCCCTGCGCCCGACACCCGACAAGCTCACTTATTCCTCTGCGCGCCTTACATTCATCCAGCAAAATAAGTAGATGACGACGTTAACCCCAGCCAAATCCCTCGCCCAAGCCCCTGTCACCGAGCTGAAAAGCGTAGGAGAAAAGTTTGCCGAGAAGCTACATAAGCTGGGCATCTATTACGTGCAGGATTTGCTGTTTCATCTTCCCTTACGCTACCAAGATCGCACACGCATCACACCCATTGGTGCGCTGCGTCCGAATACCGATGTGGTCATCGAAGGGGAAGTCAAAGCCGCCGACGTGGTGTTCGGCAAACGTCGCTCGCTGGCCGTGCGCCTGCAAGATGGCACTGGGACCATCACTTTGCGCTTTTATCATTTCAGCGCGGCGCAAAAAAATAAATTATCCAAAGGCACACTGATTCGCTGTTACGGCGAAGCACGGCGGGGCCGCTCTGGTTTAGAGCTTTATCACCCTGAATATGCCTACGTGGAAGATTTGGATAGCGCGCCCACCGAGAAATTTCTCACACCCATTTACCCGTCCACCGACGGTTTAACGCAACAGCGTTGGCGACAACTCATGGGGCAAGTGGTCGAGCTCATTCAAAAAGGCCGTGCCATTGACGACCTCATGCCACCGGCATTGCTTGCGCCTTTTAGCCTGCCAAATTTGCCTCAAGCACTGTTGTATTTGCATCAGCCACCTGCCAACGCCAATTTGTATCAGCTAGAAGAAAGCCAGCATCCCGCGCAAAAACGACTCATTATGGAAGAGCTTTTAGCCCACCATTTAAGCCTGTTAAAAATGCGCGCCGAGGTGCAAAAAGATTCCGCGCCGCAATTTGCACCCTCTAAAAAATTGCGAGCAGGCTTATTAAAAAGTCTGCCGTTTACCCCTACCAACGCACAACAACGCGTTGACCAAGAAATCGCGCAAGACTTACAAAAACCCCATCCCATGTTGCGTTTGGTGCAAGGCGATGTGGGCAGCGGTAAAACCCTAGTGGCGGCATTAGCAGCGCTGTCGGCATTAGAAGCGGGCTACCAAGTCGCATTAATGGCACCGACGGAAATTTTGGCCGAGCAGCATTTAAAAAACTTTCAGGCATGGTTCGAACCCTTAAACATTGAGTTGGCTTGGCTCGCCGGAAAAGTAAAAGGCAAAGCGCGGGAAGCCACGCTAAACGCCATCGCCAACGGCGACGCACAATTGGTTATCGGCACCCATGCGTTGTTTCAGCAAGACGTGCGCTTTCACAAATTAGGGTTAGCCATCATCGACGAACAACATAGATTCGGTGTGCATCAACGTTTGTCGTTAAAAGAAAAAGGTACTCAAGGTTTAGCCTATGGCGATCACGGACAAGGACTCAGCCCCCATCAGCTCATCATGACCGCGACGCCAATTCCGCGCACACTGGCCATGAGCGCTTACGCCGATTTAGACACCAGCGTCATCGACGAACTGCCACCCGGACGCACGCCCGTCAACACGGTGGCCATTGATCAAAACCGTCGCGACTTAATCATTCAACGCATACACGCCGCCTGTTCCGAAGGTCGCCAAGCCTATTGGGTGTGTACGCTCATTGAAGAAAGCGAAGCATTAGAAGCCCAAGCCGCCGAAGTCACCGCACAAGAATTACGCGAAGCCTTGCCCGATTTAAAAATCGGTTTAGTGCATGGCCGTTTAAAACCGCAAGAAAAAGCCGACATCATGGCCGCGTTTAAAGCGGGCGAATTACATTTGCTAGTGGCCACCACCGTCATCGAAGTGGGTGTAGACGTACCCAACGCCAGCTTAATGATCATCGAAAATCCTGAACGTTTAGGCCTTGCCCAGCTTCACCAATTGCGTGGCCGTGTCGGTCGTGGCACCGCCGAAAGCCATTGCGTGTTGTTATATCAAACGCCGCTAAGCCAACAAGGTAAACAACGCATTAACGCCATGCGCGAAACTACCGACGGATTTCGCATTGCCGAAATCGATTTAGAAATTCGCGGCCCCGGTGAAGTGTTAGGCACTCGCCAAACCGGTTTGGCGAATATGCGCGTCGCCGATTTAGAACGGGACGCATATTTGTTAGAAGACATTAAAGTTTGGGCGCAACAGGTTTATACACAGGCGCCGCAAATTGTTGAGCCGCTGATTCAAAGATGGCTAGGTGAAAACGTAAGATATGGTCAGGTTTGAAGCTACCTGCGTACCCAAAGCATTCCCGTAGGTCATGAGGCAGGCTCTTGCCTGTGCGGCGTTAAAAAATTTCTTCGGAATGCTGATGCACTAAATACCGACGCTGCACTACGTCAAAAGCGTGTACTTTTTTCAATCTACCGAAATAACGATTTAACTCTAAATCTAGGTATTAATAATGAATTTACAAGACAAGCTAATTAACTCTTTCGAAAGTGAAAATGATTTAGCAATTGTCATAAGAACGCATATTGTAATTGAAAGTTATCTAAGAAGATTGATATGTACCTTTTTAGTCGACGAAAAATTTTTCGACAAAGCAAGGCTAGAATATTCACAACTAGTACAACTTTCTTTAGCTTTTGGATTGCAGCCAAGATTCGAAAGTAGTCTAAAAGCAATTGGAAAATTGCGGAACGATTTCGCACATAATTTGAGAGACACTTTAAATCAAAGCGATGTGAATAACCTTTATAACTCGCTTAGTAGAAACGAAAAAGAACACCTTCAAATTACAACAAAAAAAGTGGCAAAACAGTTAAACCTTAAACCTAACAAACATAAAGACTTTGCAACCACACAACAATTCATCAATATAGCTGTAATACTTGCCTCCGCATTACATGTCGCCTGCAATCAAGCTGTCGAATACGAATAAAAAACAATGTTTTAAACCTGGTTTGACAGCAGCAAGCTCAACGTGCTCGGACCGAAGAGCTCGACCCAAATGGATTTTAGATTGGGTCATAAGTGCGCCGCCGCAATACCCAAAGCATTCGCTTCGCTAGCGACACCCTACATTTGTTGGGCTAAAGCCCAACCTACCAAAATGATCATTCGTAAGCAGCTCTTCGTAAAAGCTAATTAACAACTTCTGACCATTGTGCCTTGCTGGCCTCTGCTTTTCTATGCAGCGGAAAATGACAGGTAAACGTGCTGCCGTGGCCGATGCGGCTTTGAATAGCCAAGGAGCCTTCGTGTCGCAGCATCACGTGTTTGACGATGGCGAGGCCCAAGCCGGTGCCGCCAGTTTCGGCGTGTCGACTTGGGTCGGCACGGTAGAAGCGTTCGGTTAAGCGCGGGATGTGTCTTGGGTCGATGCCAATGCCGTTATCAGTAACAGACATATGCAGACCTTTGTCGTCTTGATACCAACGCACTTTGATTTCGCCGTCGGCGGGTGTGTATTTAACGGCGTTAAACACCAAGTTAGAAAACGCGCTGGCCAATTCGTTATCCATGCCCAATACGTTTACGTCTTCGGCGTCTAACGTGATGGTGTGATTTTTCTCGCCGCTAAGTTGCTGGGCGTCGTGTTGAATGGTTTTTAACAATGAAGCCACTGGCACTGAAATCGGGTCGCGTCCATGGGTCGTTTCTAACCGATTAAGCATGAGCAAATCGTTCACTAGGTTTTGCATACGATGGCCTTGTTGATGCATTTGCTCCAAGGCGCGCCCCCAACGTGGCGGCAACATGTCGCGATTATCTAAAAAGGTTTCAAGATATCCGCTGATGACCGTGAGCGGTGTACGCAGTTCGTGACTGACATTAGCAACAAAGTCTTGTCGCATGTCTTCAAGGTGTTTCATGCGGGTAATGTCTTGGCACAAGATCAAACGATCTTTGCGACCGAATAAGGTGATGTGAAATTGCAGGGTAATGTCTTGGTTGGTCGGCGCTACCATTTCGAGTGGTTCGTCATAACCGCCTGTATTTTCGAAATACGCTTTGAACGATGGGTCTCGCACAAGGTTGGTAATGGGCTGGCCAACATCGGACTTTTCTTTTAAACCCAATAGTCGCGCCGCCGCTTGGTTCCACCATTCTAGGTTGCCATGGCTGTCGACCATGAGCACACCGTCTTTTAATGCGGCAGTACTGTCTTGCACGCGATTTAATACGGCTTTTAAACGGTTTTGTGATTTTTTTTGACGACGCTGTAAGCGATATACGTCATCGAATACGGAACCCCATAAGCCATGACTGGTTGGTGGATCATCGGTATTGCGAGTGTTCATCCAAGCTTGCAGTTTACGCAGTTGCAGCATGTGCCAAGCGAGATAAACGGCGAATACGGCGGCCAGCGCCCAAGGGAGGAAATCAAAGGCCCAGCCAAAAAAGCCTGCCAAACCAGTGATCATGAAAAGTCGGCGTAATGCTGATCGCCAATCTTGATTCATAGGGTGTGCCTTAAATATGGGGCGAACGTTTTAGTGTTGCGACGCTAAAACGTTCTTTTGCAACCTTGCTCAACGAAGCGTTAGGACGCTTTGGTCGAGAATCGGTAACCTGTTCCGCGTACGGTTTGGATGAGATGCTCGTGAGCCGCTCCCAACGCTTTACGCAGACGTCGGATATGCACATCGACCGTGCGTTCTTCGACGTAGACATTACCACCCCAAACCTGATCCAGCAATTGAGTGCGGCTGTAGGCGCGCTCTTGGTGGGTCATGAAGAATTGCAGCAAACGATACTCTGTTGGCCCCATATCAACCGGTTTGTTAAATGCACTGACGCGATGACAAACCGGGTCAAGAATCAGGCCTTCAACCTCAATGGGGTCTTCAATCCCTTGCGGTGTGGTACGACGCAATACGGCTTTTAGACGCGCCACCAGTTCGCGGGGTGAAAATGGCTTGGTGATGTAATCATCCGCGCCGGCTTCTAAACCGAGAACTTTATTATCTTCTTCGCCTTTGGCGGTCAGCATGATGATGGGCACTTCGGCAGTGCGGTCATCACGTTTTAGACGACGAGCGAATTCCAAACCACTGGTGCCCGGTAACATCCAATCCAACAAAACCATCGAAGGCTTGTCATCCACAATCAGTGAATAGGCGTCTTGTGTGTTACTGGCTTCCAAGCACTGATAGCCGGCCATCTCCAGGGCTACGGCAATCATTTCTCGTATGGAAGCTTCGTCATCTACGATCAGAATCTTCTTTCCATTTTCACTCATAGATGTCGCTCTGTTAGCTGTTTAGTGACAGGCGTATTACAACCGCTAATTATGACAAGTCTGTGACAAAGTGGGCAAAAGTCACGCTATCGCAAGGCATAATCTACAACCAGTCCAACAAACACACTGACGCCAAACCAATGGTTATTTAAAAACGCTTGGAAACATTGCTCACGTTTGCGGTCTTTGATTAAGCGTTGGTGGTAGCCGAACAAACCTGCGCCCACTAACAAGCTCAGGTAGTAAGGCCAAGTAGCCCCGATCTTGTCGCCCACCATGAGCAGTGTCAGCAGGGTTAGCCCTTGAAGGATGCCAATAATGAGTTTGTCGGCGTCGCCAAACAGAATGGCGGTGCTTTTCACGCCTATCTTTAAGTCGTCGTCGCGATCAACCATGGCATATTGAGTATCGTAAGCCACGGTCCAAGTTAGGGTCGCGATGTAGAGCAGCCAGACCACGTCGGGCAAGGATTCGGTTTCTGCGGCAAATGCCATGGGAATGGCCCACGCAAACGCGGCCCCTAAGACCACTTGCGGCAAGTGGGTATAGCGCTTCATAAATGGGTAAGCGCTGGCTAACACCAAGCCGCCCAAAGATAGCCAGACGGTAAACGTGTTGGTAAACAGCACTAAAACAAATGACGCCACACATAATAAAGCGAAGAGCTTGAGCGCCTGTTTTTCAGAGATGACTTTTTGCGCAAGTGGGCGTTGCTTTGTGCGCTCCACGTGACCATCCACATGACGGTCCGCAAAATCGTTAATGACACAGCCGGCGCTGCGCATCAGCACCACACCCAAGATAAAAATAACTAGGTTTGCCATGGCCGGACGCCCTTCACCTGCGATCCACAAGGCCCATAGCGTAGGCCACAAAAGCAGGTAAATTCCCACAGGACGATCGAGCCGCATCAGCTGGATATAAAACGGGAGTCGTGGAAACGTTTGGGTTAGCCAGTTCATCATGATTCTTCTATTTTCATCCGTCGTGGTGAGTGCAACCACGCTCCGAGCTGCGTGCCGATTCTATCTCAAACAAACGCTCAAGAAACACTTCACTGACCAAGAGCGGTTTGCCACTTAGCTCAAACACCGAGCGCCGAGCCCAAGCAGACTGACCGCCAATATGCCCTTGCTTGCATTGAATAGGGTGGCGACGCATGCGCGGATGACTAAATAAAAAATCACCTAACGGTTTGCTGCCCAGTTGCATTAACTGGCGTTCGTAACCTGTAAGGGTGCGGCGCGGAATAATACTGCGTGCCACTACCACGGCTTGCTCGCCCAATTTTAAGGTCACTTCACGCACATACACTTGCTCACGCACGCCTATGCCCATGGCATTGGCCTCCGACAATGTGGCACGGGTAAAAC
>JBFHVZ010000101.1:0-13732 GCA_041589295.1 Pseudomonadales bacterium
ACAACACTTCAACGGTTAATGGTGCTGATCAGCATGATGGTTTTGATGTTAACTACTGGGTGCGCCTCCATGATCAGCGGTGACCACCAAGTCATTACAGTGAAGACCGATGCAGAAACCGAAATATTTATTAATGGTCGATATGCCGGAAAGGGTTACGCCAAACAAAAAGTAGCGCGCGACGAGCGGCACAGCGTACGTGTAGAGAAAAGCGGATGCGAAGCTGTAAATCTTATGACACAACCAAACTTTAACGAAACCAGTTTGCTTGGATTATTTGTGGACTTGGGTTTAATCAGCATTCCCACCGACTTTATCACCGGCGCAGCATGGGAAATTGAACCCAGTGATATTCGTATTCTGGCGGATTGCCCGAAAACTGACGCAGCTACTTTAGGAGAGACTTCAGGTAGTACTTCACGTATGAGCCCAAGTGAGACGTCACAAGGTGACGGTTGAACCGTTTAAAAGCACATACACAATTTAAAGCACTTGTTGTGCTTGTCGATATTGACTGGGGCTTACCCCAGTCCACTTCTTAAACGCTTTTGTAAACGCAGAAGCATCGTTAAAGCCTAATAGAAATGCGATTTCTGTAATTGAATCGCGCTGCTGAACCAGTAATTCCATGGACAACTGACGGCGCACGTCATTTAGAATTGACTGATAACTACTCCCCTCTTCCGATAACTTACGACGCAATGTTCGCCCACTCATTCCCAACGAGCTGGCCGCATTTTCTAACGAGGGAAACGCACCGTAATTTTTTAATAAAATCTTTTTAAGCCTAATGGGCAGCAGCGCAACACCCGAAACAGGTAACGATTCGAATAAGGTATTTTCTGCCTGAATAGCCATCACACGATTAGCCAACGGCAATATATACGTGGTTAATGCTCGGTCAAGTACGATTTCGGTACGACCACACGAAAACTCAATGGGACAATTAAAATAGTGCCGATAAATAACGCTATGGTTGGGCTCTGCATAGCCAAAACGTAATGCCAGTGGCTCGTGATTCGGACCCACTAAATGCTTCATGATGTAATAAAAGCTGGTGACTTTAATCTCCATAAAAAAATCGTATAGCCCGTGAAGGTCAATGTGTTGCTCCATCACAAGACGCGAAGTATGTTCGGCTTCTTCATAGGAAAACTGCAAAGGTGGAAATAACCGCTCGGCAAATCGACACGCTGTTTTCATGCAATCAGCTAATGTATCTTGCGTCATCACCGCGATGCCCGCTTGACCATGATGAGACAATGTCATCAGCTTACCGATCACCAGACCCAGATGAGCAAACGGCAGCGCCGTGCGCACCGAGTTCACCACGGCGATACATTGATGAGTCGAGATCAGCGTGTTTTCTATGGGTAGGCTCACATCAATGCCCGCCTCACGATACAAAGCTTCAGGCTTAATGCCGCTGACCATTTGCAAGACGGATTGATCACAGGCCCAAGAAGGCACTTCGCGATAAGAACGCCCCGCCAATTCATGATCTGAAACCACGACCTTTCTTAAATTAAAATAATTGTCGAGGTGAATAAGAGGGATAAGAGGCTGCTGACCAATATCGCTCATAATGCCTATTCCTACTTCCATTCCTTATCGGCTAACTCTCAACGCGCTGGCCGAAGAATGGACTTTGTATCTGCGGCCTAGCAAGATTGCCGGATACTAGAGCATTTACTCTACACTGTATATAAATGACGCATTTAACCCAAACCAGCGTTCATTGCTGGACTTGATAAACCTTTCCGCCAAATGCACCGCATTAATTTAAGTCAGCCACCACAAAAATGCGTTTTATTTCGAGCGGCGATAAACCAAATTGCGTGACCAGATCTTCACGCAAGCGAAGGTCGTTATCTTGTTGTGAAAGACCATTGCTATCGTTTTGCTTGCGCTGCTGTTTTACCCACGCCACGTGCTGCTGAAAACGCGCACGCGCTTGATCCAATTGAGTCAAACGGCTCGCCGCAGCTGCACCAAATTCTGTTTTACGAAAATCATATAATTGCTCAGCACTGGGAGTATCGCCCAAAATTTTCTGCTGTTTTTGTTGCGCAGCCACTAGGCGCAGTGTTTGTTTTTGCCCGGCTTGCCATTGGGTTACAAAATTTTTGTTCGCTTGGGCTGTTCGATCATCGTCGTACATTATGGGTTGTTCAGAACCATTAAGCGCTCGCTGCTGCAACCAAGCTTCTGTTAAGAAAAACGCATCTGTAACCTCGCTGCCCAAATGACGAGTCCGCATGGCATGTATCTCTGTTATCAACGCATTAACGTCCGCTAGCTGCGATCCAGCCTGCAACGTAAGCGCGTTATAGTCTTGCAAGTAAGCGCTATAACCATTCAAGATTTTTAGTGCATCGTTTTGCGCTGGGCCTGTTAATTCACTGAGAATATTGCCGCGTATAATCGACAAAATTTGTTCATAGCTAACGTCTTCGACCATTAATAGAAAGTAATCGAATCGCGCTTTTATCATTGGATGTACGATGAGATTGCCGGAAGGGTCTAACGGAAACCCTCCGCGCAAATCTGTGCCCTTCAAATAAGTGGGCGGAGCCAATTTAAACTGCTTAAACGCAGCAAGCGCCTCCGCTTCGGCTTGGCTATTTAGTGCAGCGGATTCACTTGGTAAATGAACTTGGTTTTGCTGATTAGTCACCTTAGCGTCGCTGCTATGCACCTGCGACGCTAAGGTTTGCAGCCGTGACACGTTCGGTTGAACGCCATCGACAAGCAATACGTAAACACTCCAGCCTGCAACTGCAACCAACACAGCAACTACACATGCCATGGCAACGTTTAACCTGACATTGCCTGAACGCTCAGTTCGTAATCTGAAGCTTTCACCATTTTTGAAAATTTTGAATACGTCTAGTGTGCGAAAAACATTCATATTCAGTATTGCTCGAACGAACTCGCTCTTTATAGACCTAACCGCTTAAGACGATTCGCTTGTGTCACATAAATTGACGGCACATTAATATACCAAGGCGTAATTCCCGCAGTTTGGTTGATGGCATCATAGTGATTGGTTGGGTAATCATCGCGTAAAAGCTGACCCAACGCTTGACCACAACCCGGTACTAAACCATCCCAAATTGCACCATCGGGTACGAATAACCCAACGATGGGTACAAGAATGCCATCCAGTGGATCTAGCACATTGTTTACCACTCGGTTACCACCCCAAGAAAAGTAATGCACGCCATTAACAATACGTTCTCCACCACCGGTATGCCCCGTCGTTGCATTGTTTTGTAAGCTGCAATCTTGAAACGGCATAGCCTGAGGGTATAGCGCGTTAAAACGATCATAATCAGCAAAGCTGGCTGCCGTTAGTAGAGCAACCGAACTTTGGTTACCACGATAAGCGCTATTAAAGTCGCCATCGGCTGGCGCTGTTGAGCCCATCTCAATAAAGTTAAACAACACATCAAACGCACCTGTGGCCAAGGTGTACAACAAGGTCCCCTCTTCTATGGTTTGCACCACGTTGCCCGCGAAGTGCGTACCTTCGTTCATACAATGACTACAGTTAACCGAGGCAATTAAATCGGGTCGCATTGCCGCAGCATAACGCGATGCACTGGCACCTTGGCTGTGCGCCATTAGGTTGACCTTGCTTGCACCAGTGATAGCTAAAATTTCTTCTATGTCGGCTAGTAATTCTTCACCACGGGTTTCGTGTCCCGCCAATGAACTTAAATTAACCACATACACTTGAGCACCTTCGTCGCGTAGAGCTTCAGTGATGCCATGCCAATAATCCAACAAACCAAATGCGTTATCGAACGCAAAAGCACCCGGTACCATCACTATGGGATAACGGGTTTTTGCGTACGTGGGTTCAGGAAATAACCATTCAAACCAACCAGCTTGAGCATGAATGGACAGTGAGGATAGGACCGAGAGTAATGCTGCACCGAGCAACACCTTGCAATGACGGAACATAAGGATCACCTGCTTTTTATTATTTTTAATGAATAGGGCGAAGCGCTATTCAAATAAAAATTCAAAAACACCGCATGTTCGAAAGGGACAGCTTTTTGTTCTTTTAGGCCAATTTTGCAAAGATTAGCCATATTGAGCCAAACACGTGAACTGGACTTGAATATGGTACTAGGGGATTTATTTTTTCAATTTGGTAGCAAGATATGCCCACTGGTTTAGTTTGATGTGGCTTGGTTTAGTTTGATGTGGCTTGGTTTAGTTTGATGTGGTTTGGTTTGATTGAGCTCAGTAAGCACTGCTTAATTAGTTCACTTAGAGTGTGCGTAAACGCCCCCGACGCTTAGTGACCAACCCAAATAAATTGAGTCGCTATCGCCTAGGGCATTGAAACTAATATCGGCATGTAGGTACCGGTTGTAAACAACAAAACCAGTGACAAAACCAAAGAGGGGTAAAACTTCTTCATGACGACTTTCAATATCCCAATCTTCGTACGTTGAGTAAAAACAATGGGAGCGCTTATTTTTGCACGTTACCGTCAGGTTTTCCTTTAAGCGCAACCCAACAGCCGGTGAAAAGTACCGTGTAAAAGCTAATTGCGAAAACGTTTCAAAGTCCTCAACAGTATATAACAAGTCCCAATGACGGGTAGCAGGCTGTGGATTTCCCGGCCCAAGCACTTCAAGTTCGCTGGCTAACCAACTGAACTCCAACTTATGTGCGGCATTTTCTCCTAACACATAACCGGACAAAACTAACCCTTTGTAAGGTTGCTTCGAATTATAGTAATCGTAGCGCTCAAGGTAGCCCACGCCGACACCTAAACCTCCGTTGTAGGCTTGGTTGTAGTCTTCCCAGTACTGTTTTCGGTTCAACAAGCGCTGCTGATACTCGCGTTCACGAGCACGTTTTTCTTCAGAAAAATAAGCTTCTGAAGTGGCGCTGCTATTGGATTCAATCGGCGCTCCTTCTTGTTGTAGACGACGAAAATTTTCCCAGTCGGGCGCGCCATTGTACTTAACACGAGGAATAACTGGCTGCTTCGGTTTAGACGAAACAGTAGGTTCACTTTGCGAATCCGCTATTGTTTGTGTTTGTGCTTGAGTTTGTGTTTTAGCTTGGTCATCCGTTTGGGCAACAACAGGGCTCACATATAGGCAAGTCATGGCCAGTCCGACAAACAAACCACTCCATTTTTCTACTGACTGCATAGCGGTATGTCTCCGTCGTAGGTTTCCGTTTCGACAGATGCCGTTTCTGATTGATAAAACGCATATACAGTGGCCGTTTCACCAGAGTTAGAAATCGTCGACGAAGTAGTTTTCAAACGCATGCAGTCCATCTCGGCTGGCGTGTAGCTGCTTAGGTTTCCGCTTAAATCAATATGGGTGTAATCTTCCACCGTGTAGTTAAAATCAGCTATGACAAAGCCGGTTTCAGTCCAAAACACAGGTGCTGTTTCTGTGTATACCGGCCCTTCATAGTCTTTAACCAATTGAAAATTCGCATTGAACGAGTCCGCGACAACAAGCGGTTGAGAAGTCCGTGCATCTTGCAACGTGACTCTCAACGCCATTTGTCCACAAACTGTATTTGACCATAGCGAATAAAAGTAACTGGATATGGGAGTTGTGCTAGCCCCCCTTGGGCTTGGGGTGGCCGCCTTCGTGGTTGCGGATGCTTTGGTAACAACTCCCCTGTCTAACGATTTTAAGCGGTTAGTTTGTTGAGCCGCTGCCTCTGCTTCGCGTATCGCTTCCAATTCAGAAAAGCGCATGGCTTCAAGTACAGCGAAAAGATTGCCGTCAAAGGAAGGAATAATTCGGTAAGTGCGGCAGTCCAACCCTCTCATGTCTTTTAAGGTTGTTACTTCGTTTGTGGTCAGATCCACATATTTGAAATAAGCCGTGTATAACGAATAGCTACCGCTTTCACCCGCTAAAATCGCGTAAGCATTCGTCCGATTCAGGTAAGCCACTTGATCATTACGCCCAACTTCGCCGTGAAAGGTTAACTGGGAGCCATCAGGCGCAATCGTATATAAAAAAGCACGATTATCTGAATCGGCCAACGTCTTGCCAAAATCTTTCGACACAGTGGCAAGCAATTGATCATCTTCAGACCATGTACCAGCAAAGCCACCATAACCATTACATGTATCTAGGTTTTCATCGCAGCTGGTGCCCATACAACCGGACAATATCAGCGTGCAATAAAACCACACGAGCTTAACTGCTTTCCCTTTCATCTGAAGAATCCTTTTCTACTCACCTTAGCGTTTCAATGCTTTAGTTTGCGTTTAAAAGCCTAACGACATCTGCTCGTAAGCCGCTTTCACCGGCCCAAAGCTTTTCCGATAAATGGGCGCAGGGCCATGTTGCTTTAACGCTTCTAAATGCGCTTTGGTAGGATAGCCTTTATGTTGGGCTAAGCCGTATTGCGGATAGAGTTTATCCAGTTCAATTAAATCTCGATCTCTTTGCACTTTCGCTAAAATAGACGCAGCAGAAATAGAGGCGGATAAACTATCGCCCTTAATGATGGGAGTAGCTGCACAGCACAAATCTTTCGGTAAACGATTGCCGTCGATAAGGGCGTGTTGTGGATTTTGCTTTAAACCATTTTCAATCAAACCGTTTACTGCACGGGTCATGGCTAACATGCGCGCATGTAGAATATTAATTTGGTCGATTTCTTCAACGCTGGCGCGGGCGATACAATAGCTTAATGCCTTTTCGATGATTTCATCGAACAGTTTTTCGCGCTTTTTCTCGCTGAGTTTTTTTGAGTCATCCAGTTCGGCTATGGGGTTAGTTGGATCGAGAATAACGGCGGCGGCAACAACATCTCCGCACAACGGGCCTGCGCCCGCTTCGTCCACGCCACAGTACAGCAGACCCTGATCAACTAAGGATTGTTCGATTTCGGTTTTGTAAGTCATACGCTTGATTGGCGTACTTAAAGTACGCGCTTACTAAATGAGGTTTGCCACGGCTTGTGCTGCTGCTTCGTCAGCATTTTTACGCAGCATAGTATGCAATTGGGTAAATTCAGATTTTAGTTGGGCAGCGGTTTGATCGTCACCCAATAGATGCAATACCGACTGCGCTAGATTTTCTGGTGTGGCATCGTTTTGCAGGATTTCTGGAATAAGTTGTTTGCCAGCCAACAAATTTGGTAGTGAAACAAACTCTTGTTTAATCATGCGGCGCAGAATGAAATAAGTAATATTGGATACCCGGTAAGATACAACCATGGGCTTTTTAAGCAACATACCTTCTAGCGCGGCTGTACCTGACGCCAGCAGCACAACATCGGCGGCGGCCATAGCCGTACGACTTTGCCCATCCAGCAAATTTACCTTCAGCTCGGGTACCGCTTGCAGCATTTCTTGTAACTGTTGTTTGCGGTCATCATTAGCAGCCGGAATAACAAATTGTACATTGGGTGTTTGTTGGTGAATTAATTCCGCCGCTTGCAAAAATAAATCGCCCAGTCGCGCGACTTCACCCTCACGACTACCGGGTAAAATGGCAACCACAGGTGCATTTGTGGGTAACCCCAATTGAATGCGTGCGCCTAACGTGTCGGTTTCTAAGTCAATCATGTCGGCTAGAGTATGGCCCACACATACAGCAGGTACCTGATGCTTTTGATAAAACGCCACTTCGAAAGGAAATAGGCACAAAACCAAATCAACGGCTTTTTTGATTTTGAACACGCGTTTTTCACGCCATGCCCATACAGACGGACTTACATAATGCACGGTTTTAATGCCCGCTTCTTTTAAGCGAGTTTCTAAACCTAAATTAAAATCCGGCGCGTCGATGCCAATGAATACATCCGGTTTTTTTTCGATCAGGGTTGTACCCAAATCTTTGCGGATTTTGAGCAATTCGCGTAGACGGCCAAGCACTTCAACCAAGCCCATGACAGATAGACGTTCCATGGGGTATAGACTGGTAAAACCTTGGGCGATCATTTGTGGGCCGCCAATGCCGATAAATTCGGCATCGGGGTAAAGACGTTTTAGCGATTTAATTAAACCTGCGCCAAGAATGTCTCCCGACGCTTCACCCGCCACAATGGCAATGCACTTTGCCATTAGCGAATGATGCCTCGTGTGGAATCGTTCAAGCTATCGATCAACAGTTGCACGGCTGTAGATTGGCTTTTAAGTTCATCCAGTTCTACTAGGGCCTCTGTCACAGTTAAACCCTGACGGTAGATGGCTTTGTACGCTTTACGCAAAACTTGGATGTCAGCTTTTTCAAAGCCGCGACGCTTTAAGCCTTCGATATTTATACCATGGGGCTGAGCTGAGTTGCCGTTAGCCATGATATAGGCCGGTACGTCTTTTAATACAATGGAGCCCGTACCACACATGGAGTGTGCCCCAATTTTAACGAACTGATGAACTTGCGATGCACCACCTAAAATGGCGTAGTCACCAATGTGTACATGACCGGCTATGTTCGTGTCGTTGGCAAAAATACAATTACTGCCAGCAATAACGTCATGGGCAACGTGTACGTTCACCATAAACAGGTTGTTACTGCCAATTTTGGTCAAGCTATTATCTTGGACGGTTCCACGGTGAACGGTGCACGCTTCGCGGAAAATATTGTTGTCACCAATTTCGAGACGCGTCGGCTCACCGGCAAATTTTTTGTCCTGACAATCTTCACCTATGGTGCAAAATTGAAAGATGCGGTTGTTTTTTCCGATGACGGTTGGGCCTTTAATCACAACGTGAGGACCAATAACTGTGCCCTCGCCAATAACGACATCAGGACCAACAATCGACCATGGGCCTATTTCAACGTTCGCAGCAATTTGCGCACTTGGATCAATAATAGCTGTAGAGTGAATCAATTCTATCTTTCCCGTTCGGCACACATGACTTCTGCTTGGCAGACGAGTACACCATCTACTTTGGCCTCGCACGCAAAGCGCCAAATACCACGCTTGTCGTTTAGATAACGTGCTTCCATATCCAGGCGATCACCCGGCATCACAGGTTTTTTAAATCGCACGTTATCCACACCGGCAAAGTAGTACAGCGTGGTGCGGGCTCGTTCGTCGCCCAGCGTTTTTAAGCCTAGCAGACCCGCAAGTTGTGCGAGGGCTTCCACGATAAGCACCCCTGGCATAATTGGGTGGTTGGGAAAGTGGCCTGCAAAAAATGGCTCATTAATGGTGATATTTTTATAACCTTTAATCCATTCACCGTGTTCGATTTCTTGAACACGGTCCACCAACATAAATGGATAACGGTGTGGTAGTAATTCGCTTATTTCGGCATGATCCATGACGGCCATGACTTACTCCTTTGCTGCTTTCTCAAGCGCTTTCAATCGCTTGGCCATATCATCTAGCTGCCTAAATCTGGCTGCACTTTTTTTCCATTCTGCACTAGGCGCCATGGCGGTCCCCGAAGAGTAACTGCCCGGTTCTGTAATGCTTTTACTGATCAATGACATGCCTGTCACATGGCAACCATCCACTAACGTTAAGTGGCCAGCCAGCCCTGCACCACCGGCTATGGTGCAGTTCGCGCCGATTTTGGTACTACCAGAAACACCAGCGCAGGCGGCCATTGCGGTGTTTTCACCAATTTCGACGTTATGTGCAATCTGAATTTGGTTATCCAGTTTCACACCATCGGCAATTAGGGTGTCACTCATGGCACCCCTATCTACCGTTGTATTGGCCCCGATTTCAACATCGTTGCCGATTTTTACTCCGCCAATTTGGCGGATTTTATGCCATTTGCCTTGGGCATTGGCAAATCCAAACCCGTCTGCGCCGATCACGCAGCCGCTGTGCAAAATGCAACGCTCACCAACCACAATGTCATGATAAAGCGTCACATTGGCGTGTAGACGTGTGTCTTGCCCAATACGAGAGCGATGACCAATCACGCTACCTGCACCTATCACCACACCATCAGCTAGCTCAACTTCGTCTTCGATCACGACGTTAGCCCCAAGGGAAACATTGCTACCGATTGTGGCAGATGGGCTGATAAAAGCACTTGGATGAATCTGCCCAGTTGGCTGCGGCAAAGTATCAAATAAGGATGACACTTTGGCGTAACCTAGGTACGGGTTATCCATAATTAAAGCATGGGCGGGACAGTCGGCTGCTTGCTTAGGATGAACAATCACAGCCCCTGCTTGGGTTTCTTTTAACTGGTTTAAGTACGCTTGGTTGGCAAGAAAACTTAAATCACTTTGGCCTGCGTCGCTGAGCGTGGCCAAACCGGTAATAAGGTGCGCACCATCCCCTTTTAATTGCGCACCTAAAAATTCTGCTATCTCAGCCAGTGTTTTTGCCATGATGTTGTCTCAACTACTCAAAACCAATTATGTGGGATAACGACTGCTTTCTTATTTAGCCGCGGTGGCTTCGTTCAGTTTTAGCAGCAGCTTTTTGGTGAGATCCAACTCAGGTGTCACATGGATAACCGCTTGACCGTTTAACACCATGTCGACTTTTTCTTCTTCAATGAGTTTTTTAAGAATTTCTTGAATACGCGGTAGGTTTGCACGGAAGAACTGTTGACGCCATTGTCCTTCGGCTTGTTGTAATTTGTTGGCGTAGAACTGGTATTCGCTTTGGTTTTCTTTGATGCCGTTACGCAGTTTACGTTGTTCTTCATCACTCATGATGGCACCGTCTTTTTGCAGCTTTTCTTGTGCAGTGGTGATGCCTTCTTCTAAGTTTTTAAGCTTGACAAGGTCGTCGCCAAATTGCTCTTCAACTTGTTTGAATGAGGCTTTAGCGCCGTCTGATTGAAATAAAGCGCGCTCCATATCCACGATTGCGATTTTGCTGGCGTGCACAGATGTCGCCATTGCCAAAGTAAAAAAGGCCGTTGCTAGGGTATTCATCCACTTGTTCATGATGCTTTCCATTTGTCTAGAATGAGTGACTTAATCGTTATTGTATTTATTGACCGATGCGCGCCCTGTCTAAAAACAAGTGCGAGCATCGGTTTATATCAGCTTCGAAAGGTGGGGGCTAGAATACTTGACCCAAAGAGAACTCGAAACCTTCAGTTTGATCATCGCTTTCCGCATTCAGTGCGCGGGCGAAGGTGAAGGTTAACGGACCTATGGCGGTAATCCAAGTGAAGCTTACGCCGGTACCTAGGCGAACTTCACTGCCATCGAAGCCTGATTGACAGCCTGGGTGGTTGGAATTCTGTTCACCCAAGCCATTGGTAGGTTCCAATTTAATACATTCGGTGTTGAAAACGTTACCTGCATCTAAGAATAGGGCCGAGCGTACAGAGCGCTGGTCTTCAACAAACGGCAACGGGAAAATCAATTCGGCACTGGCAACCGCTTTTAGGTTACCGCCAAGGTAAGTATCGGCCTCATAGGTATAATCGGTTTGCCCGTCGTCGTTTTCATCCACGTAAACGACATTGTTCGAGCTATCCAGTTCTCGTTTAAATTCTTTAACAGCGCCCTGGGGGCCCAAAGTATTGGTGCTATAGCCACGCACAGAACCAACGCCACCAGCGCGGAAGTTACGGAAGAATGGCAACTGTTCTGTATCGCCATAACCGTCGCCGTAACCCAAATCCGTACGTACACGGAAGGTCCACTCGCCATCAATATGGAAGTATTTTTGGGCGTCGTAAGTGACGCGATAGTATTCTAGTTCGCTACCCGGTGCGGTCACTTCAACGGCCAAGGTTTGTTTACCACCAGCCGTTGGGAACAGGCCTCGGTTTAATGTGCTCCAAACCCAGCTGCTTCCCAGTGTTACTTCGTCAAAGTCATCCCCTTGGTTGTCCACAAAGGTCAGAATTTCTTCTGGAATACCCGACGATTTGGTTTCCATCATGGTCTTGCTGCCTTCAACGCTAAAGTTGAAGCGTTCGCGGGTGTTGATTGGGATACCAAATTTCACCTGCGCACCATAGGTGTCGGTGTTGTAGTCACCAGCCTTTTGTTCGTTAAAGTCGGCTTCGCGATAGAACAGGTTGTAACCGCGACTTACGCCATCCACAGTGTGGTAGGGGTTGGTAAAGCCAAAGTTTAAACTGGTAACAGAATCCGTTTTGTTAACCGAGGTACTCATGCGTTGGCCGGTACCCAAGAAGTTGTTTTGGCTAACGCTCGAACCAATGATCATACCGGCACCACTGGAATAACCAATGGACAAGTTCAGGCTACCACTAGGTTGTTCTTCTACGCTGTAGTTCACGTCAATTAAATCGTCCGTGCCCGGTACTTTTGGCGTTTCAACGTTGACGCCTTTAAAGAAGCCCAACTGCTCTAAACGACTTTTGCTTTGTTCGATCAGTTCGGTGGAGGCCCAACCGCCTTCCATCTGCACCATTTCACGACGTAACACTTCGTCCATGGTGGATTCATTACCGGTAAAGTTAATGCGACGCACGTAGGTACGCTTACCAGGCTCTACGAAGAAGGTCAGCTCAACGGTTTTGTCTTCGTCGTTGATTTTGGGAACACCGTTTACACTGGCAAAGGTAAAGCCTTCATTACCCAAGCGCTTGGCAATTAGATCTTGTGTGGCGGTCACTTTACGGCGACTAAAGGTTTGTGACTCTTTCATCACAATGAGTTTTTTCAATTCTTCTTCGTCAAGAATCAGCTCACCGGCTAATTCAACTTTCGATACAGAATAAATGTCCCCTTCATGCACGTTAACACTGATGTATACGTCTTCTTTATTGGGGGACAGAGAAACCTGAGTGGATTCGATGTTAAAACGAATGTAACCACGGTCAAGGTAGTAAGAGCGTAAGCGTTCTAAATCACCACTGAGTTTTTCACGGGCGTATTTGTCATCACTGCTGTACCAAGACCAAAAGTTAGACGGTTTAAGCTCAAATTGTTTAAGCAAAACGTCTTTATCAAAGTCTTTATGACCAACCACATTGATATGACTAATGGAGGCGACATTACCCTCGTCAACATTGATCTTTAATCCAACACGGTTACGGGGTAGTCGATTTACTTCGGTTTCGATTTTGGCGTCATAGCGACCTTGACTCACATACTGACGCTCAAGTTCTAACTCTAAGCGTTCCAGCGTTGAGCGCTTAAAGACATAGCCTTCTGCAAGACCAGCTTGCTTCAAACCTTGTTTGAGTTGATCGGTTTCGATGGCACTGTTGCCCTCGATTTCAAGCTCGGTAATGGTGGGTAGTTCCACCACGTTGACGACCAAAACATCGCCGTCGCGGAATAATTGAATGTCATTAAAGTAACCGGTACGAAACAGAACCTTGGTGGCTTCTAGCAAATGACGCTCGGTGATTTCATCACCGATATTGATGGGAAAGGCGCTGAACACGGTGCCAGCAGAAACCCGTTGCAAACCATCAACACGAATATCCGAAACGGTAAAGTTGTCGGCTTGTGCAATTCCGGCGTACAAGCCTAGCAATAACCCAAGGGTTTTTATTTTCATAAACGACTATTTCTTATTTTTGGGGCTAGGCCCGCAATCACTAAGTGTTAAAAACGGTTACTCACAGCAGCGGTTAGAGTACAAATTTATAACCGACTAATATCATTGAATATCGCAATGGCCATGACGCTAAATAACAATGCCAGACCGATTTTCATGCCCGCAATTTGTACGCGTTCCGACACCGGCTTACCGCGAATGGCTTCAATGATGTAATAAAATAAATGACCACCGTCGAGCACAGGTACAGGCAGTAGATTCAATACCCCTAACATGATGCTGACATAAGCCAGAAAGCTGAAAAACG
>JBFHVZ010000102.1:0-13668 GCA_041589295.1 Pseudomonadales bacterium
CCACGCTTGGTTTGTGGTGGCGTTTCCCTCGGCAAGTCGTTGTATCTAACCCACACACAAATACAACGCAAGGCGAAACGATTGAACTACGCACGACTAAGTTGGCCGACATTAAAAAGGCCTGCCGCAACAACGACCCACAGGCCGCTCGTCAACATTTGCTGTCATGGGTAAATGGACAGCTAAGCAAGCCTGTCAGCGGCTTAAGCGAGCTTAGCCGCTTGGTGGACGATACCCATTTAAAGCAAGCATTGTTAGAGCTAGACCACACGCTCTATTCCGCACGGGGCAACAGTGCGTGGCAAGGCGAACACCTGTGGCAATTGCTGAAAAACTGGAGCCCAGACACCAACACAAACCAACGCTTGCGTTTAGCGCCGCTCTACCCCAAGGTGTCTTAGAGTAATTGAACAATCGAAAACCATTTTATGACTGACGAACACGATGAACTCTGCCCATGTGGCAGTGGCAAACCCTTTAGTGAATGTTGCGATAAGGAATACAAGCGCATCATGGCGGCTAGGGAAAAAATTAAAGCCGCCCTTGCGGACCCGAAAAAGCAAAAGGAATTGGGTGACCTGTTAAAGCAGGCTAAAAATGAAGACGATCCTTCATAACGGCAGCCAACCATGACCCGCAAACCCTTCCATGAGCTGAATTTCGTTCAGCGCTATACCACCCTGCCAAACACCCTGTTTAGTCGTGTTGATCCGGCAGGGTTAAATGATCCAGCATTAGTTTGCGTCAGCGAAGACACCGCACAATTGCTCGATCTCGATCCAGACTCTTTGCAAAGTGAAACTGCCCTTCACGTATTGTCCGGCAATAGCATTCACAGTACGTGGCAACCGATTGCAATGAAATACACAGGCCATCAGTTTGGCTACTACAACCCAGACTTGGGCGACGGCCGCGGCCTGCTTTTAAGCGAAGTAGAAAATCGAAACGGTGAGGTTTGGGAACTGCATTTAAAAGGTGCCGGCATGACACCCTATTCACGTCAGGGTGATGGTCGTGCGGTATTACGTTCTAGTATCCGAGAATTTTTGGTGAGCGAAGCCATGGCGGCGCTGGGTATTCCCACAACACGCGCTTTAGCCGTGGTTGACAGTCAAACCCCTGTCATGCGCGAACGAGTAGAAACCGGCGCTATGGTTATGCGCGTGGCCAAATCGCATATTCGCTTTGGCCATTTCGAATATTGCGCCTTCACCCAACAAATAGACTTACTACAAACCCTTGCAGATCATGTGATTCAACATCATTTTCCCACGCTGATGCAGCAGGAGAACCCTTACTTGGGTTTATTTGAAACGGTTCTAAAATCCACCGCGCGCTTAATGGCCCAATGGCAAACCATCGGCTTTGCCCATGGCGTCATGAACACGGACAACATGTCGATTTTGAGCGATACCTTTGATTATGGTCCTTACGCATTTTTAGACGACTACATCCCCAGTTACATTTGCAACCACAGCGATCACCAAGGACGCTATGCGTTTAATCAACAACCCAATATTGCCAACTGGAATTTAGCGGTTTTAGCGCAGGCATTACTGCCGTTGTGTGACAAACAAAGCCTGATCAATATTCTCGAAACCTATAGCGATGAATTTCAGTCGGCGTTTATCGGCATCATGGCGAAAAAACTGGGGCTGGACTGGCTCAGCGAAGCACAAAAACCCCAGCTAAAAACCATAATTGAAGAAACGCTTTCTATGCTGGCACAAGGTCGTATGGATTACACCATCTTTTTCCGCAAATTAGCCACTCGCCAAGGTCGTATGTGGATGCGAGATCACACCCTAGATCTAAACGGCTTCGATGAATGGCACGCACACTACACACAAATCATCGCTAATGACCCACGAACCGAAACAGAACGTGCGGCAGCCATGAATTGCGTGAACCCTAAGTACATCTTACGCAACTATCTTGCACAAAAAGCCATTGAAGATGCGCAAGCCGGTAACTATGAAACCGTCAACACACTTCACCAAGTACTGAGAAAACCGTTTGCTGAACAACCAGAGAACGAACACTTCTCAAATTTCCCGCCGGATTGGGGTAAAGCCATGGAGATTAGTTGTTCGTCCTAATGTGCCCGTTATGAGCATACTCGTGGCGTTAAAAACAGGCTAGTCAGCCTGCGTTTTTTAATAATTTAAGTTCGCAGCCTGATCAATGATTTGACGTTCGACGATAATACTTAGCTCGGTCGCTTGATTGCTCCCAGACAAGCGGCCAAAACCCATCTTGCTAAGCAACTGTACAAACTGCTTTTTGATGGCAGGGTCTTCATCAACCCCCAACACTTGAATATTTTTTAGTTTGCCGTCAGCAGCAAGCTGGGCTTGAAACTCAACAGGTTCGACGGGTGTTTTTCTAAACTGTTGGAAAAGTCCGATCTTTTGTAGCAATTCATCAGCTTGTTGATTCCAACAGTGCATAAAACTACCGTCGATACGACGCCAAACTTCACCTTGGCACACGGCGGCCGTAACCTGCTTTAATGATCGCGTGGTATCGAATGCCATTGCGCCACTAAACTGCACTGCCAAGCGATACTTTTCGCCTTTTTTAACATGCAGATCACCGATTTGCGCATCCAGTTCATCCCCTGTCATCGGTTGTAACGCATACACCGCGCTGGACAACAACATCCAAAACAAAACAAACAGCCCCATCAGTTTGGCTAGCATATGAACTCCAAATCCAAGCAATTTAACATTGATAAGCAAAAAGGCGGGGCACGGTAGCAAAGCGTCCAATAAAGAACAAATGTACTAGCGTTGGGGGCTATAAAAATACGGAACAAGGGTGATTTTTTAAAAGCCAACTCGACATGGCGCTTTAACACTGGCCCATAAATTCTATTTAGAAATTAAAACACTGACCTTATCTTCCAAAAAGCATGACAAGGGTTTTTAAGGCCTTAAAACACCTTTCACACCATCATGCAGCCCCTTAGAATGATTTTAAGCAGCGCTAAACACCACCCTGCTTTTTCTATAATAAAAATAAGATTTGTGAGGAGCGCTTGCCCACTCACATAAGGTATGCGAGGTACATCAATGACACCTTTGGTCAAACACCCTCTTCGCTTTGTAACAGCCGCTTCATTATTTGATGGCCATGACGCAGCCATTAATATCATGCGCCGACTCATTCAAGACCAAGGTGTCGAAGTCATTCACTTGGGCCACAATCGCAGTGTGGACGATGTACTACGCGCCGCCATTCAAGAAGACGCAGATGCCATTTGCATCAGCAGTTATCAAGGTGGTCACATTGAATACTTTCGCTATTTAATCGACCAACTTAAACAAATGAATGCAAGCCATATTCGTGTGTTTGGTGGCGGTGGTGGCACCATTACCCCAAAGGAAATTCAACAACTACAAGCGTACGGCGTCGAACGCATTTATCACCCCACCGACGGGATGACCATGGGCTTACAGGGCATGATCGAAGATGTGGTTCAACGTGCACAAGCAAGTCAAAAACCTTCGCAATTTGTGCAAGAGATTCACGCACCTTCGCACTTTCAAATTGCGCAAATGTTGTCGGCCATTGAAGACCAAATCATCACCGAAGATCAATTCACGGCATTGAGAGCCGACTGGAATCACTGCGAAAAACCCGCGCCCGTGATCGGCATAACTGGCACGGGTGGCGCGGGTAAATCCAGCTTAACCGATGAACTTCTCAATCGCTTTTGCCAACAGCTTCCACATATAAACATTGCTATTTTGGCCGTCGACCCTACACGCCGCCGCACTGGTGGCGCATTATTAGGCGACCGTATTCGCATGAACAGTTTGCGCGCTAAAAATGTGTATATGCGCAGCATGGCCACCCGCCGCCAGCACGTCGCCACCAATGAAATGCTCAGCGATGCCATTGGTTTTTTGCGCAGTTCGGGTTTTGATTTGGTCCTAGTCGAAACTGCGGGCATTGGACAAAGCGATTCCGAAATCGTCGACTTGGTGGATCTATCTTTATATGTCATGACCTCCGAGTTTGGTGCTGCCAGCCAATTAGAAAAAATTGATATGCTCGACTATGCCGATTGCGTGGTCATTAATAAATTTGAAAAAGCAGGTTCGCAAGATGCATTGCGCGATGTACGAAAACAGTGGCGTCGTAATCGCAATGCTTTTGATATTGACGATGCAGACATTCCGGTATTCCCCACCATTGCCAGCCAATTTAACGACGTGGGTGTCAGTTGGTTGTTTCAGTCTATAGCCGATCAGTTACACCAAAGCAGCCAAGATAAAAAATGGCTAACGCCACAAAAATATGAGCAGGCCATTCCGCAAGGCAGCGCCATCATTCCAGGGGAACGGACGCGCTACTTGGCCGAAATTTCAGATAACGGCCGTTCGCAACAAACTTATTTAGAATCACAAGCACTCAGTGCCGAATTGGCGCAGCACGCTTATGAGATGCTAAAAGACCTGCAAGACCCACAACTACCCGCGCCGTTGCACCAATACGCGCAGACGCACATCACAAGCCAAAACCAAGACGCTTTGGCTTTACTGCGTGAACGCTATCAAACCCACATCAGCAATATTGACGAGCATTTGTTAACCCAATTGCAAAATTGGCCAAAAGCGAAAGCCGGGGTGTGCGATGCGCAATACCACTACACAGTGCGCGACCAAGAACACACAGGCGAAAACTATCAGACCAGTTTAAGTCATTTGACCATTCCCAAAGTGGCTACGCCGTCTACTGACAATTGGGGCACGCTGGTGCGCTATTTTGAGAAAGAAAATTTACCCGGCTGCTACCCCTACACCGCTGGTGTTTTTCCTCACCGTCGCGAAAACGAAGACCCCATACGGATGTTTGCCGGAGAAGGCACCCCAGAACGAACAAACCGCCGCTTTCATTACTTATCTTTGGGACAGCCCGCCGCGCGCCTATCAACAGCCTTCGACAGTGTCACGCTTTACGGCGAAAACCCAGACAAAAGGCCCGACATTTACGGCAAGGTCGGCAACTCGGGCGTATCCATCGCTACTTTGGATGACATGAAAAAGCTCTACAGTGGTTTCGATTTATGCTCTCCCAGCACGTCTGTTTCCATGACTATTAATGGTCCGGCACCGATTATCCTCGCGTTTTTTATGAACGCAGCCATCGACCAGCAAATAGAAAAACATCTAAAAGAAACCAAGCAATGGGAAGTCGCCCAACAAAAAATCGACGAGCGTTTTAAACGTGACGGCCTCGAACGGCCGCGTTACATAGGTGAATTGCCTGAGGGCCATAACGGCTTAGGTCTAGGCCTATTGGGTGTGAGCGGCGACGAACTAGTTGATGCCGACACCTATGCACGCATCAAACAATCTACTCTCTCACGGGTACGCGGAACCGTGCAGGCCGACATACTGAAAGAAGACCAAGCGCAAAATACCTGCATATTTTCTACTGAGTTTGCCATGCACATGATGGGCGATATTCAGCAATTTTTTATCGACCGTCAGGTGAAGAATTTTTACAGCGTGTCTATTTCTGGGTACCACATCGCCGAAGCCGGTGCGAACCCCATTAGCCAATTAGCGTTTACCTTGGCAAACGGCTTCACCATAGTTGAGTACTATTTAAGTCGCGGCATGAAGGTCGACGACTTTGCGGCGAACTTAAGTTTCTTTTTTAGTAATGGCATGGACCCAGAGTATGCGGTTATTGGGCGAGTGGCCCGCCGTATTTGGGCACGGGCCATGAAACACATTTACAACGCCAACGAACGCTCGCAAAAACTGAAATACCACATCCAAACTTCGGGTCGTTCTTTGCACGCGCAAGAGATTCAGTTCAACGACATTCGTACCACGCTTCAAGCCGCTTACGCCCTCTTCGATAACTGCAACAGTCTGCACACCAATGCCTATGACGAAGCCATTACCACCCCTACAGAAGAGTCTGTACGGCGGGCGGTCGCCATTCAGCTCATCATCAATCGCGAACTTGGGTTAAACGTCTGCGAAAACCCACTGCAGGGCGCTTACCTAATCGACCAGCTCACCGATTTAGTGGAAGAAGCGGTATACACAGAGTTTGATCGCCTTGCCGAACGTGGCGGCGTTTTGGGAGCCATGGACACCATGTATCAACGCAGCAAGATTCAAGATGAGTCCATGTACTATGAGCATAAAAAACATGACGGCTCGTTACCCATCATCGGCGTCAATACATTCAAGGGCACCACGACCACAGAAGTCAGTGACGAAATAGAATTAGCGAGGTCATCAGACTCAGAGAAAAACCAACAAATTGGTCAGCTAAACCGGTTTCATAGACAG
The DNA here is from genome assembly GCA_041589295.1 of Pseudomonadales bacterium. GTDB lineage: Bacteria > Pseudomonadota > Gammaproteobacteria > Pseudomonadales > Oceanobacteraceae > Bermanella. The sequence goes on from JBFHVZ010000102.1 coordinate 6,321, forward strand.
CATCAGAATCACTTGCAACGTACATTAGCTGACCTAAAACAGGCGGCAATCGCTCGAGAAAATACCTTTACTGCTCTGATGGAAGCAGTCAAGCAAGCGTCCATGGGGCAAATTTCCCATGCTTTGTACGAAGCTGGAGGGGAATATCGGAGGAATATGTAGCAATAGCATCGCTGGCCTCGGTCAGCATTCCCCCTCTTTTGGTAGATAAAGCCATGCCAAATTGCTCCATTAGCCACTTGAATTCGACACTGGGGCCGGTGAAATCAACTTATTTGCTTAATTTACACCTGATTCGATAATAATCGTTTTAATTCTCCTAAATCCTATCTATGATACTAACGCGCTTACTGGAGAAGCACTGACATATTTCTTAAACAGAAATGCGCCATGATTCCTAACGCTCCGGCGTGTCCGGTAACACTGTAATTCTCTGCTTCGGCAGAAACTGTTTTATCAGCCCAAAAAGGGCTGGCTTCAAAGAGAGATCCAATCGTATGTCCAACCAGGTTACTGGCACCGTTAAATGGTTTAACGATGAGAAAGGCTTCGGCTTTATTCAACAAGAAGGTGGCAAAGATGTATTCGTCCACTTCAGTGCAATTCAAGGCAATGGCCGCCGTACTCTGACCGAAGGTCAGCAAGTAACGATGAAAGTCGTTCAAGGCGAGAAAGGCCCACAGGCAGAAGACGTAGTTCCAGCCTAAGCCTAAACATTGGGCCAGTGAAAACTGGCCCTTTGCGTTTATTGCATATCGTTTTACACCATCACGGTGCTCTTGCTGCCTTGTAGCTTCCCTGCTCGAGTGTTGTGCAGCAACTTCTTCTACCGTGACCTACTCTATACCTCAAGTACCACTGCTTGCTGGCCCGCCTGCTCGTCTCGTGCTAACTTTTGTGAACGCCCCCATGCCAGCTCATGGAAGTAATAAGCTACCGTATTGATAGCCGGTTCTACCAAGGCCATAGCACCACCGATTACCAAATCCCCCGTCAGCACATAGGCTACAGAGAACGCCACGCTAAAGTGCAATACTGCGAAACTCATTGTCTTTGCCATGATTAGGCCCTCCACATTCCAATGAAGTTAACAATAATGATTCTCAACAATAGTTTCTAATGCGACTTTACAATACAAGCCATAGCCAATCGCTATCAGCCATAATCTCACGACAAGCACACAAAAAAGCCCCAAGCACGAATGCCTGGGGCTTTTGTTTAAAACCTGAAGATCAACCAAATTAGGCTTCTTCTGGCACCTCACCGTTGTGATAGACGTTCTGCACATCATCCAAGTCGTTCAGCATCTCAATGAACTTCTCAAACATTGGCATTTCGTCTGCCGGAATCGGCTGTGTGGTTTGCGGCACAAATTGGATTTCCTCTACTTCGAAGTCGATCCCTTCGAACGCATTTTGCAGAGCTGTTTTAGCTTTAAAGAATTCAGACTGTGGCGCAAACACCGTGATTTGGCCATCTTCACACTCGATGTCAGACACATCAACGTCTTCCATCATCAAAGCTTCAAGCACAGCTTCTTCGTCATCACCTGCAAACACGAAGATAGCACTGTGATCGAACATATGCGCAGCTGTACCGGAAGAGCCAATCTTGCTCTTGGTTTTGTTAAAGCATGTGCGCACATCACCGTAAGTACGGTTAGGGTTATCAGTCAAACACTCCACGATGACCATAATGCCACCCGGGCCAAAGCCCTCGTAGCGGGCAACGTCGAAGTCTTCGCCACCGCCGCCCCTGGCCTTGTCGATGGCTTTCTCGATAACGTGGCTTGGCACCTGATCTTTCTTGGCGCGGTCAATTAATGAGCGCAAAGTCAGGTTGCCGTCTGGGTCTGTACCGCTTTTCTTGGCACAAACATAAATTTCACGACCGTACTTGGAATATACCTTGGTCTTATGAGCGGCCGTTTTGGCCATGGATTCTTTACGGTTCTGGAACGCGCGACCCATAAGGAGTTCTCTTGTTATGAAGCTTTAAAAAACGGGCCAGATTGTACAAGCGACGGGGGGGAAGTGTCCAATTTCGAAATCGCTAGATAACTAGCGGTCAAGATAAAACATCAGTGATTTGATATCTAAGACAGATGCCACCGAAACATCCCCTTCAATGGAATAGAACCACAGCTCCGCACTCGCAGACTCATCGTAGTCCATCACGAATTGCTTGCCATCTCTAACCGCATACGCAGGAACATCAGGGTATTCACTTACACCATAAACACCTGTGCGCGGCATCACCTCAAGCAAATCATAGGAATTGAGTTGTTCATCGAGGTAGATTGTTTCTACCCTAACGTCTGTTATTGAGGTGATGTCATATAATCGAGCGTCCGACACAGGAATAGAGACTGCTAGCATTGAGTCTCTGAATTCAATACGCGTACCATCATGCTCAGCTTTTTTTCGATAAACCGAACCATAAATGGTCTGGTCAGTTGCACCTGACGCTACACAGGTTAGGCAGTCTACATTAAGTGAATCACTCGCAAGATAGGTTGCAGCAACGCCAAGTTCCCACCCATCATCTAACTCAGTGACAGGCAGTGGAGCTTACACAATATCCGCAAAGTAGCTGTTTACTTGAAGGTGATCCCAATCGAAAGACCCACCCTCCTCAGTAGAACGCCCTCCTGTGATATCCACGACAAATACTTGCTCATCAGGCAGAGACAAATGAAACCGAATGGCTAAAGAACGATAATGTTCACCCCTTTCAGGAACGCTATCCAGCTCCAAATCCATATCAATTTGCGCTTGCGGAGTACATCCAAGAGCCACCATTGATAAAAGCAAAACAACAGCAACCCGACACCTAAAATACATTCAACCGCTCAACCGCAACCCAAATAAACTATTTTGAGATCTAACCCATATTCAAACCGCCATTCACATGAATGACTTGGCCGGTGATATAAGCACTGTTGTCTGACGCCAAAAACGCAACTGCATTGGCGATGTCTTCTGGCTGACCCATGCGGTCCAGCGGGATATTTTTCAGCATGGCGTCTTTTTGTGCGTCGGTGAGTTCGTCCGTCATGTCAGTAGCAATATAACCTGGGGCTACCGCATTAGAGGTAATGCCACGACTGCCTAGCTCATAGGCCAGCGAACGGGTAAAGCCTTCGATACCGGCCTTGGTTGTGCAGTAGTTGGCCTGCCCCGGATTGCCCATAGCACCCACGACAGAGCTAATATTAATAATGCGACCCCAACGTTGCTTCATCATGCCTTTCAAGGCCGCCTTGGTTAGACGAAAAGCACCAGTCAGATTGGTCTCAATGACCGAGTCCCATTGCTCGTCCTTCATGCGCATCAATAAATTATCTTGGGTAATACCAGCATTGTTAACCAGAACCGAAACGGCACCCAGAGCCAACACTTGCTCCATAAACACTTTGCAGCTTTCTGCATCGGATAAGTTCAAAACAAACGCTGTACCTTGTTCACCCAAGGTCGCTTTGATTGCTGCGACCCCCGATTCACCCGTGGCCGAACCCACAACAAAATAACCTGCTTCTAGCAGGGATTTAGCAATGGCCTGACCAATACCGCGACTCGCTCCGGTCACTACCGCAATACGCTTTTCCATTTTAAATCCTTAGCTTTGCATTAATTCGCTTCGAGATCCGTTACGGTATTCACCGCACGACCTTGAACAGATTTGTCGATACGCTTATTTAACCCGGTCAGCACCTTTCCCGGCCCCACTTCTACAATTTCACTCACACCTGCTTGGGCAAAATTTTGAACTGTTTGTGTCCACTGAACGGGACTAGCGATTTGAGCGATCAGGTTTTGTTTGATTTTTTCAGGCTGGGTTTCAAAAGCCAGTGACGCATTTTGTAATACGGGGCATGAAGGTTCGGTGAACGCAAATGGTTCAATAAAGGCTTCAAACTGGTCGGCAGCAGGCTGCATGAGCGCGCTATGGAATGGACCACTGACCGGCAGCATCATGGCGCGACGCGCACCTTTTTCTTTACACATCGCAACCGCGCGCTCAACCGCCTCAGCGTTACCCGCAATCACTAACTGCCCAGGCGAGTTATAGTTTGCAGCTTGAACTACCTGACCTTGCGCCGCTTCCAAACAAACAGCTTCAACATCGGCATCTTCCATACCCAAAATAGCGGCCATCGCGCCAACACCATCGGGAACAGCTTGCTGCATTAACTCACCTCGGTGACGAACAATTTTTAAAGCATCTGCGAAACTAAGCGCGCCAGCACAGACCAATGCAGAGTATTCACCCAAGCTGTGGCCAGCCATAAAGTCCGCTTGCTGTTTGCCATCTAATGCGCGCCAAAGTGCGACTTCCACCGCCACCAATGCAGGCTGAGTATTATTGGTACTGTTTAGGGCTTCAGCCGGTCCATCGGCGATGATTTTCGACAACGCAAACCCTAGAACATCATCCGCTTCTGCCAATGTGTCTTGTGCTATTGGAAACGCCTGAATCACATCGGCAATCATGCCGACACTTTGTGAACCCTGACCGGGAAAAACAATCGCCGTTTTGGACATGGAGATAACCCTTTTCACTCTTATTTTGATGGCCGTATAAACATTGGCCTAAGGAAATGCATAGCGGAAAGTATGCTGTGTACCGTTTTTTTTCAACAAGCTATTTAACAATTCATGTTATTTCTGTGTTACCACAGCGCACTGTCAAAACGATAGAGGATTGATTTAGTAGGCTAACCGCAACTAATGAAGCTCAGCTTCAAGCTCTTCGCTCACCTTTTCTAACAATTGGTTTTTCGCCAATAAATAAGCGGTATTTATGGCGTTTTGGAAAGGACCCGACTGAGACTTGCCATGGCTCTTCACCACGACACCTTGCACCCCCAATAACACCCCGCCATTGTGGATGTCCGGATTAAACCCTTCTTTGATACGCTCAAGCACAGGGAGCGCTAGCCAACCTAGGGTACGAGTTAGCAAGTTCTTTTTAAAACCAGTTCTAATGATTTCCGCTACGTATTGCAGCATACCTTCACTGGTTTTTAACGCGATATTCCCTACAAAACCGTTACATACAATAACGTCTGCAGTGCCGCGATACAGATCATCACCTTCGATGTAGCCGATGTAGTTCAAATGGTCATTTTCTTTCAGCAGCGCATTAGCCAAACGAATTTCTTCGTTACCTTTTATTTCTTCGCTACCAATATTCAGCAATGCGACTTTAGGTTTAGCCTTGCCATCCAACACCTTGCACAAGGTACTGCCCATGGCAGCAAACTGAAGCAGGTTTTCAGTATCACACTCGACATTCGCACCAAGGTCTAACATATAGCTGTGACCACGATGGTTGGGCAAACGTGCTACCAAAGCAGGTCGATCTATACCTAACAAGGTTTTTAAAACGTAGCGCGCGGATGTCACTAGCGCACCGGTATTGCCCGCACTGACCATGCCATGGGCTTTGCCATCACGCACACTGTCTAGCGCTAAGCGCATCGAAGACTGGCGCTTACGCAATGCAGCGGACGGACGCTCTGCACAAGCCACAATTTCTTCTGCGTGGAAAACTTTAAGACGGGTTGTTGCAGTTACTTGGTTAAGAAAGGGGTCAAGCTTGGCGCGCTGGCCATAGAGGTGGATCTGGAGATCGGGGTATTTTTCGAGGCAGCCAATGACGGCTGGAACAGTCACGCGGGGACCGTGGTCCCCGCCCATTGCATCAACCGCAATGGTGATCATGATTAGTCGTTTACTTCAACAACTTTACGACCACGGTAGAAACCATCAGCAGTCACGTGGTGACGCAGGTGAGTTTCACCAGAAGTTGGATCGATAGACAATGCACGAGTAGTCAGTGCATCGTGAGAACGACGCATGCCACGACGTGAACGGGATTTTTTGCTCTTTTGAACAGCCATGGGGCTCTCCTACTTTTTCTTTAATTGCTCAAGCACGCTAAACGGATTGTCTGGCGCTTCAGTCTCTTCCGGTACAATCTCTTCTTCAGCTTGCTCTAATTCATGCTCGCCACATTCATTATGATAGGCAAACATTGGCAGGCTGAGGATGATCTCATCTTCTAGCACGGGTAGCAGTTCAAGCTCATCCCGTTCAGCCATGACAGGTTCATAGGCTTTCGGGAGATGCTTGGCTTGCTCATCGCTAAATACGATGCCGAGCTCAAACTCAGTGCTCACAGGCACTTCAACCGGGTTCATGCAGCGCTGACAGGTCATGCGTACATGGGCCTGACATTTTCCACGGAGCAGAGAAGTTCCCTGCTCGTCACGCCCAAATTGGATTTCAACTTGAGCTTCACCACTATTATCCAGCAGATAGTCTTCTAAACGCTCCATCTTGGATAGCGCGATAGAGCCACGATAAATCGCTTCTTGCTCCACGCTTTTGAGCGGATCGACCCGTACTGGAAATAAACCCTGATTCATAGTGCGCGCAATGGTACTCATGGCCTAAGCCTGTGTCAAAAGGAATTCCACCCTATAGGCAGAATTCCTGATATATCAGAAGGTTAAAGCCTAAATTAAAGCATAAAACCTTCGCCCAACCGCCATTGAAGCGGTTATCAAGTGCGCTACAGCCCCGATTGCGCGGTTACATCAGCCATCACAGCTAGACATTTCCGCTCAACGCAATTGTAAGCCATTTTCAGACACACCAAAGGCACTGGCAATGCCATGACCAATCGACGTACCAAGCTTGCCAATAAACGCCTCAAATGGGTGGGGTCGCGGCGTAAAGTCAACAATGTCTTCGTAACCCACGACATCACGCGCAACAAATCCCGAACTACCAAGGCCATCAATCAAACCCAATTCCAACGCTTGCTCACCCGTCCAAACCAACCCGCTAAACAGCTTGTCGTCTTGCACCAACTTTTCACCACGACCTTTCTTCACTTGATCAATAAACTGTTTATGAGTGGTTTTTAACACGCCTTCCCAGAAACGCTTTTCTTCTTGATTAAGAGGTTGAAATGGATCCAAAAAGCCTTTGTGCTCCCCCGCCGTAAATTGACGACGCTCGATACCCAACTTTTCCATGGCTTCTACAAAACCGAAACCAGAACCCACAACACCGATAGAACCAACCAAACTGGCTTTATCCGCATAAATCGCATCGGCCGCCGCTGCCATGTAATAGGCACCGGATGCCCCTAGATCAGAAATCACTGCGTACAATGGGATGTTAGGATACAAAGCCCGTAACCGTTTGATTTCGTCATACACATAACCAGATTGAACCGGGCTACCACCGGGGCTGTTAATGCGCAAAATCACAGCGCGGGTTCCCGAGTCTTCAAACGCATTGCGCAAACCCGTCACAATGACATCCGCCGATGC
>JBFHVZ010000103.1:0-13655 GCA_041589295.1 Pseudomonadales bacterium
ATGTCGTACTTGTCCGCCCATTTTTTAACAATGCCAGAAGTGGCACCGTATTCCCAAGGCATCCAACCAACGTAGATGGACCAGCATACTTTAAAGTCGTCTTTTGCTTGTGCAACAGAACTGAACGCGGCCGTGCTGGCCAAAATGGAAGCGCCTAAAGCAAGGCGTTTAAGGACGGTTTTCATCGTTTTCCCCAAGTGGTTTTTTTATCGTTACAACGAGCAATCCTGGCTTACGCCAAACATTCCTCCCGGGCTTTTGTCCCGCCGTGTAACCCTTCATTTTATTAACCGCTTTTTGGCTGTGGTTAAAGCGATTATAAATTCCACTTGAAAGGTCGATGGCTCTCGGACCAGCCGCTTAACGTTTATTAACACACCTGTTTGACACTTGTATGTTAATGATTGCGCTAAGCCGGAACCCTAGCCATCCATTTCAGATTTTTCAGGAATTGGCCTTTGCCAAGACTGCCCTGTGCACACAGAAGAGCAATGAAAGTGCCAATATAAAAAAAATGAGCAATCATGGGGCTTACCCAATAGTTATTGATAATCCTACCAATAAAAACACTCGTATTTTTATTATTTTGTGTACCACTCCTGTGCACGCGGCATCATAATAGAGCAATTATTTTTTATAAAAAAGGAATAATTCCATGAAAGGAAGCTGTCTTTGTGGTGCAGTTCAATACTCGGTTGAAAAATTACAAACCGACATAGTGCACTGTCACTGTCACACCTGCCAAAAAGCCCATGCCGCAGCATACAACACAGCAGCAGGTGTTTTACCTAACGAGTTTAAATGGCTGAACGGAGAAGATAATTTAAATGCGTTTGAATCATCTCCCGGTAAACAGCGCTTTTTTTGTTCAACTTGTGGAACGCACCTCATAGCTAAAAAACAAGGAGCCCCTTTTTGGGTGCTGCGAGTAGCAACACTCGATGACAATCCACAACAAATGGCCACAGGCAGTATATGGTGCACACATAAAAAACCTTGGTTGCAAAATACACCTGAGCTTCCACAATTTGATGAATGGCATGATCGTTAGTACTTACTTTCGTTAAATGTACGCAAAATCAACGCGATGGTTGAATACTGCTAGTATCTGCAACACTTTTTTGCACCAATTGCGAGCATAAGACGATTTCCCTACACTGCTGCGCCTAAACCACTCCGCCCTCGCTAAGCATTAAGCACAAGCATTATTTACACAATTAAGGAAGATTATGTTGTTCTCCCTCTTGCGTTTCTGTCTTTTCGCAATTGTTTCCACCACATTAGTTGCCTGTGGCGGCTCTGATGGTGGGTCAAGCAATAACAAAGACAACAGCAAAGATGACACAAAAGATGACAATAGTGGCAAGCCACCGAAATCATATTCTTATCAGGAACAATCAGACCTGTTAGTCACTGACACACTCGCCGGTGTGTGGGTCGGTCAACTGCAATTTGCTTCCGCAATTGAACCTAATCCCGCAAATGAACAAGCTGAATCAGAATCTGGCAAGATTATTGAGTTTTTTATAATCAAACACGTGAAAGGAAATCAGTATTTGATTAGCTACACCCGCAAAGATTTTTTAAACGCAGAGTTAGGTCCAGACAACGTGTTGACCATGAGCCACTCGGCGCACAATGAGGTGCGAGCATTCAACGTACTGAGTAATAAAAAGATGAGCGCCGTTGTAGAGCGCCATCCCGTGGCGTCGGTTTATGCAGAGTCGATTTTAGCTAACGGTGAATTTATAAAAATCAGCAATAGCACAGATGCCTTGGGTTGGAAAAGTTGGAACTGGAGCAACACAACCGACCAACAAAAAGCAGGTGTGCATTACTTTTCGAAAGAAATCTTCAGCGGAAAAAATAAAGATAACTCGATTTGGCAAGCTCAAAGCATTTACTCGAGCACGTCAACATCCATGCTGCTCACATCCACGCGTCTTGATCCCATTTCTGTATTCTGCAGCACGCTGGATGAAACGGCTTCGCAATGTAATGAGATTGGTTTTTATACGAACGCTGGTGAGCTAGATTTTAGTGTAGACAGTGAAACCTCTCATACGTTTTCAGTTTCATTTTCGTCTATAGATGACAAAACAGCCTTGAGTGTGACGGGCAATATTGAAATTCAAATTCCTTTGAATTAATCACGTTAAACAAAAGCGAAAGCAAGAACAAGAACAAAAACAAAAAAAGGTGCCGGTTAACACCGCCACCTTTTATTGCACTATTTGTTATAGCGATTGGTATTAAAGCGATTGGCGCTTGCCATTTTCCTTCTGATACAGCGCACTGCTGCCAGCCAGCACCATGCGTAATTCAATATTAAGTTTACGCACAAGCACTTGGCGTTCTTCCGCGGTCATTTCTAACGCAGCTACCCCTTGGTTAAACACCAATACCACCATCATTTCAGCCACTTCGGGCACGTATGCCAGCGGCGGGCGGGCAGCATTTTCGTTATCGCGTTGTAAGTCGTCCATCAATTCTTCAACAAAACGACGAGTTTCACGCTGAATGGATTCACGGAAGGTTCGAGGACCAGATGCTACATCGGTATTCAACAGGCGAATCAGGTTGGGGTAGCTTTCGACAAACTCCATAAAGGTGTCGACGGATGAGCTAACCACCGAGCCTTTAACTTTGGCGCGATGACGAGCTTGGCGCATCATCTGACGCAAAATCAAACTGACTTGGTCCACCAGCGCTAAGCCAAGATCTTCCATATCCATAAAATGACGATAGAAAGTGGCAGGTGCAATACCGGCCGCACGGGTGACTTCGCGCAAGCTTAATGCAGGAAAGCCTTTGTCTTTACTCAAGTCCAGCGCCGCGTCGATGATGGCCTGACGTGTTTTTAGTTTTTGTTCAGCGCGTGTGCTCATGCGGGCTCCTCAACAACGTGACCGAGCATTCTACTCCGTCAGGGTGTGAGGGCCAACCATAACGAAAAGAGGGCCGAAGCCCTCTTAAGTCTGGTTAGCACTGCCGAGCGTCAATTTAGAAATCTACGCTGTAGCCCAAACTGTAAGTACGACCACGGCCTTTGTACTCAAACAGCTCTTCGGGAATACCTTGCGCATAAACCATCATGGCGCGCTGACCCCAGATAGTGGTGTAGTCACGATCTGTCAGGTTAGCAATACCTGCACTTAACTTGCCGTATGGCAGTTTGAAGCTAGACGATACGTCGACCAAGGTATAACCCACCACTTCGCTACGTTCACCGTCGGTCAAGTCATTGGTGTAATCACCTTCAGCGTTAGTTACGTGGTTTGCTTGTAGCTGAACATTGTAAGCGCCAGTGGTGTAGTTCACGTATGCACCCAAGGTAGATGGGCTCGCTTCGAAGGCACTGGCATCTAGCCATTTGCCATCGTGACGAACATGGGTACGCACATAATGGAAGTTAGTGCCGACTGCGATGGTGTCCATGGGGTACAGTTCAACACTGCCTTCTAGACCACGAGTACGACGAATGCTGTCCTTCACATCAATGGTAAAGTCTTCTGTGTTCAACTCCACGACTTTGTCAGACTTTGATTGATATACGGTCACTTGCGAACCAAATGCTTGGTTCTGCATACGCCAACCAAATTCGTAAGAGTCGGTTTTAATGCCGTCCACACCTTGTTCATCCGCGCTGATGCCATCAATTAACGCTAGGTTACCGTTAGCATCTGGCAGTTGCGCATAGGTGCCCTGCCCGTAGTATTTAGCAATATCTGGCAGTTCGAAACCTTGTGAAAAACCAAACCAAACCTGTTGCGTCGGCGCAACGTCATACACAGCACCGAAGTTCCAAAGGCTTACGTCGTAATCATTTTTACCGCCTTCAATGGCATCCGCCGACGCCACCGCAGGGTGTTCTTGGATAAGCGCTTGTTGAGCAACACCCACAAAATCATCCACTTTGGTTTCGGTGTTTTGGAAGCGATAACCGGCATTCACTTGCAACGCGGGCATCACTTGATAGCTGGTTTGCAAGAAAGCCGCTTTGCTTTCTACATCATAGGGCGCGTAGCGTTCCATCTCGTACAATTTGTTATTGGTCAAACCACCGCTTGCCAAACTGGCTGTACGATCAAACAGAGTTTGGCTGGCTTCAAATGATTCACGGGAGTAATCCAAACCGTAAACCAGATGCGCACCGGCCAGCTTGCTAGAAAATGCAAACTTAGCACCTGTGGTTTCGGTTTGTTGGTTAGATGCCGTCAGAGCTTGCAAAGAGGTCGTCACATAAGGGTAAAAACCCAGCTCTTCTGAGCGTGAATATGCCTGAATATAAAACGCGTGCTTATCGTTGATGCTGTAGTTGTAGTTTGCAGCAACCAATTGACGAATGGTTTCAGGCACGGCATCGGAATCTAGGTCATCGCTGTTTTCGATGGCGTCGATATCACCTGCAAACACGGACGATAGGTTTTCGCCCAGCGCCAAACCGTGCTTACCGTCGGACTTGTTCTCGTAACGTTGTACCAGCACATCAAACTTGGAGTTAGGTGTTACGTCCACAGAAACGTTGCTCATTAAATCCAATGATTCCGTGTATTGCTGACTGGTTTGTGTCACGTCCACCAACACTTCGTCTTGGTTCGCGTCGTAATATGCACCGCGGGTGGTTTGCGATACAGAAAAACGTCCTTGAACCACATTGGCACCGCCTGAAATAGCGGTACCCAAGGTGTACTCACCGTCATCACTACCATTAAAACCACTGGTTGCAGCGGTTTTAAAATCCAAACCTAACTCTTTTGATTGACCCTTTTTAGTCACGATGTTGACCAAACCGCCGGTGGCACCGCCGCCTAGCAATGCATTGGCACCGGCAAGTACTTCGATACGCTCAATATTGAATGGGTCAATGGAATCCAATTGGCGACTAATGGCGCGAGAAGAATTCAACGAAATACCGTCAATGGACACCGCCATGCTACGGCCACGCAGGTTTTGGCCGAAGTTTGTACGGCCCTGGGTACCCGGGTCGATGCTCGGAACCAACTGAGCCAAAATATCTTTCAAGTCTTTACCCATGCTCAACTGCGTTTGAATGGCATCTTGCTCAAGTACCCAAACACTGGCTGAAAGGTCGGTAATTTGTTCCGGCGTATGACTCAAGGTCACAACTTGTTTATCTAGCTGAGTTTCTGCAATCGCACCTTGTGCGATAACCGATACCACAACAGCCAGTGGTAGCTTTTTCATGACGGACATTGCTGTCTCCCCTGTTGAATGTCTCTTGATAGCAATAGCGATTAAAAATCGTTGGTGCGCATTTTAATGATAATTATTCTTATTTGTAAATACTAACAAGTATCATTATTCATACGATTAGAGATAATATTGATTTGTTAAATCCGAATGACATATAGGAAAGCCTTCGCTGATCGCGCAGAAAACACTTGGTTCGAAGGGTGAGCCAACCGGCCCGTCTCTACCGAAATCCAAGGTCATGTGGTAGCATCCCCGCCCTTTTCATCAGCGGTTAAAACGCACGCACGTCATGCTGGAAAACATTCGCATCGTTATGGTTCAAACTTGGCACCCGGGTAACATAGGGGCCGCCGCCAGAGCCATGAAGACCATGGGGTTATCAGACTTGGTGCTGGTGAATCCGGTGGAATACCCCCACGACGAAGCCCTATCACTGGCCGCAGGTGCAGTGGACGTTTTAGAAAATGCACGTATCGTCAGCGACCTCGATGAGGCCATTTATGATTGCCAGTTAGTGCTGGCCACCAGCGCACGTTCGCGCGCACATCCGTGGCCCATTCAAGAAGTACGTGAAGCCGCACCGCAAATCGCGCAAGAAGCCGCCCAAGGTAAGGTTGCTATATTGTTCGGCCCCGAGCGTTTTGGCCTAAGCAACGACGACTTACGCAAAGCGCACTTTCACATGGATATTCCCGGCAACCCTGACTACGGTGTGTTAAACGTCAGCGCTGCCGTGCAAGTGGTGTGTTACGAGCTGTTCATGGCCCAACGCCAAACTTGGCCCGCTAAAGAACAGGCTTACCCACTGGTGAGCGAGCTCAATGGGTTTTACGCGCACATGGAAACCAGCCTGAAGAATCTCGGATTCATTATTAAGGCGCACCCCGGACAAGCTATGCTGAGACTCAAGCGATTGTTTAATCGCGCACGTCCAGAAAAAACCGAATTAAATATGCTGCGTGGCATCCTATCGTCCATGGACAAGCTCGTTGAGCAACACGCCCCCGCACAGAACGAACAACCAGCGAAAGCACACGATAAAGAACAAGAGAAAGAGAACTAAGATGGCAGACAGTCGCACGCTCCAGCTCGCAAAAGAATTAATCTCCAAACCGTCTGTCACGCCAGAAGATCAAGGCTGTCAGCAGTCCATGAAAGACCTGCTTGCACCGCTGGGCTTTAACCACGAAGACATGTGGTTTGAAGAAGTCCTTAACCTCTGGTCACGCAAAGGCACCGAAAAGCCACTGGTATGTTTTGCCGGTCACACCGACGTTGTGCCAACAGGCCCAGTGGAAAACTGGAAGTTCCCACCGTTTGAACCCACAGAACACGAAGGCATGTTGTACGGCCGTGGCGCAGCGGACATGAAAGGCTCACTGGCCGCCATGTTAGTCGCCACCGAACGTTTTATTAAAAAGCACCCGAACCATAAAGGCTCCATCGCGTATTTGATTACCGCCGACGAAGAAGGCCCATCGGTCAACGGCACCGTAAAAGTGATCGACACTTTAGAAGCACGCAACGAAAAGATCGACATGTGCATCGTGGGCGAACCATCCAGCACAGTGCATTGCGGTGACGTTATTAAAAACGGTCGCCGTGGTTCATTGGGTGCGGTCATGACGGTAAAAGGTATTCAAGGTCACGTGGCGTATCCGCACTTAGCGAAAAACCCTGTGCACATGGCGGCGCCCGCGTTAGCAGAAATGGCGGCTGAAGAATGGGATCAAGGCAATGACTTTTTCCCAGCAACCTCGTTTCAAATTTCCAACATTAACGGCGGCACAGGTGCCACCAACGTGATTCCCGGTGAGTTAGAAGTGGTCTTTAACTTCCGCTTTTCAACCGAAGTCACCGAAGAGCAACTAAAGCAACGCACCCACGCCATCATGGATAAACACGGGCTGGACTACAGCATCGACTGGAAACTCAGCGGCCAACCGTTTTTAACCGACAAAGGTGCATTGGTCGACGCCACCGTCAAAGCCATTAAAGATGTAACCGGCCTAGACACCGAGCTAAGCACCGCAGGCGGCACCAGCGACGGTCGCTTTATTGCACCGACTGGCGCGCAAGTGGTCGAGCTTGGCCCCATCAACGCCACCATTCACAAAGTGGATGAGCATGTCTCCATCAACGATTTAGACTTGCTCACCGACATGTACGAAAAAATTCTGGAAAACCTCTTAGTTGAGTGATTTAAAGTCAGTGTTAAGTTGTCCTGTATGTGCTGCCGATTTAGAGCAGCACGAAAAAAAATTGGTTTGCGCAAATCAACACAGTTTTGATCGCGCCCGTCAGGGGTATTACAACCTGCTGCTGAACCAACACAAAAACAGCAAAGCCCCCGGCGATAACGCCGACATGGTGGCTGCACGCACCGCGTTTTTAGACAGCGGTGCATATCAAAGTATTTCCGACACCATTAACCAGTTTGCCGTGGACCAACTTTGGGAAGTCCCCAACAGCCAACTGGTGGACATGGGCTGCGGCGAAGGCTACTACACCCACAGATTGCAACAGGCCCTAGCCGATCATCAGATCAGCAGCGCCGTGTACGGTTTGGATATTTCCAAAGAAGCCATCAAGGTCGCCGCCAAACGCAATAAAGACGTTACCTGGTTAGTGGCCAATGCCAACAAGCCACCCTTTGTCGAAGGCGGCGCGCATTTTATTTTGAACGTATTCAACCGACTCATGCCCGACAGCCTAGCGCGCATGTGTCACCCAGATGGCCGCTTATTAGTGGTCAGTGCCGGTAGCCATCACCTGCAACAATTAAAAGAAGCCATCTACGAAACACCTAGATACAAAGAGTTTGATTGCCAAGCTGCGCTGGCTGACCATTTCAACCACAGCCACCGCACCACGCTCAACTTCACCATGCACTTGAACCAAACGCAGATTCACGCGCTTTTAGCCATGACCCCGCACGTTTGGCGCAGTAGCCCACAAACCCAAGCCGGTCTAAAAGCCCTAGATGCGCTAGACTTAAAAGTGCACGTCAACTTGGATTTGTTTGTGAAAAAATAGGTTAAAAAAACATGAACTGGCTCAAACGCTTTGCGCAAGAACCCACCCGAGGGTTCAATTGGTTTTTAACCGGAGCCGGATTGTTTTTTGCCGGGCTTGCCATTTTAATGGTGGCCGAAACCCAACTGTACGAAAGCGTGGTGCGCGAACTCATCGCCCTGCTGTCCATGGGCTTGATCGTGATTGGCCTAGGCACCGCCGTCATCGGCTACCTAGGCATGAACTACTATCGCTGGAGCGATTTTTTTACCCGCAGCCCCCGTGGCCGTCAAACGCCAACGACCGACAATGACGAGCCACCCCATAAAGAAGACGATTAATGCAGCGCTACCCTGACTTAGAAATTTACGCCAAAGACATCACATTCAAAGATGTCGATGACTGGTTAAAAGCCCGTTTTAAACAGGTTGAGCGTAAAGACACGGTAAAAAAGAAAAGCGAAGCACGCAGCTACTGGGTTGTGGACGGCGCTGACGTCATCGTATTCGGCAACGCACTTGGCAATTACTCCAGCATTTGGTTTAAACACAACAACACACCATGGGACACCGACCTAGACTGCGCCCGCGACGCCGCCAAAGCCCTTAACACCCAAATCCGCTGTTCTAACTCCGGCTGGGAAGAAGGCCAAAGCGCAGACACCCAATGGTGGCGAGTTACCGAAGCCGAAGGCGAAATGCTGATTGAGTGGGATGTGTAGGTAGGAGGTGTCCGCTTCGGATTAACCCCATCTTGCAATATCAAGTGCCGAGATGGGGTTAGTTGACGCTTACAAAGAAAATGGAGTCTACAGCTTCAACGCTGCTAGCACAGGCAAGAGAAACGAGTCCAGCCAGCTTTCTGGCGTTTGTGGCTAACTTTGTTAGTCATATTTAATCGACGAATTCAGCCATTTCCTTGCATCTACATTAAACTCTTTAAGCATTGGAACAATGTATAAGTCAAAGTATTTCAACTCTTCGTTTTGAAATAAATCAATCCATAATTTACTAGAGTAGCCACCATCAAGGGCACTGCTCCTTTCAAGTGTTTTTAATACACGATATAGCAATACTGATTCTAGACAATCGCTATTGTCTGCATTTTCTACTATCCCACTGATCGTACTGCGAAATGTACTACGTGAATTAACAAAGTTTAGAAATCTACACCATGAGTCAACTGATACATACTTGAAGCAATAAGGAGGCGACTCCTCGACCTCTGATTCCGAAGCGGCATCTCTCAATATTGAATTTACAGAGTCCAGAGTCCTTGCAGAGATTAAGTAGCTAAACCACCACGGAGAATCATGATTCCCTTCTAAATTCTTATAAGCCCATTTTTCAATGGCCTCATCGTCAATCAAATTGTAGTTTCTAGCTAAGGATACGAAGTAATAGTTCATAGTGAAAAACGCCTTAGCACTCATCAAAAATATCGATGATGTGAGACTTTCAGCGAAGTCTGGGCATTCCTGCTCTTAAAAATTAATGGAAAAAATCTGCTGAGTGAAGCAAAAAGGCTTTTTCAATTCGATAGTTCTTAGTTTTACTGTAATTTTGGTTCTTTGCTTTCGTTCCTTTTTTCCTGAGCTTCCTGGTGGATTCCGTTCACATATATCTATATTTAGCTTGATCATCTCCCATTCATATGGACTACACTTCAGAAAAACTCAATACACCACTATTCATCCCATCTAAGACCCCTTTAAGCTTCTCATCTACCATAAGAAATGGAGAATATTTTTTGTCAACTCGAAATATCAAGGGAATATTAACATTCTTAAAACATAGCTTTTCAACATCAATCAAATAGCCTTCAAAATATCTGAATTCGGATCTATCTTCATCAATTATATTTTCAACAATATTCGGCAAGAAAAAATACAACGTAGTTTCTCTATATCGCATTTCTCGCCATTGGCCATAATCTGTCAAAATTTCTTTCAATTGGCTATATGCGGCTTCCTTCATCAACAAACCAATATTGAAAAAATGAATAAAATCTGAAATCGGCTTTATACTACTGGCACGATTCTCGTCTATTAGGCTTATTACCTTTTTTTCCTCAGATTCAAGTAGGGTAAGATCATAAGAATCCTTCAGAACAAGTGTCCTAAAGGATTCCTTGTATTGAATTTCATATACTTTTTCCATAATTACCAGAACTGTATTCCATTTTCCAAATCATATCTTGTTCCCATAAGCATCATCTTTAAATGAGTTAACGAGGTAACCTTAGAAACTCTATTATATATTTCTTTTTGATATGCATGTGTGTGATTGCCATTACCCATTAAGGTGAAAACCACGGACAACCAATCATCCTATTAAAAAAAAGCCCAAGCTGAGCAATTAACCTACCCCATATTTCACGCACTTGTCCGATAACATGGAGAACTCAAGCGGGCAATTTTTTTGGACCTAATCATAAATCAAAGATCGAGTCATGCCTAAGTCCCGCTCTCAGCATTTATCGTTAGAAGCCACGCCGTTGTCTTATTGCATTTCTCGTTGTGTATGGTGTAGACCTATCCAACGGTACGTCGTACGTAGGCAGAAAATCGGTTTTTAAAACAAACGGAAGTATTTGCGATTGATGTAGTGCCAAGCGTGTAAAAATTTTATTTTTGCGACGTATGAGATCGGAGGTCAGCGCTCGCCTTGTAGGTATTGGCCCGACAAATAAGTTGGCCTAAAGGCCAACCTACAGACAAAGCCATAAACAGTCACGCCAACAAAAACAACACCGCTGAACAATCCCGATTAAATAGCCCATATTTTCCGGCGTTTTTCTAACTTTCGATCAACCCCAAAAAAGGCCATACCGTTAGCCCTAACACAACAACAAGCGCGAGCAAGTAAAATAATAAGGTAACGGGTTGTTGTTTAAATGTGCTCAGCAATGTCCGGTTAGTACCTTCCCTAATGGATTCTTCATAGGCTTCCTTGGCTTTAACTTGGCGTTTGACCATGTATTCCGATAGCAATTGCTGAGCTTGCTCTAGCTGTTGGTCATCTCGTAGCCATAAGCCTGCCATACCAATTCCCCAAAACCCCACTTTGGTTTCATAGAAGTGGATATCGTGCTCGATCAGCAGTGCACACACTTCTTCGTATTCATCTTCGGGGACATTTCTTAGTTTTAGCAGTAGTGTTGGCATGTGGGTGCTTAATTGAACCTAGAGTGGATTGAGATTTTACTTTTTTGACGTGTGGGTGTCTTTGTTGATTCTTGTTTTTTGAATCTGTAGTCGATCGTGTTAGTGAATTCAGTAAGCGTGGCCAACGCATAAACGTCCCCAGACTACTGACCAACGTGCCATTTTTTCCTTCGCTGATAGCAATCTAGGTTGAATAAAAACAGGTTCGCCCAATTGTGCGCTGTGATCGAGCAATAGGCCATTGATCGCGCCTTTAGATTCTCCTTCTATCTGTGCTCCAACTGCTAATAATTGATCGCAGTTGTAGCAGTGATAAAAAGTCGCTTGCTCACTGCCGTTTGTCTTTTGGGTGAACTTGCCATTATCAGAGTTAATTGCACAAGCTGCATCAGGGCCGCTAATCATGGCGGATGGATTCTGCTGGCAAAAATCACAGTCACATATTCGTGGGTTTACTGCGCTTAAATCATCTGAACTATCATGCAGAACGCTTGAATGACCGCATTTGCAAGTTCCTGTGTGTTTCGTGGTCATCACCTTCCCATTAGTGAATTAAGTGTTCCTAGATTAATCATCTCAATCAACCTGACTAGCTCTATAATTGACCACGATTATTAATTTAGAGTTTTAGCTTTTTTATTAGCCTTTCGCTAAAAAGGCTTGATGGTATCGAACCTCACCTTGAGGCACATCTCCGCTAAACACCAGTGCCTGAAAGTATTCCTCAGGTACATAAGCGAGCACTAAGCCTTTTTTCGCCTCAAAGCCGAAACACTGATAATAGTTAGGGTCACCAAGCAAAACACAACCCTTAGCACCCATAGCTTTTAGTTCTTGAATGGCTGAATTCATAAGCTGAGAACCAATGCCTTTGTGTTGATACGCAGGAAGAACTGAGATCGGGCCTAAGCCATACCAATCATTCGAGCCATCGGATATTTCCACAGGTGAAACTGCGACATGACCAAGTATTTGGTTGTCGGCCTCTGCAACAAGTGAAAGCGACAACGCATTCGAATCGCGCAACTGCCTTACGATAAACTGCTCGGTATGATCTGTGTGTGGTGCGTCTAAAAATGCAGAGGTCGTGACCTCATGAATGCGCTGAACGTCGTTAGGTTGCTCGAATCGAATTGTGATACGCATTATGGGTATACCTTTCTGGGTCCACATTTATAAGAATGTGGTACGGATTCTTCGTAGTTGCAACAAATCATGCCACGTTTACGGCAAAACAAAAAAGCCCTGCCGTTTTCACGACAGGGCTTTCTTATGGGCGATAGGTTAAACAGTCTTAGCGAACGACGGATACGTCTTCGGCTTGCAAACCTTTTTGACCGTCAACTACGCTGAATTTAACTGCTTGGCCTTCGCTCAGTGAGCGGTGACCCGAGCCACGAATGGAGCGGAAGTGTACGAATACGTCGTCGCCGTTATCACGGGTGATAAAGCCGAAGCCTTTTTTCACGTTGAACCACTTAACCATGCCACGCTCGCGACCGTCTTCGATGTCAGACTCAACCAAAGTGCCGGTGCCACGACGACCACCAAAACGCTGTTTGTGGAACATGGCCGCTACAGCAAACAAAGCAGCAAAGGCAACTACGACGGACACTAGGTAAGGCGTGACAGCACCAGGCTGTTGAAAAAATAGAGCAAGACTGGCGTCTTGAGCTTCGCGTAGACCTGCGTCAGCAAAGCTAATAATCTGACCACCACCGGCTGCGGCAAACAATAACGCCATCAACGCGGGTAGAGGAAACGCAAACAATAAACAAACTAACGCTTTTTTAACCAATGGATTCTGCATTACAGACCTTCTTTCTTTAATACGTAACTTAGTTCTCCCGCAACTTGTTGTAGAATACGGGTTGCTGTATCTAATATGAATTAGCTTTAAAAATCAACACGATAGGAACTATGGCCAGAAGCGACCACGAGCGCGTCGTCGAACTTGAAACCCGTCTCGCCTTTTTAGAGCAGACGGTAGACGACTTAAGCGACATCATCACTGAACAACAGCAGCGTATGGCGCTGTTAGAGGGTGCGTTAAAGCACTTAAATAGCAAGATAGATCAGGCTGGAGGTGGCGGCATCAAGCCCTTGGAGGACGAAACACCGCCGCCGCATTACTAGCGAAAGCTAGAAGCTAGAAGCTAGAAGCTAGAAGCTAGAAGCTAGAAGCTAGAAGCTAGAAGCTAGAAGCTAGAAGCTAGAAGCTAGAAGCTAGAAGCTAGAAGCTAGAAGCTAGAAGCTA
>JBFHVZ010000104.1:0-13433 GCA_041589295.1 Pseudomonadales bacterium
GGGGTTGAAACCAAAGGCCAATGGCAGTTTCTTCGTTCGTTAAACTGCAACTACATTCAAGGCTATTACTTTAGTAAACCCGATGTTGCCGACAAACTACTCAAAAGACGATAACCCTAGGGTTTCGGTTTAAGCTTTGGCGCACGCCATGGCTAGCAAGCGCATGAGTTATCTCAACAATTGTGGGAATTTTTGCTTAAGATACTGGTCAACAAATAACCGAATAGGTATTCTGCCTTGGACTGTAAAGAAAAGGTTAAAAAGCTGGTCTACAATTTAGCTATAGGCCATGAAGCCAAGGACTACATCATCGGCTAGTCGTTTAACAAAAAGAAAAACGACATGGAGATCACAACATGACATCAGAAGAAAAACGTACACTCATTAAACGCTATATCGACGCTTACAACACCTTCGACATTGAAGGCTTAATGGAATTGATTCATCCACAGGTTAGCTTCAGCAATGTTCAAAACGGCGAAGTTAACGCAAAGGCAGAAGGCCTAGATGAATTTAGGGCTCTGGCCGAGACTTCGAAAAAAGTGTTTCAGTCTCGTCAGCAATCCATCACAGGTTATTTGTTCAACGGCGAAAACGCCGTCATTAACATTGATTACGACGGTGTACTGGCCAAGGACCTACCGGGCGGCTTAAAAGCAGGAGACCATCTTCATCTTAGCGGTAAAACCGAATTCAACTTCGAAGGCAATAAGCTTAAACGCATTGTCGACTACAGCTAAGCGCCCCGCCGGACCACAAACTCCGCAAGTCACCCCATTAACCCACGTAAAAGCCCAGACAAAGACTGGGCTTTCAGGCCGCTAACAAAGTCCTTTCCGTGATTTATCCGAACTTTTGTTTTGATGTGTGTTTTTCAGGGTTTCGAGCGCATGGAGAGCCTGCCCCGCGAAGCGCTTTGGGTATGCGCTCGTAAAGCCCACATGGATGTGCTTGTGGCGACCTGAAGAATACACTCAAAATGAAAGTGAAGAGGTTTATCAATATGCTGGGCTTTTTTCTTAGCTATTCGGTAAATGTCGGTTAGCGCGCTGCCATCCGAATGGAGCCGTCTAAACGTATCACTTCGCCGTTTAAGTAATCATTCTCTGCGATGTGAGCCACCAACTTACCAAACTCTAGGGGCTGCCCCAGTCGTTTAGGATATTCCACGGTTTGGCTTAAACTTTCGATGACCTTTTCACCTAGGCTTTGCGCCAACGGCGTCAGGAATAATCCCGGAGCAATGGTACAAACTCGAATGCCGTAGCGTGCAAATTCCCGCGCCGCTGGCAATGTCATACCCGCCACCCCAGCTTTAGACGCTGCATAAGCTGGCTGACCAATTTGACCATCAAACGCCGCCACTGATGCCACGTTAATGACAACACCACGACCATTGTTGGCATCATAGGGTTGGTTCTTTGCCATCACTGCCGCCGCCTTGCTCATTACATTAAACGTTCCGAACAAGTTTACATTCACGATACGCGCGAACTTCTCTAAAGGTAATGGATTACCTTCGCGGTCGATGATTTTTTCTGGCGGCCCAATGCCAGCGCTGTTTAAAACAATATGCAATTCACCATAAGTCGATATGCAATGATCTATGCCTTGCTGCACAGACACTTCGTCGGTTACATCCACCAATGCATAAGTTGCGTTGGCTTCGCCCAAAGCAGCTACGGTGGCTTGTGCCGCTGCTTCGTTTAAATCAAAAATACAAACCTTGGCACCTTGCGCAACCAAGACTTCGCAAGCCGCTTGGCCCAACCCAGATGCACCACCTGTGACCAAGGCCACTTTATTGGTTAGTTCCACGTCAACCTCAATAATCTCAATGCCGAACGGTTCAGCATAAACAGGCTCATGCAAAGCAACCATGCCTTGAGCTGCCAAAATCATTAACCATTATTTAAGGCACGCCTTTTTTAGCCATCAATCGCGCACACGCTTAGCAGTCTCTTTTTTACTAACGGCTTTCGCTGACATAAATCAATTTAAAACCCTGATTTAAACAAGGCTATTTGGCGAAATTGACCCACATCAATTTGGTACGCCTTTACCAATGTAACCTGCACGCAAACAACAAATCAGCCCGTGCACATTCAAAGGAGTGCTAAATGAAACTGGTAAAAACCTTAATGGCCGCCTCGCTTGCCACTGCCATGACGCAAACCGCCATGGCTTACGAACAAGGTGACATTATTGTTCGTGTGGGTGCTGCCACTGTGATGCCTTCCAACGATCCCGGTGAGTTTGGTGGATCGAAACTGGAAGTCACCGAAAACACCCAGTTGGGCTTAACCGCCACGTATATGTTTAATCAGGACTTTGGTGTCGAAGTGCTGGCTGCAACTCCGTTTAACCACACAGTAGAATTTGAAGACGGCACTGATGTGGCGACTGCCAGTCACTTGCCCCCTACCGTATCGTTGCAGTACTACACCAAAAAGCCCATGGAGGCCTTGCAGCCATACGCGGGTGTGGGCGTGAACTACACAGTATTTTTTGATGAAAAAGAAAAGATTGATGGTGCAGTCGACAAACTGACCTCCAGCTTCGGCCTGAGCGTATCCGCCGGTTTGGACTACGCCATTGACGAGCACCTACTGCTAAACGCAGCGGTTTGGTACATAGACCTAGACACCGAAGTGGACGGCGGGCTGGC
Source organism: Pseudomonadales bacterium (assembly GCA_041589295.1). Lineage (GTDB taxonomy): Bacteria > Pseudomonadota > Gammaproteobacteria > Pseudomonadales > Oceanobacteraceae > Bermanella. Next base: position 2,669 of record JBFHVZ010000104.1, read on the forward strand.
TGACGGGACTGAGCTGGAAATCGACCCTATCGTCTGGATGGTCGGTGCCGGTTATAAGTTCTAACCCCAGCGTTTTGACGCTGACATAGTGTTTGAAAAATTCGTGCTACTTTGCCCAGCCGCCAGCTGGGCTTTTTTTGTCTGTCTTTATGGTGTATCTAATATGGGGATGTGTTGCCACGAGCCACGACTATCTTTAACTTTCCCCCCCTTTAAGTAATTTAAGTAAATACCTCACTGAAATCACCCCACCTAAATTGCGCAATTTAAATCACCAAGAGGGCATTAAGATTGGATATACTGGCGCGCTTAGGTGTCAAACCCGTTCAATGCATCCCAGACAAACCAAAAGTGACAAATACTATGACTAGCCACCGTTTAAGCTCAGCTTTGCTGTCTGCATCCCTAATGACTCTGGGTTTTATGATTTCTGGTTGTACCGTCGAAGACGGTAATAGTGAAACCGAAACCCAAGCCAAAGAGATCACCATCACCGATGAGTCCACCGAGAACACGGTATCAAATAACGGCCTCTACGATTTAAAAGTGTCGGCCAACGGGAAAGTTTTAAAAGTCGAAGACGATTTAAACGAAATAACCATTACGGGCGATGGCAACACTCTGACCTTGCAAGATGACACGCTGATCAAGAAAATCACCATCACGGGTGATTCTAACGTGGTACAGGCTAAAGACGATTACAGTTACCGTGTAACCACCATTCTGACAACTGGCTTGAGCAATCTGGTTGTCACTGGATCTTACGGCACTTGGACCGACACACAGTCTGAGAATCCAAGTGGTAAAAATACAGTGACAACAACCGATCAGAATTAACGCAGCCAAACCTCAACACGGCGGTTTTTAGCACGGCTAGAACCATTAAACGAAGCCACAGGATTAAACTCACCATAACCTGTGGTTTCTTTTGGATAAACGCCGTGACGCACTAGCTCTCGGCGTACCGCCATGGCACGCAGTTTAGAAAGCAATTTCGAACGACTTTCATTTTTGCGCTTATCACCAAAGCCAATCAGCAGTAATTCGTTTTCTTGGCCCCTTTGTTTTAAGAAATACACTAAACGTTCAATGTCTTTAATGGCTTTGTTGTCCAGCTTGGCGCTGCCTTCCTGAAAGCGGAAGTTCACACTCAAACGCTCTGCCCCATTTACCAGAGTTAAATATTCCTTAGGTAAATCGTCGTCCAACTCTGGATTAATGGCCGAAACATTTTGCGAAACAAAACCAGAAGTTTGCACAATCTCTTGCCCCATCACACCTTCTGAAAAACGCACAAATTCCTGAACGTAAACATTGCTTGGGTTATCGTCGGTGTATAGAAATAAGCGACGCGACAGTGCGTAGTCTTCTGTACCGACACTTAACTTGGTCGGTTGCAACGATTGTGCTGCGCCATCGGCAATGGCCAGCAACTTGGCATCACGCACAAAGGCCATACCGATAAAACCAATGCCCCCTCGATCACGACTTACATTGTCGGACAAACGTTCGGAAGACTCATAACGGGCGGCTTTTTCGCTTAGCTTGTAGGTTTTACCCAACACCATTTTTTTGAACGAATCCCAAGTACCTGAATTATTATCACGAGCGTAAATCGAGATAGGTAAATTTGGCCCACCCAGCTCAACCCAGTTAGTAATCTCACCGGCAAAGATTCGCCCCAAATCAGACGTGTTCACTTCAACCACTGGGTTTTCTGGGTGCACTATGATGGCCAAACCGTCGATACCCACAACATGCTCTGAGTTCTCGTCGCGTAGGTTTGCCATCTGTTTTGCAGCATCCACTTCTTTGTCTTTTACAGGACGAGACGACGCCCAAATATCGGCAGCACCTGACATAAGCCCTTTAAAACCCGTACTAGAACCATGGGCGGCTATTTTGATTTGTACAGTTTTTGCCTGACTGGGCAGTACGCCTTTTATGACTTTCTCATTTTTGATGGCTGTTTCTTCAACACGCACATCTTGCAAGCCTTTGGCTTTTAAATAGGCCATCGCAAGGCTTGGGGCTAAAGATTCACCCACAGTGTTTGAACCATGAATGGTCAGCAGGGTTACGGTTTCTTCTTTGGTGTCTAGCTCGCCTAGAGGTTGAGGTTTGCCCTCAACCATTTGCAACAAAGCATTGGGTGATTCACCAGAAAAGGCCAGCGCGGTGGAGGTAGGTTGGGCCATAGCCCAAGAGGTCATCAGGCAAAGCAAGCCTGCCAAAATACGTTTCATCATGAACGGAATTTCCAACCAAAAATCGTTGTGTTTTTACTGCGGCTTAAAATAAGACCGTTTTGTTACAAAGGCGTGAATTGTGATGATTTGCTCAATTAAATCAAACGAAAATCACACTGGGCAGGTGCCAATTCTGCGACGTAGCGTTTAAAACAACCACAACACAGATATTGACAGCCCCACCCCAACGACAATTGGTTTTAATTTAATCAGAAAACGAAGGCTCGTTTATTTGACCGCTTGGGTAAGCGTTCCGTTTTGATAATCTCGAATGGCTTCGTCGATTTGCTCCATGGTATTCATAACGAAGGGACCATAGTTCACCACAGGCTCCTTATGTGGACGCCCATGTAACAACAAAATTTGTGCGCCTTCGTCGGATGTCACACGGATATCACCGCTGTCGTTAAACATGGCAAATTGATGCTGACGAACCGGCTGATCGAACATGGCGCTGCCCTGATAAACATAGGCCACCACTTGATGTCCCTGCGGCAAACTGTGGGTGAATTCACCACCAGCCGGTAAAATCAAATCCAAGTAGCCGACCTCGGCTTCGAGCTTGTCCAACGGCCCCTTTACCGAACGACCATTCAATTGCCAATCACCGGCGAGTACATGGGCTTCGAATTTGGGTGCAGTAATGTGCGGGATTTCCGCTTTGGGTACGTCGCGATAATCAGGTTGTTTCATTTTGTTGGCAGCACTGAGATTGATCCAAAGCTGAAACCCGTGCAGCACGTTATCTTCTTTTAGCGGCATCTCACCATGAATAACACCCCGTCCGGCGCTCATCCATTGCGCTCCGCCGCTAAGCACTTCACCGCGGTTCCCCATATGGTCTTCGTGTTGGATTCCCCCTTGGCGAATATAGGTCAGGGTTTCGATGCCGCGATGGGGATGAGGCGGAAAACCAGCAATGTAATCATCTGGATCATCGCTTTGAATTTCATCCAATAACAAGAAAGGATCAGCCAACCCGTTTTGTGTCACCGCGATGCGTTTAATTTTGACTCCCGCACCGTCCATGGCTTCCCGTGCCTGACTGATACCACGAATGCTTCGATACATAACTGTGCGTCTCCTGCGTTAACTTGCCTGACATGCTACTGCGGTCTGGACTGCACTTGGTGCGCATTTTTCGATCTTGTGTATCGAAACTTTTAACTGTTTAAAAATCATTCAAAATCAACCAATTAGATTGTTTTTCGCTCGATCACTACCGCTCCGTTTTGTATCCAAGACTCAAAATAGAACAACTTTTAATCACAGCTAGACCATTATCATGAAAAAGCAAATAAAGTCGCAGAATACCTCTGCCATTTTCTGTAAAACTCCGTAACATGCTTACACAAAGTTACACAGCCTATTTTTGATTAAAAAACAAACACATGACATCGCCACTTTCCTTCCACCAGCTTATGACCACGGACAGCGTTGAATGCGCTGGCAGTACCCGTGTCAGCTTGAATGTGAAGGGGTGTCAGAACACACAAGCCGAGCTAGACCACCTAGCCGATCATGTGCAAAAAGAAGCGCTTAACGCCACCCGCCCCAGTATGCGACTGGAACGCATGGTGACGTTGTTCAAAGCAGAAAAAAATGCCTTTATTCGGCATTTAAAAGATGTATTGGTGCAAGCCAGCATCGACCTCACCCAAGCCATCAGCTTCACCTTACAAGACCAAGAGCTGACATTAAGCCCTGTCGGTCGCCAACATTCGCAAGCTGGCGAGTTGGAATACCTGCTCGCGCAATCGTTAAAGTTAGCCGATGAATTTTTGCATTTAGAACAGCATGCGCGCGCCATAGAAATGGGCCGCATCGCCACCGCTGCGTATGGCGATTGGAAGCGTCATAAAAACCCGAGTATTGCCCGCAACATGACGCGCACAGCCATGACGCAGCTGCAAAAGATTTCGGGGGCGACCTTACAACACGGTCAACTGCATTTGGTTTTAGAAGGTCAAAGCCAAAAGCACCTTTCCTTCCAACGTAAATTTCACTTCGCTTAGTTCAAGCCTTAAAAAATTAACCAAAAAAACGCCCTGTTTCCCGCTTTCCATTTATCGGGCATTTATTAGGACGTTTAATTTCAGAGCGTCTAGTTTTTACACTTCAATTAAGCCGTGCCACTGGGCGGATTTTTGGTTGAATCAGACGGCTCTATCGGCAGTTCAAGTTGCTGCTCATTGAGCGTTTCCACCATGGTGGTTTTATCTTGAAAAGCACTGGGCATAATTTCTATGCCGTATTTGTTGGCCAGCTTGCACAGTAACGGCAACGTGATCACGCTGCCCGGCATCGAAGCCAATACTAATAACCCAGCCATGCGGTTAACGTCTTTTAATTGGTCAATGGCCGCTTTGACTTCTTCGGGTTTTGGTTGACGACCACGGGGCAACTTTTGCGTAAGCAAAATAAAAAACGTGCGCATCATATCTTGGGTTTCGGAGCGTTCTTGCTTTAACCCTTTGAGCACACGATCTGCCGACACTAGAAAGCGCGCTTTCATGCTGTCTTCTTTCACTTTGCCCTTGGCTGGAAACCACTTACGCATCCACAGTACGGGTGCGTGCAATAATCGTTTTATCAAACAATGACCTCGCCACTTTTAACGGGTGGCACCCAAAAAAACGCCCCGTTTATCGGGCGACTAAATCGAAATAATCCGTCTGTAATTCCATCTTCTTCGCCTACCATGCGCGCCATTTGCTGCTCGAACGGTTGCGTAGAGTGCGCAAAACACACAAAGACGAGCCCAGCATTTTGGCCTGCCGTCCAAGGCATGGATCGACGCAACATAAACGCTTCTGGTTCGAAACTTTCTTGTGCGGTGCGTTTAACGTGAGCGGACTCAGGGGCATCATCCAATTCTTCGTTATCGGACAAACGTCGACCAATAATGTGATCCTGTTCGGTTTGCGGCAAACCTTGAAAATGGTCAAGGTTATGCTGCCACTGCTGTACAGCCACATAGCTAGCACCAGACTCGGTAAACGCCGCATCAGCAGCGGCTTCGCCTTCTGGGTTTTCAGTGCCGTCTTCGTAACCGGTTAAGTCGCGGCCGCCGTTAAATTTAAAACCATCCACGCTGTGGCTTAACGTAAAGTGTGGCGCTAAAGCGCTGACAATCTCGCGGGACCGATGCAACAAAACACCAGGATCTTCACCGCGTAGCCAAACCCAAAGGGCCGCCGGTGTCGCAGGCACTTGCACACCGTATTGATCATAGCTGGGAAAGTGTTGCAGCGTGTTCGCGTCTTTGCCCAACAATGTTAAAGCAGCGCGACCAAGGCCAATAATGGCGTTTTGACCGTCTATTTTAGTTAACAGGGTGCTTAATACTTGCTTGGCTTGATCACTGCTTTCGTCTGCCAATTGAAACCAAAGATAACGACCGTGGGCCGGTACGTCGTCTAAGATTCCCTGCTGGCAGGTAGATACATCAATCATCACTCATCTAGCCTTTTTTTAATTCGTAATTATTGCCGCAAACTATATCTGGTTTGGGGCCTTGTCTTCAATTGATTGGCAATAACCTGCTCGCAATCAATTGTTTGGTAAGGTCGGCAAGCAAACTTTTCAACCAACGCACACTGGCATTACGATCATCCCGTCGATGCCACGCCATATACATGGTGGATGTAGGCACCTGCAACGGGAGCTTGCGCGTGACGATATCTCCACGGGCCACGCTGTCGGCCACCATAGGATATGGCAACACAGTAATAAGCGACGTCGTACGAACCAACTCAATGGCACCCGCAAAGCTATTTAGCGTCATGGCTAATCGTCGTTTCATACCTTGCTTGGCCAAACACACATCGACAATGCCCTGCGCTTGTCCTGACAGCGAAACCAATAGCTGATCTGCCTGAATAAAATCCTCTAACGATAGTACGCCTTTGGCCAACGAATGGTTTGGTGCCATGGCCACCACAAATGGATTTTCGAACAACACCTGCATTTGCACATGCTCAGACCCCGCATCCGCGCTGCCCAAAACCAAATCGACTTCGGCGTCTTCAAGCTGCTGCGTCATTCGCCCCAAATACGGCACTGCATGAATATTGATGCCCGGGGCACAGGCTTCGATGTGCTGACGCAACGGCCCCCAATACAAACTGGTTAATCCGTCGGTTAAGGCAATTCGAAACGTTTGCTCGCTGCTGACTGGGTCAAAGTCGGGCGGTGTGACAGCGTGGCGAATTTCACTTAACGGCGCGGCAATCTGCTGCCACAGCGTGCGTGCAAACGGCGTCGGTTTTAGTCCGCGCCCTGCTTTGACGAACAGCGGATCATGCCATGTATGACGCATACGAGTAAGCGCGTTGGACACCGCTGGTTGGGTCATGGCCAAGCGCTGGGCAGCGGCAGTGACGGACTGTTCTTGCATGATGGCATCGAAGATCAACACTAGGTTTAAGTCCGGTTTACTCATACTGCCTCTCTCTTAAGTAGACATTACTTGGCCAATACATCACTAAATTCAATGAATTGTATATCAATCATTAATTAGACCATATACATAAAACCACACAAACTGAACTCCGTTGACCACACACCGACCACTACAACCGAGTGGCTAAACAAACAACACAGACTAAAACAACGGAGCAAACACCATGAACCAAGCAGTTAACGCGACCAAAACCACAACCCCAATTATTAACAACACCATGCAGGCCGCTTACATTGAACGCTACGGTGAGCAAAGCCCTTTAATCGTCGGCACTCGTCCCACCCCCACCCCCGCTGCGAATCAAGTACTGATTAAAATCGCTGCCGCAGGTGTAAACCCAGTGGATTTTCATATCCGCAACGGCATGATCGCTGACACAAACACGCACACTTTGCCGCTGGTGTTAGGCTGGGACGCAGCAGGCACAGTCGTCGCCAAAGGCGCGGATGTGACACATCATGAATTAGGTGATGACGTGTTTGTATTTGCACCCATCGACCAACAAGGCACTTACGCCGAATATCTAGCCGTGGATGCAAACCTAGTGGTGACCAAGCCCAAAACCATCAACATGACAGAAAGCGCAGGCGTGCCACTGGCGGCCACAACCGCATGGCAAGGCTTGGTGACAGAAGGAGGCTTGCAGGCAGGTCAAACGGTTTTGATATTAGGTGCAGCAGGTGGTGTTGGCAGCTTTGCTGTGCAAATAGCAAAAGCCTTAGGTGCCCATGTCATTGCGAGCGCATCGGCTAAAAACCAAGCCTACGTCACTGGCTTAGGTGCCGATGAATTTATCGACTACAAAACCACCCGTTTTGAAGACAAAGTTACCGAGCCAGATTTGGTCTTCGTCATTAGCAGTGGCGGCGACTTGGTAAAACGCGCACTCAACGTCGTGCGTACGGGCGGAACAGTGGTTTCTACTTTAGACGACGTTGCCGCCGAAGACTGGGACGCCAGTCAGGTGACCTTTAAACGCATGTGGGTACAACCCAACGCAGAGGACTTAACCACCATTGCTAACATGATTGATCAAGGCCAAATCCATGTACGACTTGATCGTGTGTATACACTTGCACAAGCCAACGACGCGTTAGCGCGCAGCGAAGCACAACTGGCCGTGGGTAAAATCGTTATCGAATTGATTTAATCAATCACATAAACCGAAAAGAAAAGAAAACAAGAAAGCAAAAGGAAGGAAGTAAAGAGTAAAGAGTAAAAAGTAATAAGAAAAAAACCGTAAAACTTAATAGAAAAACGTAACGAGGTAATATGCCTCGTTACGTTTTTAAAAGTAATGGACGCTACTTAGCGGGCAAAAACGTTCCAAAACCAGATGCTTTCCCTAAGGTTTCACTGACGTGTTCGTGATGCACTGCCAACTTGCCATTGATAATGACATGCTCCACTACACCCGGATTACGGTTGACCAAACGCTGCAAACCAAAGTTTTGCATTTCGGCCCAGTGCACTTCTTCTAGATTTTGATTTAGCCCCTCAGGGTCCAACACCACAATGTCCGCTCGGTCGCCTTTGCGAATCCGCCCTGCCTCAACACCAAACCAATCTGCTTGATCCCCCGTTACTCGCCAAACCGCTTCTTCCATAGTCATTATGGGCGCCCCTTCGTCGATGGTCTCCTTCACCAGCTTCAGCATACGCAGCGGTAAATTATAAAAAGCCATATTGCGAATGTGCGCACCTGCATCACTGAACGTAATAAGCGAGCGCTTGTCTCGGACCATTTTTTTCAGCACGGGTTTACGGTGATTACCTATGGTCGTATACCAGCGCAGACTTTGGCCAAACTCCACCACCAAGTCTAAAAATAAATCCACTACATGAATACCACGCTCTTGCGCGACTTCGGCAAAGTTTTTACCAACAATAGACGGGTCTGGGCAATCCAAAATCATGGCGTCGGAGAAGTCTCGCTGCCACACGCGTGGGCTGAGTTTTTCGCCATAAAACTTACGAAAATTACGACGATAGTCTTCATCTTTAAGCAGTTCATTTCGCTCAAGCTGGTTTTTTAAATCTAACGCCATTTCACCGGCACCGAACTCCTCAAAAAACACAACATCAATGCCATCGGCATACACAGTGAACGGCGTTGGCAACACTTGCCAGCGAAAATCCCCACGTAAGCCATTTGTTAAAACTGAAACCAACTTTGTCAGGCCCGTCAAATACGCACTGCCTTTTAAATCCATACGGCTGATCAGTGTGGTTTTTAGCTTGCGACGAAATAACCCCAAACTCTCGCGAATATACTGCAACACTTGAAATGGCGTCGCTGCATTAGGCGCACCTTGGTGAACACGATTATATTGACGGACTAACTTGTTTAGGCGCGATACCTCACTCCAATGTGCGTAAGTACTCGGCAAACTTTTTGACCACTCACGATCACCGTCTACCTTGTCCCACTTTAAACACATGGTAGACAAACCCAAAAAGCCAGCTTGCAAGGCTTCGTCTAGCAAGCCTTCCATTTTTTGCATTTCAATTTCGCTAGGCCGAATATTAGCATCGGTCGCACGGGACAAGCCCATCACCGACGTGCGCAAATCGCTATGCCCCAAAAAGCTAATGACATTGGGTCCTAACGGTTGCTGCTGAACAAACTCCACCCAGTGTTTAGGCGTTCGCCAGCGTTTATATCGCTTTAATATGGGTAACACCTTATCGCGGGGAACCGTTTCAACACGGGTGAAAATATCGGAAGCATCTTCTGCATCACTGCACACCATGCTTAACGAACAACTGCCCACTAATACAGTGGTGACGCCGTGACGTACAGATTCTGAAAGACTAGGGCTAACAATCAGCTCGCTGTCGTAATGAGTATGAGTATCCAAAAAACCGGGCATAACCCACTTGCCTTTGGCATCAATCACTTGAGTGTCGGGTCCGATGTCCAACACTTGGTCGCTGACACAAACTACCCTACCTTTTGCTAACGCAAGGTTTTGAACACTAGACGGCGCGCCGGTGCCATCGAAATAGCGACCGTTGAGGATGACGATATCGTATTGCATGGAGCCTCCTTCACAGCAGACGCAACAGCCCCTGAGTGAAGTTTATTGTTATTATTTTTGTCAGCACGAAATACTAACCTCAGTACGCAAGTAATCAATGGCCAAACAAGCCGTAATAACCGGTAAATGGCTGATTTGCGACTTAAGCTTCGTTTGCCCGCTACTTTTTGCTCACCACTTTGCACGCCACACTTTGAGCTCGCTAGGCTTGGGCTGCGCCGTTATCATTTGTTAAGGTAAAAAACCCTTAAAACCGCTACAGTAGCGGCTAAATTGCTTAGCCTTTTTTTAAACCAACGACCGCCATGAAAAAAAACACTTGGCTTACCCTAGCCGACCACCCAGAACTCCTCGTTGGCCAATACCTAGTGCCGAACTTCATCTCCAATTCCGTGGCACTCATCGTAGATGAACACACCTATGTACTGATCAGCCCCGGCAAACAAATGCTAGAAAACTGGCCTGCCGAGCGCCGTGGCGAACACATAGAGCTTCACATCATCATGCCCAATGGGTTCCATTACATGGGGGTACCCACATGGCAACAAGCCTTCCCTAACGCAAAACTTTACGCAAGCTCAGCTGCTATACCCCGTCTATGTGAAAAGGGAATAAAAGAAAATGGCTATGCCAATGGCATCCGCCCCTTACAAAGTGAACAGCCACCACTGCCAAAAGGTTACGACATAGTATTCCCCGAAGGACATCGGGCAGGTGAGATTTGGCTGCGTAAAACCTCGGACAAGGGAAACAGCTGGATCACTTGTGATAGCTTTTTAAACTATGAACGCTACAGCAACCAACCCATTGCGCGCTTTTTACAAAAACTGCTTAACGCCGCACCCGGCTTAAAACTCAGCCAAGTGATATGTAGTGGTTCAATAATCCCGGACACCAAGTTAGGTGGTATCCTTGCCACCCAAGAGGTGTTCAATGAAGAAAAGACAACGTCGTACCTTTACGCCGGAATTTAAACTTGAAGCTGCTTGTTTGGTGCTTGATAAAGGCTA
>JBFHVZ010000105.1:0-13420 GCA_041589295.1 Pseudomonadales bacterium
AAGCTAGAAGCTAGAAGCTAGAAGCTAGAAGCTAGAAGCTAGAAGCTAGAAGCTAGAAGCTAGAAGCTAGAAGCTAGAAGCTAGAAGCTAGAAGCTAGAAGCTAGAAGCTAGGCAGATGGTTTTGCTGCAAGCGTCCGGCGTCAAGCTTCAAGCCAGATTTATTTCACGCTTCGCAGCTAGGGCCCGATTGCCAATCGTTGCCCCTGTTGGGATAAATCCCAACCTTGTATCTCTCCTGGAAAGCGGGTTAGCTACCTACTTTCCAAAGACTAGGTGAATCTGTTGCCAACCTTAGTGCTCGACACTGCGTTGTAGATGAGATCCCTAGTCTTACTTATCTCTAAATATTGAATGGTATCCTAGCGCCTGCTCTTGCAGTGATGCTGTATGTACAAGGGGAATAAGAGATGCAGTACATTGGAATTGATGTCAGTAAAGCCAAGCTGGACTGTCTCTGGTTAAGAGATCCAGACCAGAAAAAAGTAAAAGCCAAGGTCTTTGTCAATCATCAGCAAGGTCATCAACAGCTGTGTGAGTGGCTAGTCAAACAAACCGGAGCTTGTGAGCAGGAAGTATTTATTACGTTAGAAGCCACGGGTATTTACCACGAAGCGATTGCATATCATCTGCACCACCAAGGGTTTAATGTCGCCGTCGTCAATCCAGCGCGCCCAAAAGAGTTTGCCAAAGGCTTAGGCAATCAGCACAAGAACGACAAAAAGGACAGCTTCATCCTAGCGCTGTATGGCTGTCGAATGCAGCCGACCTTATGGCAACCTGAACCCAAGGAAATACGGGAGCTAAAAGCCTTAATCGCCCGACTAGAAGCGCTGGAAAGTGATTTACAGCGAGAAGAAAACCGCTTGGAAAAAGCCGATTTTAGCCCGAGCTCAGAATTGGTCATTGAATCACTGCACAAAATGATTGAAGGGCTTAAGCAGGAAAAAGCCCGACTAGAGAAGGAAATCAATGATCACATTGATCGCCATCCTTATTTGAAAAAAGACCGAGTATTACTGGAAAGTATTCCGGGCATTGGCTCAGTGATCTCACGCTTGATGCTGGCAACCGTCCATAGTCGAGACTTCACAAAAGCCAGTCAGTTGGCGGCATACCTAGGGTTGATCCCAATACATCAAGAGTCTGGTGTATTCCGCGGGCGTAGTCGATTAAGCAAGACGGGATCAGGAAAAATCCGAAGCAAGTTGTACATGGCAGCCGTAGTAGCCACTCGTTGGAACTTGGATATTGTGGCGCAGCAAACACGCTTGCTGAAGAATGGAAAAACCAAAATGGAAGCCATCTGCGCTGCCATGCGCAAGTTGGTTCACATCTGTTTTGGAGTGATTAAAAACCAGACAGAATATCAACCACAAGCTGCATAAGAACAGCTTGTGGAGGGTATGGAGAGATGGTATCTACATCATGAGCCACGTAGCTAACTATTCGAAAATGGTTTTGCTGACAGCTTCCGGCGTCAAGCTTCAAGCCAGATTTATTTCAAGCTTCAAGCTGGCTTGGCGTCCGACTCCCGACGTCCGACACCTGACTAATAATCAATCCACCGCTTTAAACTGTATCGTTGGCGCTTCGCGCTTTTTCCCTGCTTTTTCTAACCGCGCCAAATAATCCTGCCATTTGGCTTCTTGCTGTTGGCCCAGTTCTTTTAAATAGTTCCAGTGAAACAAGCCGCTGTCGTGGCCGTCGTCAAAGCTGATTTTTAGCGCGTAGTTGCCTACAGGTTCTAGCTTTAAGATGCGCACGTCTTTTTTACCAAACTGCAACACCTCGTTGCCCATGCCGTGACCACGTACTTCGGCGGAGGGGCTGTACACGCGCAGGTATTCCGCCGGTAATTCGTAGCGTTCGTTAGCCCAAGCCAGTTCTAACAACTGGCTTTGTTTGTGGAATTTAATTTGCGATGGTATCGACATGGATAAAACCCAATTACAAAATGAATCGGCTTAAGTCTTCGTCTTGCGCAATTTCACCTAGGTGTTCTTGCACAAACGCAGCGTCGATTTTTAGCGGAGCGGAGGAGTATTGAACCGCGAGGCTTTCTGCATCAAAGCTCACTTTTTCCAGCAGGCGTTCCATCATGGTGTGTAAACGACGGGCACCAATATTTTCCGTGGTTTCGTTCACTTTGAATGCGGTTTCCGCCAGCTTGTCGATGCCGGTTTCATCAAATTCCACTTTCAAACCTTCGGTGGCCAGCAGTGCGCGATACTGCTCCGTCAGCGAGGCACTTGGTTCGGTCAGAATGCGTTTAAAGTCTTCTGGCGTCAGTGCTTGTAGCTCCACACGAATCGGTAAGCGACCTTGCAGTTCAGGAATCAAATCCGACGGCTTGCTTAAATGGAATGCACCGGATGCGATAAACAAAATGTGATCGGTTTTAATCATGCCGTATTTGGTGCTCACGGTGCAGCCTTCGATCAGCGGCAGCAAGTCACGCTGCACACCTTCGCGACTTACGTCACCGCCACTGTGCTCTTGGCGCTTAGCCACTTTATCAATTTCGTCGATGAATACGATGCCGTTTTGTTCCACCGCTTCGACGGCTTTGGCTTTTAGTTCATCCATGTTGACCATTTTGCCCGCTTCTTCGTCTTGTGCTTGTTTTAGCGCGTCTTTTACTTTCATTTTGCGCTTATTGGTTTTGCCACCGCCCAAAGAACTGAACATGTTTTGGATTTGACTGGTCATGTCCTCCATACCCGGAGGGGCCATGATTTCAACACCTACTTGCGGAGCGGCCACTTCGATTTCGATTTCTTTATCGTCCATGTCGCCGTTTAAAACTTTTTTACGGAACAAGGTGCGAGTGCTGGATTCTTCGGCTTTTTCGGCGACTTCGCCAAAACCTGGGCGGGCAGGCGCTAACAAACAATCAAGAATGCGTTCTACCGCTGCGTCTTTTGCACGTTCCGCCACGGCGTCCATTTCTTGTTCGCGCAGCATTTTAAAACCGGTTTCTACAAGGTCGCGAATAATGGTTTCCACATCGCGGCCCACGTAACCCACTTCGGTGAACTTGGTGGCTTCTACTTTAATAAACGGCGCATTGGAGAGCTTGGCCAAACGACGGGCAATTTCGGTTTTACCCACACCTGTGGGGCCGATCATTAAAATATTTTTCGGCGTGACTTCGTTGCGCAGTTCCAGCGGTAACTGCATGCGACGCCAGCGGTTACGCAAAGCAATGGCGACACTGCGTTTGGCTTCGGACTGGCCGACAATGTGTTTATCCAATTCTTTTACGATTTGGGCTGGAGTAAGTTGAGTGTTTTGAGTATTCATAAATAAATTCTTTTTGCGTACGACAAGGATGCGATCAATTTGCCTTAACCGGTAACGACTCGATAGTCGTCGAGTGGTTTGTGAACACACAAATGTCGGCAGCAATTTTTAACGATTTCTCAACGATGTCGCGGGCAGACATTTCGGTGTTTTCAATGAGCGCAATGGCAGCTGCCTGTGCGTAGTTGCCACCTGAGCCCACGGCAATGACACCATGCTCAGGTTCCAATACATCGCCGTTGCCCGTAATGGTCAAAGTGGCGGTAGGATCAGCCACAATCAAAATGGCTTCGAGTTTGCGTAGCGCGCGATCACTGCGCCATTCTTTGGCCAGTTCCACAGCAGCTTTGGTAAGGTGCCCCGAATGCTTTTGCAGGTAGCCTTCAAATTTTTCGAACAGGGTAAAAGCGTCTGCGGTGGCACCGGCAAAGCCTGCGATTACTTTACCGTCGTACAAACAACGCACCTTGCGTGCATTGCCCTTCATAACTGTGTTGCCCAAACTTACCTGACCATCGCCGCCTAGTACCACTTCATCGCCGCGACGCACGCATACAATCGTTGTCATCTGTGTATCTTCTAAAAAAAGTGTCGAAGACTGCTATATGGGGGAGGTTTAGGCCATTTCAAGGGTAAAGGCTGGATGAAATGGCGTGGGCATTTAGCAGGCAGGCAAAGCGAAACGGAAGGTGGAGCCCTGCCCCAATTGACTGCTCACTTGCAGCTCGCTGTTGTGCAGCTCTACCACTCGTGCGCAAATGGCTAAGCCTAAACCACTGTGGCGGGCCTTTGCTTGTCTATTACGATCAGGCGTGTCCTCTAGCTGGCTGTTGCGGGCCTGATAATACTGGGTAAACAAATGGGGCAGGTCATCGGTGGCGATGCCCACGCCGGTATCTTCTACGCTAACCCACACCTGATCGTCTTTGACTTCGACCCTGAGCACCACCTTGCCTGTCGAGCCAGTGTGACGAAACGCATTTTCCAGCAAGTTGGTGAGCACCCGTTCTAACTTGGCCACATTGCCCATGACCTGTGGGCAGGTCGGTGGGCATATCACACTAAACTCGATCCCCAGCGATTCTGCGCGGGGTTTAAACAGTTGCGCCACGTCCTGCGCCAGCTCGCTCACGGACATGGGCTCGCGAGCCAAAGGCATTGTTTCGCCTTCCGCCGCTTTACCATCCAGATACGCCAGCTCTAATAATTGCTCCACCAGCTCGCTCAGTTGATGCGCGCCTTTCAGTGCGGTATTGGCCAATTCTTCATGCTGTTCAGCCGTTAGATTTTGATACTTAAGCAACCAAGTCTCCAGATAACCTTGTAGCAACGACAACGGCGTGCGCATATCGTGGGACACATAGGAAACAAGCTGGCGACGTTGTTCGTGACTCAGTTTAATTTGCTGATAACGTTCACTGAGTTCCGCCACCATGGCATTGAAGGCACACCCCAGTTGGTGAACTTCATCCTGCGAATGGGGCTGCCAAGTTTGGCTCGGCATAAAACTGTTTTGAAACTGGTTTTGGTGAAAGCGTTGAATGTCGGCGGTGAGCCGTTTGAGCGGACGCGTCAATAAAAAGAAAATTAGCAAGGTCACCAACAAACCCAGCAATAAAATCAAACCCACACTCATTAACCCCAGTGATAGGTTTCGACTGCTGGCGCTTAACTGGCGAATGCCATCGTAAAGTTGACCGCCAATAATCACATATAGATAACCTTTGATGATGGTTTGCTGGGTATCACTCTGTTCGTCATATATGGGCGCGACGCTAAAAATCTTTTGGCCTTGTTGCGACCTTGGATCATCACCATAAATAGGGAAGTTTTGCTGGCCTTGCAAAAACGTTTCGATGGCAGACAAGTCCACAGCACTGCGTTTAATAAGTTTTGGGTCCGCCGAGTAGGTTTGAATCTGACCTTGTGCATCAAGCAAATAAAATTCGAAGTCAGGCCCTAACACCATCATATTGTGAAACGCATTTTTCAAAGCGCCATGGTCCAACACACCCTGATTTAACAGGGGATAGTCTTTAACAATATGTTGAGCCAGCTCATGATGCAGTTGTTGTTCGACTTCGTGTTGGTAACGCTGACTAAGGTATTGCGCGAGCCATAACAGCATCACACCCACCAGCACAAAGCTTAAAATTAAACTCAGCGATAACTTACTAAAAAACGAGGAGAACAAATTAAGCCGCATGAAATTTATAACCAACGCCCCACACCGTCATCACGTATTGCGGGTTTGCAGGGTCTTTCTCTAATTTATTGCGCAGGCGATTAATATGTGAATTCACTGTGTGTTCGTAACCCGAGTGTTGATAACCCCACACTTGGTCCAGTAACTGAGCGCGACTAAAAACGCGGTCTGGCTGCTTCGCCATAAAACTCAGCAATTCAAATTCTCGACTGGTTAATTCAACGGCTCGACCGGCAAGTGTGACGGAGCGTTTTTGTTCGTCTAGGGTTAAATCTCGAAAGCGCAAAATCTCAGTTTGTGTATTTACGCTTGTATTGGTTTGCGTTTGCGCAAATAAATCAGCACGGCGCAACAACGCTTTAGTGCGCGCTTGCAATTCACGCACGCTATACGGTTTCACTAAATAATCATCTGCGCCCATTTCTAATCCAATGATGCGATCCGCTTCGCTGTCACGGGCGGTGAGCATCAATATGGGTGTGTATAAACTCTGTGCGCGCAAGGTACGACAAATATCCAAGCCGTCCACATGGGGTAAATTAATATCCAGCACGATGGCATGGTACGAATGGTTTAACGCCGCCTGCAAACCCTGTTGGCCGTCTGCACAAGCATCCACTTGATAATGTAAGTCTGAAAGATTCATCTGTATTAAACGACGAATGTCATCATCGTCTTCAATTACGAGTAGACGTTTATCCATGGCGGCACCTTAATACTTTTTAAGCTTGGGTCTCGACCCGCGCGTTTTATCGCGCGCCGGTGTCTGACCCACAAACTTAAAAAAGGTGCCAACAGTTGGCGAAAACCGACGACTATTGTGTCCGACGTACCGTAAGTCGGGCGATGGGCTGGTCGAAGGTATGAGCGCTGCTCAGTACCGACGGCGAAACCGCCTGCGCTTCGCCCACGTGATCGCGCCCTACCACACCTGGGTGCATGGCCACATAGTTCACGTCATCACGAGCTGCGTTATAGCCCTCTCCACCATCGGCCGGACCGGGAATAGTCCCCACGGCTTCGCTATTGGCTTCGGTGCCGGCATCATAAATATACAAGTCGTGTTGCACTTGTTCGCCTTCAGCAAGCGAAGACAGGTCCAAGCTGTTGATGCCGGTAAAGGCGTCGTTGGTGTTGACCAACATGGTGGCTAAGCTCAGCTGTAGCTGCGCTTTATCTTCGTCATTCACCATGGCCATGAGTTGCAGCGTGGCTTGATTGCTCGGCAGTAAGACGCCCGTTGACGATTGCTGCGCCCAGCTCATGTCTGTGGCTTCTTGCAAAAAGCCGCTGTTGTCACCACTTTCCGCTAGATTTTCTAAACCGGCACTGGCGGCTTCACCCAGTTGCCAAGGCTGGTAGTCGTTGCCGTGTAACACAGCGGCCAGCGGTGAAAACGGTTGGCTGTAACTTAAATTGGTGATGGTGACGTCATACTGATACATCATCATGTCATCATCGTCTTTGCCGCCGCACGCGGCCAGCGTCAGCGCAGCCACTGAAATCAACAGCGGTTTTGCGCACAGTTTTAAGGTGTTCATACTGGGCGCTCCTTACTTAACCGTAATTTCGACTTTGGCCACTGGATTCAACCAGCGGTGCACTCGGCTATCCACATCACTGATGCCCCCTTCAAGGTCGGCATCGCCTACATTACCGCGGTGAATGTGGACGGTTTCGTTGGCTTCCATGCTGGTGACGCCTGACGCACCTGTACCGCCATTACCTGCGGGCGCAATGGGAATCCCCGCAGCGCCTAACGCACCGGCACCGTTGATGATTTCGTCGTTGGCTTCGCTGCCTGCGTCATAGGCATTGAGATAAACCGTATAAGTGCCTGCGGTTTCTGGAATAGTCCAACTGTTTAAGCCGACGAAGCCATCATTGGTGGGCAGCATCATGGCAACAATAGAAAGCTGGGTATTGTCTTGGGTGTCCAAGTCCATAATCTGGGTGCTGGCCGCAGGGGCTAATAAACCCGCCGCTGGGTTTTCTACATTGACGGCGGTGCTGGCACTTTCGGCGACCAACAATGAAATGTCGCCACCTTCTGCCATGGTGGCTAACGCGGTGCTGGCGGGCTGCCCAGCTGTAAACAATTGCGCATCGCTAGCATGGGCACTGACTAACAAGGGCGTGAAATGCATACCTTGCGTTAAGTTAGTGATGTGAATATCTATGGTTTGAGAAAACGCAGCGGTGGATAACAGAGACAGCGGCAATGCGCGCAGTAGAGTTGGCAGGTTCATGTGAGCTTCCCTTTTTTAATTAGCGTGTGTGTGAATGGAAATCCGTTTTGGATTTCATGTTCACAGGCTAGCGGGAAGAGTTCACGGGGTTTTCACGCAGTTATAACAAAAGTATCACAATCAAAATGCGGCATTATTTAATGAGGTCAAGGCTTAACGCATTACGATCATCCTGCGGCGTAACGCCAAACCACTTTTTGTACGCGTGAGAAAATGAACTTTGTTCCGAATACCCCAATGCATGGGCAATATCACACAAAGAACGATCACTGCGTTTAACTAAATGACGTGAGCGCCTTAATTTTTCACCTACCAATTCTTTTTTAAAACTGGTATCGCAGGCACTTAACCGGCGCTGTAACGTACGTTCGCTCATGTGTAATTGCTGTGCAAGTGTGTATAACGACAAGGTGGTGATTTCATCCACCTGTTGTAACCAAGTTCTAATTTTTACTAATGTACTATCGGTCTTTGTCAGTGCAAATAGCGCCTCTTCGGCATTGGTCAGCAGCAATTGGCTCACTGCCTGATTGCAAGACAGCATAGATAAATGCAACCACGCACTTGGAAACACAATTGCACTACGTGGCATTTCGTAACGGATAGAACAACCAAAAAGTAATTCTAACTCTTGGTGATAGTCTGGCTGTTTGTAATTGAAATCAATGCGCGTAAAAGCAGCGGATTGTCCTGTTGCCCAAGCGCCGAATTTCCATATAGCGGCAAATACCATCTCAATCAAAACAGGTTCACCCGCCGACACATTGGGCTCCCAAGATAGGGTTGTCTGCTGGTGATCTTGATGCACATGAATCTGCCCCTGACTCAGCACGAGT
The DNA here is from genome assembly GCA_041589295.1 of Pseudomonadales bacterium. Classification (GTDB taxonomy): domain Bacteria; phylum Pseudomonadota; class Gammaproteobacteria; order Pseudomonadales; family Oceanobacteraceae; genus Bermanella. The sequence goes on from JBFHVZ010000105.1 coordinate 8,596, forward strand.
TTGTGATAATCCTCTAAAAATTCCAGTGCTTGTTTTAACGTTTGACTGCTTAACACCAAATGGCCGAGCAGGTTAAAGCAGGAAGGCGGTAAACGTGATCCAATGGCAATACCAATAGATTGCGCTTTATGCGCGCATTGCAGCGCATCTAGCGCCGCTACCAAGTTGTCGATAGGCACCCGTGATTCGTGTGCGTTGAATCTCACGTAATCGAGGGTTTGCTTTTGATTATCCAGTGCGAGTGCGTCAATTACACTCAATACGTTTTGTACAAAACCACGGCAAGCTGTATAGGCACTCACGTTTTTTATTTTTCTTTTTAATATGCCAGTGGCTAAAGCTACCTGAATATTTTCTCGCTGCCACTCGGTGAATTACGCAATCCCGACAACAATGTCATGTTCTAACAAATGAATGACGGTTCATCTCAATACGCGTTAGATACAACATGGTGTCATGGTCTCCCTTTCTCATTTTAAGGATGACCACAATGATGCGTTTTTTCATTTACCTCGGATGGCTAGTTACCGCTATTGCACTTGCCAACCCCTTTTCCGCTTGGGCTGACAGTGTCGACAAGAAAACAGACGCCGGTAACGTACGAGTTCATTTTCCCGATCAAGCTCAGCCACAATGTACGGCATTTTTGCTAGGCGTGGGGACTGCAATGAGCGCCAGTGGCTATGACAAACTTTCTTCTCGCATTAGCCAGTACGGCCATGTGGTTGTGGTGATGGACCATGCACCCGGGCAACTTATGAAAACTGACGAACATAAGTTTTATCGCTTAGCCGAAGAGATCAAAGTGCAACTTACACAATGGTTACCTAACGACCGATGCCAAATTATTGATAAATGGATTATGGGCGGCCACTCGGCAGGCGGACAAGCCGCACAAAATGCGGTGGCTCACCATGCGGGTTTAGCAGATGGTATTTTTAGTATCGACCCTTACAACGCCAAAGACACGGATGACGTACATGTGCCCGCCTTGTATTGGGGCTTCAGCAAAACCACCTGTTTTGTGACGATCAATGATGCCGCTAAAGGCACTTATCAACGCAGCCGCGATCGTCGCGCGTTTTATCGCGTAAACACGAAATATTCTTGGGGACCTTGTGGCTACGCACCAAAATACTTTCATTGCAGTTTCTGCGATGGTCATTGCCCAGTCTGCACAAACTGCCAGACAACGCCGGATCATTTCTTTGATGATGTTGCAGCCAGCGTCAATCAGTTTGTCCAACATGGGTTTGCCAGCACTTGGAGTAAATCGGCTATGACCATTAACAGCACTACGCCTTACACATTATTTGTCGATAACGATCAACCCTAACCAGTGACCAACCGCGCTTGACGATAATGGCTTGGGCTTTCGCCGGTCCAGCGTTTGAAAGCGCGGTTAAATGCACTGACTTCAGAAAAACCTAAATCGTAAGCCAGTTCACTCAACGATAACTGGCTATCGCGAATGCGCGCCATGGCGTTGGATTGCCGTACTTGGTCAAGCAAGTCTTTGAAAGTTTGGTTTTCGGATTTTAATCGGCGATACAAGGTCTGCCGACTCATGTTCAAGCGTTGCGCAACGTCCACCACATTGAAATCCGCCAGCGGCCATTTGGCACCCAGCAACGACATTACTTTTTTAGTGGTGGCGTGTTGCATGATGCGACTCAACCAAGCATCGGCTTGCCCGCGTAATGCGTTAAGCACATAGGGATTATGTTCGCGGGGAATGCGCTGCAAATAATCATTGGAAAATGTCATGACGCAATGGGGTTGGCCATAGTGGATGGGGCAATTAAAAATGCTGTCGTATAACTCGGCATAGGCTGGGCGCTCATGTTGAAACGCCACACGGGTGAGTTGCACATCGTCGCCGTATAAACGACGGGCGCGCAACGCGCCTAAAATCAGAGTGCGCTCCATGTCGGCAATGCAGTAGGCGTCGGATTGCAATTGGGTGTAACGCATGTGCGAATGGCTAGCGCCTTGTTCAAAGCGCACATCCAAACCGGCATTTAATAAGGCGGCGTATTTTGCGTAGTGGGCAAAACCCTGTTCGGCGGTATCACTGTGTCGCCATAAACTGGCCACCAAACTCATGTGCTCGGTACTGGTCGATAACCCCAAGTGCACGCCAATGGCTGGGTCTTGGGTTAAAGCCTGCGCTTGTTGCCAAAGACCGTGGTACTGCGCAGTGCTCAGTCGCGCATCCAGTTGTGCGAGCACCGCTTCGTCAATATTGAGTGACTGCAATAGCTGACGACGTTTGTTGTCATTCAGCTGTGCTTGCTCGTGCAGGTAGCTCAAGATGGCATTGGCAGATGAAACCGACACGGTGGCCATGGTGTGGTCGCCCTTGTTTTATAAAGCGCACATGCTAGATCGACCGGGACAAAACTTTCAACCAGCTGGCGCGCCTTTGCGCGCCCGCGGGCATGAAACACGACCCATCCATGATATACGTCAGCGCTTCATTTAACCGCTGCGCTTTAGTTAACGGCAGCGCTCAAACACCAAACTGGCGTTAGTACCGCCAAAGCCAAAGCTGTTGGACATTACCCGTTGTAAGGTTTGCGTACGATTTGTCGTGACCAGATCCAAACCCGCCGCGGCTTCATCGGGCGCATCCAAATTAGCGGTGCCGCAGATAAAACCGTGCTGCAACATGAGCAACGAATAAATGGCCTCGTGCACACCTGCGCCGCCCAAACCATGACCGGTTAACGCCTTGGTAGAACTTACGGCAGGTAAAGTGTGCTGGGTAAACGCGGTTTTTATGGCGTTTAATTCCACCCGATCACCCACTGGCGTGCCCGTGCCGTGGGCATTTAAGTAGTCGATATCCCCTTCCACCGAACTGAGTGCTTGCTGCATGCAGCGAATGGCCCCTTCGCCCGAGGGCGCGACCATATCCTGTCCGTCTGACGTGGCACCAAAGCCTGTGAGTTCGGCCAGTATGTTGGCACCGCGCGCAAGTGCGTGGTCGAGACTTTCCAGCACCAGTACCCCAGCGCCACCAGAAATCACAAAGCCATCTCGTTGACCATCAAACGGACGCGAGGCTTGCTCAGGGCGGTCATTAAACTGAGTCGACATGGCACCCATGGCATCAAACAGTAATGACAGACTCCAATGTAAATCTTCACCGCCACCAGCCAACATAACGTCTTGCGCGCCCAGTTGAATTTGTTGTGCCGCCACGCCAATGCAATGGGCGCTGGTGGCACAGGCCGATGTCACTGCGTAGTTCACGCCTTTGATTTTAAATTGCGTTGCCAAGTTGGCATTTATGGCGCTGCTCATGGTGCGCGTCACCCGATACGGGCCGACACGTTTAATGCCTTTGCTTTGTAGAATCTGCGCAGACTCGATGACATTCCAAGTGGACGCACCACCCGCCCCCATCATTAAACCGGTGCGTGGGTGACTCACCTGCTGTGGTGTTAAACCCGCTTGGGCAATGGCCTGTTGCGCAGCCAAATAACTGTAACCAGACGCATCACCCATAAACCGCAAAATGCGTTTGTCGATGCATGCTGCCAGATCCAAATTAATCCGCCCCGTTACCGTGCTGCGCAAGCCTTGTTCGGCGTGGTCCGCATCGTGTGCCAGTCCCGAGGTTTGTAGTTGCAGCGCCTGCAACACGGTGGGGATGTCATTACCCAAGCTGGATACGATACCCATGCCGGTCACCACCACACGCTTGGGACGAACGTGCTCGCGCAAGATCATGATAAACCTCCGTGCTTGGGCAGCACCGCAACACGCAGTTTTTCGGCAGAATAAATATGCTTACCATCGGCATAGACATCGCCGTCGGCCAATATCATGGTGAGGTCTTTTTTAATAATACGACGCACCTGCACATGGTATTTCACCACACGGGTGGTTGGTAAAATCTCCCCAAAGAATCGCACTTGGTCACTGCCCAGTGCACGGCCTTTGCCTTGAAAACCCGACCAAGATAAATAAAAACCCGCCAGTTGCCATAGCGCATCCAAGCCTAAACAACCGGGCATCACTGGGTCACCGGCAAAGTGACAACCAAAAAACCATTTGTCCGGCGAGATGTCGTATTCGGCAATGACTTCACCTTTACCAAACTGACCGCCGCTGTTGTTGATCTCTAAAATGCGATCAAACAAAGCCATTTGCCCCATGGGCAATTTCGCACCTAAACAGTCGGCTTGTTTAAATTGTTCGAGATCTTGAAACTGAAACGTCGAAGGGAGATTCATGGAGACTCCTTACCATGGAAGTGAATACCACCATGGTAGGAGTTCTACTGCGGGACAGCCTGACTTTGGGTTGCAAGTCGTTGACTGCGGGTAACAGGCTTGCTGCTCTTGCGCGAAACTAGATACTAATGGTTTGTCAATTTGAGAGTTTGATCAGCAAATGGTTAACCAGCTAAAAAAGTCTAACGCCACAGATAACCAAAATCTAAACTCAGCGTATTTGGCGAGAGGCTAACACCGATAACCCCTGTACGTTGTTGAATACCGTGGGTGAAATATTGGTACCCAACATAGGGGCGGTTAACCCACGCGTCATCCTCTTGAATGTAATCATCGTCATAATCACCACGACGATGTTGTAAGTTGTAGCCGACTTGCCAACCGTGATGACCTGGGTCACCAATGGGCATGGTTTGAGAGTAACTGACACCTACACCACAAGACGCACCCGTAGCTGAACTGAATCGCCGACAACCCATGGATGCAAACGCCAAACTGTTTTCATCGGCCAAGCCCCAACCCACACCCAAACCATTGGTCATGGTACTAGCACCGAAGCCGAATACTAAATCGTCGCTGTA
>JBFHVZ010000106.1:0-13409 GCA_041589295.1 Pseudomonadales bacterium
AAGCTAGAAGCTAGAAGCTAGAAGCTAGAAGCTAGAAGCTAGAAGCTAGAAGCTAGAAGCTAGAAGCTAGAAGCTAGAAGCTAGAAGCTAGAAGCTAGAAGCTAGAAGCTAGAAGCTACCAAGATGGTTTTGCTTCGCGCTTCCGGCGTCAAGCGTCAAGCTTCAAGCCAGATTAATTTCAAGCTTCAAGCTGTCTTGGCGTCCGGCCCCCGACGTCTGACTCCCGACTAAACACACATGTCACCCGACGTCCAACTCTAATAAAAATGCCCGTTAATCAGCGGTTTTTCTTCACACCCAAGCACTCAATTGCAGCACAACGAATCGCATTCGGTGCACATTCAGGACTTTTTACTGAGGTGACGCAATAAATGTGGACCCGCATTTGGGCACTTTTTTAAAACTTAAGAAGACTGCATTTGGTGCAGTGATTTTTCTCCAGTCGACAAATGAAAATCACTTTCAATTACTTTATTGAGCAATTCAATAAGACCTTTTTCTCTCATAACCAATATTCAGTAAAGCGCTTATATACACAAAAAATGCGAGAAAAAAGCACCAAAATTAAGCCAATTTTAAAGAACCCCTTTTTAAAAAAGGATTATTAAAGTGCAACCACCGCTTAAAGCATGCCTCTATTTCGAACATATAAAACAGGCTTTTCTGATGGCACGCTTATTGAAATCACTCTATTAACAGCCCGAAGAATAATCGACCAGTCAGGGCAGTAAGTAAGCAGTTTGCCCCGAGGTTCGCAGTAACAATAACGCCAGTTACGAACTTAACCGTCCGTAACACGCAAATAAGAACCTAACTATTTGAAAGAAGACCTGAAAAAGACCTGTGGAGAGAACCATGAAAAAAGCACTAATGGCGACCGCCGTTGCCTCAACCTTACTTCTGTCTGCCTGTGGCGAGCCAGAGCAAAAAGGTATTGCACCTAAGCTGTACACGGATTCTTTATTTGCCGTAATGAAAGCAGACCGCACCAACTACACCAAACTGGTAGTAAAACGTTTAGGACCTGCTGGTGCCAACGTGGTTAAACCAGACGAACACTGGAAAGATATTCCAAACGGTACTCTACTGCCTGCGCAAATGTTCCGCGCCGGTGCAGAAGCCGTTGCTGAAATGACCGACGAATTCACCTACAGCTTACAATCCCTATGGCCAATCAATGCGCAAAATGCACCGCGCACCGCCATGGAAAAAGAAGGCCTTGAATACATCAACAAAAACCCAGGCGAAAACTTCTACGGCGAAGAAAAACTAGGTGACGTTACCTACTTCACCGCTGTTTATCCGGACGTTGCCGTGTCGGACGCTTGTAGCACCTGTCACAACGAACATAAAGATTCACCTAAGACAGACTTTAAAGTGGGTGATGTTATGGGTGGCGTAGTGATCCGCGTTCCAATCTAAACCTCTTTATAACAATTAACTTCGATTACGCTTTAAACGAAGCAATTGTTAGAGAGAGCCTTAAATTCATCTTGCCCTACTTGATGAAGCAGGGACGCGATAACTTAACGACGGAATAAAAGTTCATGTTTAGAGGAAGTACTCATATGTCGGCTTTTTTAAAACAAGTAAACGTCATTTTCATCCTCGTATGTGCCAATCTGGCGCTCGTCGGATGCAGTAGTGGTCCCGACCACACACAGGGCATGAACATCGTTAAGTCAAACTGCAAGGTGTGCCATGGGCAGGGCATTAACGGTGCGCCTATTATCGGCAATAAAAAAATGTGGGGACCAAGAATTGAGCAAGGTATAGACACGTTGGTCAGCCATGCCATGAATGGTTACGGGCTCATGCCAGCCAAAGGCGGCAACGATGCGCTAACTGAGACGGAAATCAGACTGGCCATTGGATACATGATGAGCCAAGTGCAGACCAATTAATGCAAATAAGTAACTTATACCGAATTCAACCATACCCAAATTAAAACGAGGAACGAACCATGACCGAAGCCACTGCGCCCGTTAAAAAAGAAAGTCTATTTAGCAAGTTAATGAAAAAACTAAAAGGAGATACAACCATGTCAGAAGTTGTTGAACCCACTGAAACCAAAGCCGAATCTATTTTTGAACAAATTGGTGGCGAAGCTGCCGTAAACGCTGCCGTGGATATTTTTTATCGCAAGGTACTGTCGGACGATCGCATTTCGCACTTCTTCGACACTATTGATATGGAATCGCAGCACGTTAAGCAAAAAGCATTTTTAACCATGGCATTTGGCGGCCCGAATAACTACACGGGCAAAGACATGCGTGAAGCGCACAAACACATGAACTTAACCGAAGAGCACTTCAACGCTGTGGCTGAAAATCTTGTTGGTACCTTGCAAGAACTGTCAGTACCACAAAACTTGATTGATCAAGTAGTTGGCGTGGCTTTAAGCGTGAAGGACGACGTGCTAAACAAGTAAGCGTTCGACCAAAACGCATCGCTGCGACACTTTTAGTACTACTGGACGCACATTCCATGCGTCCAGAATATTATTGACAAACAATCTGGTAGAGCGCCAATAAGGACTAATAGAAAGCGAATATAGCTAATTAAGTGTCCAGCGTTCCTTATTGCTAAAAATATTGATTTATTGATTCACCATTCCCTCGAGAGTATTTCCCATGACCGTCGTCTACTATGATCAAACAGAAGTTCCGTTACGTGATGACGAGTCGGTACTAGACGGCTTACTCAATCACAAGATCGACGTGAATTTTGGCTGTAAAAGCGGTGTTTGCCAAAGCTGTATGTTGCAAGCCACTGACGGTGTCATCCCCCCTGCTGCGCAAAAAGGCCTAACCGAGACTCAAACAAAGCAAGGGTATTTTCTTGCTTGCCAGTGCCATCCCAGTGATGCTCTGTTTATTTCCAGCGAGCCGGTTGGCCAACCTATGGTCAGTGGCCGCGTTGTAGCAAAAGAATTATTGTCGCCCTCGGTTATTCGTCTACAGGTTGAAGCCGATATTGATTTTAAGCCGGGCCAATTTGTAAACCTTAAAAACCCAGCAGGCGTTATGCGCAGTTATTCCATTGCCAGCTTGCCACAAGACGGCGTGTTGGAGTTCCACATTAAACACATTGAAGCGGGCTTGTTTAGCGACTGGGTTATGAATCAAGTTCAACTTGGTGATGAGCTACAAGTTCAAGGTCCGCAAGGTGAGTGTTATTTAAAAACGGCCGATCAATCCACGCCATTATTACTGGCAGCTATGAACACAGGGCTTGCACCTGTGCTAGGAATTTTAAAATCCGCCTTGGCGAATCAACATCAAGGCCCAATTAATTTGTTTATCGGCGCTAAAGACTTATCTGGCCACTATTTAATTGACGAAATAAACGGTTTGGCCCAAGACCATAGCAACGTGCAACTGCACCGCGTTTGTTTGCAACAAGCATCGAACGACCAGCATATTGAACAGGCCGATATTTATAGCCTAATAAAAAGCAAAATCGCCGATACCAAGGGCTATCAAGTGTATTTATGTGGGGCTGAGAGTTTTGTGAAAAAGCTTAAAAAGCAGTGTTTTTTAAGTGGGGCCAATATGGGTGACATTTTTGCGGATGCGTTTGTGGCTGCCAGTTAAAGGTCATTCGAAACTTGGCAAAATACCCCGAGTCTTTCTGCCCGAACCTTTAAGTCTAAATGGAAAGGCTCGGGCTGAACGATACCCTTGCGCTACTCAGTGCATTCTATGCAAAGAGAAGTGTACGGCAGCGCCTTTAGGCGATCGTGGTTGATCTCTTCCCCGCAGGCTTCACACTGGGTATATTCACCCTGCTTCAAGCGCACCAAGGCGCGACGCACTTGATTCAATTCGTGCTCGGTTTCATCGTATAACGCATCGACCACTTCATCATTTTCAATTTCTTGAGCACGTTCGCCGGAGTCTGCAGACAAAGGGCCAGACAGGCGTAACTGGTCGGCTTTGAGTTTTTCGATACGCAATTCCAGCTCGGTTCGCTTAGCCATGAGCTGTTTTTGTATGTAGGTTAAATCAAGCATAGTTGCCTCCTTGTACGCATTAAGGCTACTCCTCCTCAGCCTAGGGTAAGTTGACGTGCATCAGCGCGACTCGCTCTACCGCCAGTGGTCTATACTCTAAGAGTGAACTCAGCAGAGGATTTCTGCAATGTCCATTCGCGATCAAATTCACAACTATTACGAGCTCAAGGTCATCGAGGCCATTGAGGATATGGCGCGCCCTAAAGGGTTTAGCGAAGACCAATTGGTGGACCTGACGTGCTTAGCACTGAATAACTTACCCAGTCGTTATTTTAGACACGAAGTGGATATGGTGTTTTATATGTCAGGGCATGAATTGGACGAGATACATCAGAAGGCACGTATGGCGGTATCGGAGGCCATTCGTTACTTAGAGACTCACAGGGCTAATTCTTAAGTCCTGTGGGGCACTCGCTATTCGTCAGCAGTACGAACTAGCGGCGTGCAGATTGAGCCCGTCGTTTTACAACGGCGGCTCTATCAATAAGCGTAGGTCAGGTTGAAGTTATAAAAGTTAATGCCGTTGTTCGGTAACTCAATGGAGTTATTGGAATAATGCTGAAACTGAAAGGACCAGTCCCAACGATCAACATAACCTCCAAACGCCAGCGAATCTGTAAACTGGAAATTACTACCAAAGTGACGTTCATTGATTTGTGTGGCGGAAAATAACGCCACACCTATTGAGGTTTCCACATAACTTAAAAAGCTGTTTTCGCTCCAGCCAATGCGAAACGTCGGAATAAACTCAAGCACATTGTTCGCACCCGTCTGCGTGCTGTCGTCGTAACTTTGCCATTTGGCGTAGGCGAGGTGGTAGTAATTGCTGATGCTGAGTGGGCCCACTCGGGCCAGTGCTTCTTCTGGGTGCCAGCGGAACATCATTTTAAGCGCACCGGCATCATTGGATGTTTGGAATGCCATGCCGCCTTTGTCGGCATGAATGGGATTGGTCGCAACGGTAAGCAGCACACTGGTGACCACTGCGGCTTTCCAGCCCCAGGATTCATCCTGTTGTTGCTCCCTTGGTTCGGCCTGTACAACCCCACAACAGATACACAACAAACACACCAAGACAGCTTTTGGATACATGCACTACATCCTTGAAAGAACGCGTCGAATTAGATTTATTGTTACCTCAATGCGCGCTGACTGTCGTCATCACTGAGGTTGGGCCGCGTCGACCTCTTATGCGCCCTTCAATCAAGGCAAGTTTTGTTCCGCACTGATATTCGTACAGAAAAAAACAAGGCCACAATGCTAATGGCTTGGCGGCAATGAGTAAACACCATTACGAACCAAAGCACGATCCAACGATTCCACAACCCAAAGCGCCATACTAAGCGCCACACTAAGCACCTCCCAAAACCAGAAACGAAAAAGCCAGTTGATCGCTCAACCGGCTCCGTCAACAGACGCTAGAATAAGTCAGGCTGTTCATTCAGCCCTTTCAGCCTTTAAGCGTCCAGTTCTAAAGTCGTCAGGGTATTTTGACGCACGCGCTTCAACAGCTCGCCATCGTCTACCAACGACTCACCATAAGATGGGATCATTTCTTTTAAGCGCGCTTTCCAGTCACCATTTTCTAGACGGTCTTTGAAGCACTTTTCAATCACGTCGATCATGGCCGCCACGGCAGTGGACGCACCCGGTGAAGCACCTAACAAAGAAGCAATGCTGCCGTCTTTCGCCGCGACAATCTCGGTACCGAATTCCAGTTTGCCTTTGCCCTTTTCATCTTTCTTGATGATTTGAACACGCATACCCGCATCCGCCAGCGACCAGTTTTCGTCTTTGGCATTCGGGAAGTACTGACGCAGGGAATCCATACGTGCACCGTCAGATTGGAATACTTCACTGATCAAGTAACGGGTTAGGTCCATATTGTTAACGCCCACGGACATCATAGGCATTAGGTTGTTACCACGAATGGACGCAGGCAAATCCAGAATGGAGCCTTTTTTCAAAAACTTAGTGGTGAACCCTGCAAACGGACCGAACAACAGGGCTTTTTGGCCGTTGATCACACGGGTATCCAAGTGCGGTACAGACATTGGGGGCGCGCCGATGGCCGCTTTACCATAGACCTTAGCGTGATGTTGATCCGCCACTGTGGTGTCGGTACACACTAACCATTGACCTGAAACCGGGAAGCCACCATAGCCTTTGCTTTCTTCAATGCCGGATTTTTGCAACAGCGGCAATGCACCGCCACCGGCACCTAAAAAGACGAAGTCAGCGCGAATACGGGTTTTGTCATTGGTGCCACGATCTTCAACCAATACAGACCAACCGCCTTTTTCGCTGCGCTTTAGGTCTTCAACATCGTGGTGCAAGATCAACTCAAAGCCGTCTTGTTTGGATAAGTGGTTCACCATGTAACGGGCCAGCGAACCAAAATCCACGTCGCTGCCACGACGCATGTAAGTAGCCGCAACAGGTTCTTTCGGGTCACGCCCTTCCATCACCAGTGGCATCCACTTTTTCAATACTTCTGGATCTTCGCTGTATTCCATGCCTTCAAATAAATGGTGGGCACTCATTAGCTCGTAGCGCTTGCGTAGGAAGGCGACATTTTTTTCGCCCCAAACAAAACTTAAATGGGGGGTGCGGTTAATAAACTTGCTCGGTGCGGGTAGCACTTCGGAGTTCACTAAATAGGACCAAAACTGCAAGGATAGTTCGAACGCAGCGTTGATCGACAAGGCCTTAGAAATATTGACATTGCCTTTGCCATCTTCTGGGGTGTAGTTCAGTTCGCAGTATGCGGCGTGACCGGTTCCGGCGTTGTTCCAGCCGTCGGTACTTTCTTTTGCTACGGTTTTTAATCGCTCAACTATGGCGATTTTGAGGGAAGGGTCCAATTGCTTAAGTAGCATTGCCAAGGTGCTGCTCATGGCACCCGCTCCGACCATTAAGACATCTACTGTTTTCACTGTCATGGGTTTTCAATCTCTCTATAAAATGAAAACTATGCCCGCTACCTATGTGCGTCTTGTAAATCAGCTTCAACGTATAGCCATGAGCATGATTGGCCGGTGCGCACTTCTTTGCCGTCTTTGGGGTTCGCCCAAGATCGACACGACACTGTGATTTGTTCAGTGCCTTTTTGGCAGGGCTGCCTGGCCGTTTTTGCCGCCAAGCAATTTTCTGGGGCGCGCATTATACCCCAAATGCACGCCATTTTTCTTAAAAATTGCGAACAATCGTTCAATATTCGCTGCACGTTGACGCTATTGAACGCCTCAACCTAAAAATCTGATTAAAGAGTGAACAGCCCATCGTGGATGCACGTCAATAATCGTTCTATCGTTAGGCGCTCTAACCATAAGTGCTCTACATCAAGCGTAGACGATAAACGACGGACTGTGGCGGGTGTTGGTCGAAGTGACGGCGCTAAATCACATTAGCATGATGGCGATAAACCCGCGGCACGCGCGGCGTCACCTGACAGAAGAGTTCGTAGGAAATGGTTTGGCAAATATCGGCTATTTCATCCACCGATATATTTGCTCCCCATAGTTCAACTTCATCCCCTAGGGCGACGCCTTCAACATCGGTCACATCTAGGGTAATCATGTCCATGGAGACGCGACCGGCCAACGGAACGCGCTGCCCTCTGAGCCAAACTGGGGTGCCGTTAGGTGCCAATCTGGGATAGCCATCGCCATAGCCAATGGCCACCACCGCAATTCGGCACTCCCGTGGGGCCAGCCAAGTTTGGCCATAGCCAACGGTTTCGCCCGCCTTGAGGTCGTGCAGGGCAATGATCTCACTGCGCAGCGTCATCACAGGTTGTAACCCCAAGGTGTGCGCAGGTGTATTTAATAGCGGCGAACCGCCGTAAAGCATGATGCCGGGGCGCAGACGTTGCCCGTGGGCCAACGGCATATGGATGATGGCGGCGCTGTTGCTCATGCTCATGGGCAGATTCAAATCCGCCAAGGTTTGAAAACGCGAAAGCTGAGTGTGATTAAACGCGGCAGTACTGTCGTCGGCACAAGCAAAATGGCTGAGCAAACCCAGCTGGTGCTGTTGGCCGTTGGCCAGTGGTTGTTGTAACCGTTGCACGACATCCCTTACTTCATCCATGGCGAAGCCTAATCTATGCATGCCAGTATCGACTTTTATCCACAGGCTTAGTGGGCGATTGATTGTTTCAAGCCACGTCAGTTGTTCGGCCTGATGCAGCACAAGCTCATAACCTTGTTGGGCGGCGTGGGCACACTCGGCTTGGTCGTATGGCCCTTCCAACACCATGATGGGCTGACGCACACCTGCGGCACGAATTTGATCAGCCTCTTCGACACAGGCCACTGCAAAGCCGTCTGCCTGCTCTGCCAATCCCTTCGCAACCTCAGCCAGCCCGTGACCATAGGCATTGGCCTTAATCACCGCAAACGCCTGCGCCGCAGGGGCCTGCTGCTTAGCCAATTGGTAATTATGGACGAGGGCAGGAAGATGAATAATGGCTTGGGTGGCTCTTGCCATGGTGATGTGGGCCTGTGATGCTAGTGCGTGAGTCAACGAAGGGCTTATCTAAGCCGTCGTTTGGATGATAAACTTGTCGGTTCGCCGAATTATCGCACCCTTTGTTCGCGTACAACAAATCTATCGGGTCTTGCGAATACCCATAACACTAGTAGTAACAATCACTTATGTCCCATAGTCTGATCCCAGAGCGCATGTTGGTGGTCTCCCCCAGCTTGGCCACCACCCTAGGTCTAGAAGAAGCCATCGTGCGTCAGGCCCTCAACGATGGTGCCCGTTCGGTACAGGCTCAGCAGGCGGGCGACTGGTTGGCCATGGACAAAGCCACGTTACGTAAATGGCTGCCATTCTGGTCGGACCTGGACATCAAGCGCATTTTAAAAAGTCTTAGCGACAAGGGTGCGGTGCAGTTTGCGCATACCGCCAGTCACAGCGAGCGCGAACAACTGTATTTTAGTTTTAATGCTACCGCGGCTGCGCAGTCACCTACTCAACAAGCGTACAAAGCTGCACAACTGCAGCACAAAGCCCCAATCGCCACGAACTGGCGACCTGATCAAGACACGATTCGCTATATTCACGAAACCTTGGGCATTGCTAAACAGTTCGCGCAAAACCAAATTCAAGAGTTTGTGTTGTATCACCAATCACAAGGCACATTGGCCGCCAGTTGGGCCACTATGTTTATTCGCTTTGTGAAGAAACGCCACGAATACCTACTCAGCCAACAGCGCGCTCAAAGCCAGTCACACAATGGCAATAACACAACCACTGCGCCGACCAATACAAACGTAAACACACCCGCCAAGCCTGCATCACCTGCGACCACGGCTGTGGTACCCATGCGCAGCGCGAGCGAGCGTCCAAACCCGGTTAGTACAGACGCTATATTTAATCAGGATAAGCAGCGGCGCACCGCCATGACTCGCGAGTGGCAACCCGACGATGATACTCTCGAAATATTAACGCGAGCCGGAGTAGACCCGCGTTTTATTCAAGACTGCATTAGCGAATTTATTTTGTACTGGCGTGAAAAAGGCGACGCGCACGATACATGGAACACCAAGTTTGTATCTTGGGTGCGCCGTCAGTGGGCCCATTACAGCGCATCATTGGCCAACCCAACTGACCCTGTACCCATGAAAGACGGCTGGCAACCCGCCGAGGATGTCTACGAAATTTTGGCCATGGCCAGCATTGATCGCGCGTTTGCGCAAAGTCTGGTGCAAGAATTTGTTTTATACTGGCGCGACAGCAAACAGTTGCACACATCGTGGAACAGCAAATTTTTGCAACACGCTAAACACTTGTGGAGTAAACGCTTAAATGGACAAACTTCTCAACGAGACTACGTTGCAAATACAAGCGTTGCAGAACAACTCGCTGACACAAGCTGGGCGCAATGACGTTCAGCTAAGCACAGACACCATTGAAGCCATCAATGGTGTGTTTGTTTTGCTCGCCACTAACTTTGGCAATCAGTTTTATAAAGCCTTCCCCAACACCGAACAAGCCAACATTGCTAAACGTTTATGGGCTAAGCACTTAAATAGTTATCCCAAAAACTTATTGATGGCAGTGGCCGAAGACATCATTGCCAACGAAACCTTTTTACCACCACTGGCAACTTTTAAAGCCTATTGCGACAAAGCGTTTGCGCTTTACGGCTTGCCTGATCCACACCGTGCATATATAGAAGCCTGCCGCGCACCCAAACCCAAAGCCGAATACAAATGGAGCCATCCGGCGGTGTATTACGCTGGGTTAGCGACGGACTGGTTTTTCATGAGCAGCGAACCCGAAAGCCAAGTGTTTCCGGTGTTTAAACGCAATTACGAAATGCTGTGCGAACGCGTGATTAAAGGCGAAGACCTAAAAGCGCCGGTAACCAAAGCATTACCGCAAGAAGTGTCGGTGCCGCTAAGCAGCGAAGAAAACAAACAACATCTGTCGGCGCTACGTAAACAATTAGGGCTGTAACCGCGCAGCCGTTGTTAGCTCGAACCACCGTTTATTTCTACAGGTAGACGAATCGTTACTACGGTGCCCTGTGGTTGGTTGTGATCAAAACTTAATTGTGCGCCCCAAATTTGGCAGATGCGACTGACAATCGCCAGCCCCATCCCCACACCTTCACTGGCGCGCGCTAGGCCCATGTCACCCTGTGAAAAGGCCTGCAACATGCCCTGCATATTTTTCAGATCAATCCCCACGCCTGTGTCGATGACCTGCAACACAATGTCATCACCTTGTTGCGCCAAACGCACACTCACGCCGCCCTGCTCAGTAAACTTAATGGCGTTACTTACTAATTGTCTGACCGCCATGGACAAACGCTGACCGTCCCCCTTCATTAATAAGTTAACATCCGCTTCATAGGTCAGCGTTATGTGTTTACGGTCGGCTTCTTTTTGTAAATTCATACAAGCGTTAATGACGGCATCGGCAGGTGAGAATAATGTCAGGGTGAAACTCTCTACCCCTTCCAGTGATACATACTCAATCATGTCATTCACAATACTGAGCAGTTTGCTGGCCGACTCGCTAATGTTGTTCGCTAAGGTTGCAGTGCGCTCATCAGCTGCACCTTTTTTTAGCAACGCCGTAAATCCCAAAATGCCGTTTAATGGAGTGCGCAATTCGTGGGTCATAACACTTAAAAAATCGGTTTTAGCGCGACCAGATTGCTCCACATCCGACAGCGCTTGTTTTAATTCGTCGGTGCGCTCGTCGACTTTTTCTTCTAGTGTTTCAGCGAACTGGCGCAACCCCACCAACGCCTGTTGGCGACTGGCAATGTTTTGATTCAAGGTTTTCAATAAACGAACAAAACCATCCCGTAATAGTTGTAATTCACCACGGGCATTTACCCGTTTAAGTCGATCTAGATCTTCGTCGCTGATGGATTCTGTGTTCACTTGCTCCACAATATCGGCCAGTGCATGTAATGGGCGGGTAATAAGATTTTGCGTAATGAGGTAAAACATAATCAGTGTGAGCAAAGTCACCGACATGGATAAATACAACAGCGACCAAGCGCGACTAACAGCTTGCTGCTCAAGGGGGTGAGGGTCCACCTGCATGACAATGGAACCTAAAATGGCATCGTCCTGATAAAGCGTGCGCCGATACTCATGCCAATGTTCAATGACCGATGGGGGCTCTTGGCTGTCTTGCCCTCGCACCCAAGCAGCGACGGCGTCTCCTTGGGCGTCCAGTAACCAAGCACTTTGTACCACAGGATATTGCTCGAACGAGCTAAGCGACGCTTGTCCCAGTGACTTATCTTGCTGGGTCAGGGTCACACGCAACACAGGCCGCAGCGAGATCACAACCTTATCGAGGGTTTCCATCACCTGCTGGCGTACCGCAGGCACATCCACCAGCAACCGATAGCCAACATCGACCCCTTGAACCACCAAGGCTGCGATCACTAGCCACATGGCCAGTCGAATGGAAAGTTTTTGACGCAACGTCCGCCCCGCTTCTTGTCACAATGAAACCTTTGCTTAAAGTGTAGAAGACAGGAACGAAGCTGCTGAGAGAAAGATAAACGAAAAAGACAGTAACTTAGCGACGCTGACGCACCGCCTCAAACAAACATATGCCGGTGGCAACCGACACGTTCAACGAGCTGACTTCGCCCGCCATAGGGATGTTAATCAAGTGATCGCACGACTCGCGGGTTAAACGGCGTAGGCCTTTGCCTTCGGCTCCCATGACAATGGCAATGGGTCCACGCAAGTCGGTTTCGTAAATAGAACTGCTGGCTTCGCCTGCGGTGCCATACAACCAAATGCCCCGTTCTTGCAGTTCTTTCATGGTGCGCGACAAATTCGTCACCTGATAAAAAGGTACGCTTTCCGCCGCGCCACAGGCGACTTTGCTCACGGTGGCGGTTAAACCCACGGCTTTGTCTTTAGGCGCGATGACACCTTGCACACCGGCGGCATCGCAACTGCGCAAGCACGCGCCCAAGTTGTGGGGGTCGGTGACGGAATCCAGAATCAATAAAAATGCAGGCGCGTCTTGTTGATCCAACATGGCAAATAAATCATGTTCGCCTTTCGCCTGTACAGGTTTCGCGCGCGCAATCACCCCTTGGTGATTTGCGTGGCCGCCTTCTTGACGGGCTAATTCCGCGCGCTCATCTAGCGTGCTTTTTTTCACGCCTTGCACGTTGATGGAATGTTCACGGGCCATAGCGACAATGTTTTGCAGCTTTTCATCGTCGCGGTTTTGCAACACCATGATTTCACGCACGCGCTCGGGAGAGCGTTGTAAAAGATGGGTCACGGCATGAATGCCAAAAATGATTTCGTCTTGCATATCGTTGCTTGACGCCGGAAGCCGGAAGCTTGAAGCAACGACTAGCTCAATGGCGTTTTAAACCTTGTTAATATTTAATTCTGTATACAATTTTTTAGCTTCTAGCTTCTAGCTTCTAGCTTCTAGCTTCTAGCTTCTAGCTTCTAGCTTCTAGCTTCTAGCTTCTAGCTTCTAGCTTCTAGCGCTTACGCTTTTTCTTCGCGGTTTTGCTTTTGGCGCTGGCTTTGTTCAGCTTCTGACGCTTGGATAATTTCTTCTTGGGCTTCTTTTTACCCGCTGCGTTTTCTTCGCCTAAATCGCGCTTCATTTGTTCATCAAATTCTGCCTTGGTGACGGGCTTGCGTTTGCGCACACCGGTGGCAGGTTTGATATCGCCGTCGCGGTTAAAGTCGGACTGCAAACCTTTTTTGCGATCACGACGTTGCGCAGCGCTTTGACCGCCATAACTTGTGCCGCGTCCTGCACTGCGTTCGGTGGCTGGGCGCTTGCCTTTATTGCGGCGAGCCGAGGCGGTTTTTTCCAGCAGTTCAAAATCAATTTTGCGGTCGTCTAAATCCACACGGGTCACGATGAC
>JBFHVZ010000107.1:0-13319 GCA_041589295.1 Pseudomonadales bacterium
AAGTTTGGTATTCGTGGTATCCCGACGCTGATGCTGTTTAAAGGCGGCAACATCGAAGGCACCAAAGTTGGCGCACTGACTAAGTCTGAATTGACTGCCTTCATCGACAGCACTATCTAATCTGACGTAATCGTGCTGCGATTAAACAGGCACCACTGGGTGCCTGTTTGCTTCTTTGACTCATATAAAAAAAGCGTCTATAGTCATTCAAACTGTGTTTTTGAGCGTCCAGCTCATCCTTTCTAGTCACTCTCTCTTACCTGCTCACTTAACTCACACTACCTGCATTCTATGAATCTAACTGAACTAAAGACTAAATCCGTCCCAGAGCTGCTGGAAATCGCAGAAAACATGGGATTGGAGAACATGAGCCGCTCCCGCAAGCAGGACGTGATTTTTGCGATCCTCAAGCGTCACGCCAAAGGCGGTGAAGATATCTACGGCGATGGCGTTTTAGAAATCCTACAAGACGGTTTTGGCTTCCTGCGCAGCGCTGGCAGTTCTTATCTTGCAGGCCCTGATGACATTTACGTATCACCTAGTCAGATTCGTCGCTTCAACATGCGTAAAGGCGACACCATCAGCGGTAAGATTCGTCCACCTAAAGATGGCGAACGTTATTTTGCTTTGTTGAAAGTGAGTGAAGTAAACGGCGAAGCACCAGAGAAGTCTAAGAGCAAGATTCTGTTTGAAAACTTAACGCCACTATTTGCTAATGAGCGTTTTGTACTTGAGCAAGGTAACGGCAGTACCGAAGATATTTCCAGCCGCATCATCGACCTGATGGCCCCAATTGGTAAAGGTCAGCGTGGTTTGATCGTGGCACCGCCAAAAGCGGGTAAAACCATGTTGCTGCAAACCATTGCGCAATCCATTACTCGTAACAACCCAGAATGTGATCTGATCGTTTTGTTAATTGACGAACGCCCAGAAGAAGTAACCGAAATGCAGCGCAGCGTGCGCGGCGAAGTGGTTGCCTCTACCTTCGACGAACCACCTGCCCGTCACGTGCAAGTAGCCGAAATGGTAATCGAAAAAGCCAAGCGTTTGGTAGAACACAAACGCGACGTAGTTATCCTGCTGGACTCCATCACCCGTTTGGCCCGTGCCTACAACACTGTGATTCCATCTTCCGGTAAAGTACTGACCGGTGGTGTGGATGCACACGCATTGGAAAAACCAAAACGCTTCTTTGGTGCCGCGCGTAATGTAGAAGAAGGCGGTAGCTTAACCATCATCGCCACCGCGTTGGTTGAAACCGGTTCTAAGATGGACGAAGTTATCTACGAAGAATTTAAAGGTACAGGTAACCAAGAACTGCACCTTGATCGTAAAGCGGCAGAAAAACGCATTTACCCAGCGATCAACATTCGTAAGTCAGGCACCCGTCGTGAAGACCAAATGATGCCTGAAGCCGAACTGCAACGTTTGTGGATTCTGCGTAAGATCATTGCTGAGATGGAAGATCTGCAAGCCATTGAGTTTATGATCGATCGATTGAAACAGACGAAAACTAATGAGGAATTTTTCCTCACTATGAAAGGTTAGGTTTTAAGAACCTACCTGCGTTGGAATTGCGGCGTTAAAAAAGTGCTCGAGGTTGTCATTTATAACCACATAAAATCCGCCCTCTCGCACTTTTTTGCCTTGCACTTCCTGCCTCGGTTACGGTTCTAACATTAAAGCTCTAGAAAGCAGCCAATGGCTGCTTTTTTATTTATACTTTGCAAAATCTTTCAGGTGAGTCAATGAGGTGCCGCTGTTTATCAGCGTCTCCCGTCTTCCGTCCAGCGTTTTACGAGAAATGAAATATAAAGATCTGCGCGATTTTATCGCTCAACTCGAACAGCAAGGTGAGCTAAAACGCATTCACCAGCCAGTTGATCCAAATTTGGAAATGACGGAAATCTGCGACCGTACTTTGCGCGCAGGCGGTCCTGCGTTGTTGTTCGAAAATCCTGTGGGTTACGACATGCCTGTGCTGGCGAATTTGTTTGGCACACCTAAGCGCGTCGCCATGGGTATGGGCGAAACCGAAGTATCGGCGCTGCGTGAAGTGGGCAAGTTGCTGGCGTTTTTAAAAGAGCCAGAGCCACCCAAAGGGTTTAAAGACGCGCTATCCAAATTGCCGATCTTTAAAAAAGTGCTGAGCATGGGGCCAAAGGTATTGAAAAAAGCCCCCTGTCAGGAAATTGTGCTGGAAGGAGATGACGTTGATTTATCTAAGATTCCAGTACAAACCTGTTGGCCAGGAGATGCGGCACCATTAGTGACTTGGCCGCTTGTGATTACCCGAGGCCCGAATAAAGAGCGCCAAAATTTAGGAATTTATCGTCAGCAAGTGATCGGTAAAAACCGTTTAATTATGCGCTGGTTGAGTCATCGCGGCGGTGCATTGGATTTTCGTGAATTCCAACAACAGAACCCCGGCAAGCCGTATCCTGTGGCGGTTGCATTAGGTGCCGACCCCGCGACGATTTTAGGTGCCGTTACGCCTGTGCCAGATACGTTATCGGAGTACGCATTTGCAGGCTTGCTGCGCGACAGTCGTACCGAAGTCATCAAATGTATTGGTAGCGATTTGCAGGTACCCGCCAGTGCTGAGATTGTATTGGAAGGTCATATTTATCCGGACGACATGGCACCAGAAGGTCCGTTTGGTGACCACACAGGTTACTACAACGAAGTGGATAGCTTCCCTGTGTTTACCGTAGAACGCATCACTCACCGCAAAGATCCGATTTATCACAGTACCTACACAGGTCGTCCACCCGATGAACCGGCCATTTTAGGTGTGGCATTGAACGAAGTGTTCGTGCCGATATTGCAAAAACAATTTCCAGAAATTGTGGATTTTTATTTGCCACCAGAAGGGTGCAGCTACCGTATGGCAGTGGTCACCATGAAGAAACAATACCCAGGCCATGCCAAGCGCGTGATGCTGGGCGTGTGGTCTTTCCTGCGTCAGTTTATGTACACCAAGTTTGTTATCGTCTGTGACGACGACATAAACGCCCGTGATTGGAACGACGTGATTTGGGCCATTACCACGCGCATGGACCCAACCCGAGATACCACACTGATTGATAACACGCCCATCGACTATTTAGACTTTGCCTCGCCGGTTTCTGGCTTAGGCTCCAAAATGGGTTTGGACGCCACCAATAAAATGCCCGGTGAAACTGACCGTGAATGGGGCGTGCCTATAGTGATGGATCAGGCCGTGAAAGATAAAGTGGATAGTCTTTGGGATGAGCTAGGCATTCTCGAGTGATAAAGCTATCTGCATACCCAAAGCACTTGCTGTGCTCGTGGGGCAGGCTCTTGCCATTGCTGCGTTAAAAGTCGGAAATTTAAGGTTCGCAATAGAGTCTGAGAAGCGTAAGCGAGGCAGTTAATGCGCGGCAAAAATAGAAATTGGTGAGGCGCATAGCTCCGCTATGTAACGAGTCAATTTTTATTTTTAACAAAGCAGTAACCACGCAGCTAGCTTCAAGTTCAAAATTTATGAGCCATACTGTAACTATTCAGCCCAAAGGTTTGACCTTTGAGGCAGAAGAAAACGAAACCATTTTGGATGCCGCGGCGAAAGTCGGCATCCGCATGCTGAAGAGCTGCGACAACGGTGTGTGCGAAGTGTGTCGAGCTTCGCTGGTCGCCGGTGTTGTTGAAACTCGCAAAGGCATTTTTAATGTCGGCGACAAAGAGATCCAACCTTTGTTGCCTTGCGTAGCAAAAGCTCGAAGCCCGTTAATTTTGGAGCAAGATAAGGTGTTAGCCTCAGGGGAAGTTTCATTACAACACATCGCTTTTCAAGTGAAAGCGGTGACGCCCATGTCGGACGAGGTTTACCGCGTTGAGCTGTTAGCGCCTGCCGGTAAGTTGCCGGACTTTCATGCGGGCCAGTATTGCGAGCTGTTAATCGACGGCCAAGAATATCCTTTCACCATTGCCAGTGCCCCAGGTACTCGCGAAATGGACTTGCACCTTGGTGTTTCGGCGGACAATGAATCGTCGCAGTTTATTTTAAATTATCTACAAAATAATTTAACCGTACGCATTCGTTTACCTAAGGGTGACGTTTGGACTTGTGCTGAATCCCACCCTGCACAAGGTTTGACGGCGGACAACCTACATGACCCGCTCGTGTTTGTGGTCGCCGGAACCGGATTTGCGCAGGCAAAATCAATGATTGAAGAACAACTCAAGCATCAACACTCGGCGTTGTTTTTGTATTGGATTAACAAAGACTGTTCAGGTTTTTATTCTGATTTACCCGAGCAATGGCGCGATCAAGGTGTGATTCAGTACCAAGGCATTTGCACCGACAACGAAGCCTGTGGCCAGCATGTATCCCGTCCGGTGGAAGACTGTATTGCCGAAGGTTTGCCGGATATTTCCCGCATTCGCGTGATAGCCTGTGGCGGCCCTTCGTTTGTGTACAGTGTGTTGGATGGTTTAGAAAAGCACGGTTTGCAAGCAGCGCAAATGAAGAGTGATGTGTTTGCTTATGCGCCACGGCCGACCAGCAACTGATAGCTAACTGCCTCGCAGACGCTTTCAGTTAGCTAGTCAATTTAGCAGTAGTTCTTAAAAAGCTACTCCACTTCAAATAATCGCGAGATCACTTGCCCAGCCTGTTTCTCGCGATGTAATCGCCAGTGTGCTGGCAATTTCAATTCTGTTAAATCGTGTTCGCTTTCGATGTACACCAAGCCATTGGTTTTGACTAATTGGCGGGCATCAATGGTGTCAATGCAGTCTTGCAAAAAGCCTTTGCCGAACGGCGGATCAAGAAAGATAATATCAAACGCGGTTTGGTCTTGTTGCAAAAATTTCATGGCGTCGCCGTGATAAATTTCTGCGCCTTGGGCGTTTAATAGTTTGGCGTTTTCTTTTAAATGAAACGACGCCAAGCTGTTATTTTCAATCATCACCACGTTACCCGCGCCGCGCGACAGCGCTTCAAAGCCCAACGCGCCGCTGCCAGAAAATAAATCCAAACATTTCGCGCCGGGTAAGCTGGGTTGCAACCAATTAAAGATGGTTTCGCGCACGCGATCTGTGGTTGGGCGCAGGCCATCAACGTCAGGGAAGGGGATGAGTCGGCTGCGCCATTGGCCGCCGATGATGCGTAAGCGGTTGCTGCTGCGACCACTGGCACGACCGGATGAGCGGCCGCCATTTCGTTTTGCCATGCTTTCTAAAAACTTAATTGTGCGAGCTGCTGGCCACGTCTGTCATCAGGGGGGCCAGCAAGGTCTGTAATATGTGTTGCCAGCGACGCCGATCGAAATCTTCTAAACGGACAATTTGCTTGGCTAAATAATCTTGCGGTAAACCGTAGGCATTTAACTCGATCAAGTGCTGACTAAGCGAATCGGGTGCCTGAGTTTGGCGCAGCCATTGTACCGCTAATTGGCGTTTGGTGGTGAGTACAGATTTGTCGTCCCAAAGGTCTTCCAGCGATTCACGATTGGCTTGCAGCTGAATGGAGCTGTTGCTTAACCCGGGTTGCCACTGCACCCCTTTCCCCAGTTTTTGTTGCAGTAGGGCGGTGGTCATCATCATGTCAGCATCTGTGGTGGTGTCGTCCAGTGCGGGCCAATTCATCATCACCCATGTTTGCCATTGCACCATGTTGGGCGTTAACGGTTTGCCCTGCGGGGTCGTGGCTGCGGCATGAACACTCGGCGGTAGTAAACGCTCGACAATTACCTGTGCTGTATTCGAAGGCACATCCGCCACGATGGCAACGTGTGCCCGAGAGGGATGCAAATACTCGTGATGAAAGCGTTGAACCTCTGCCCGACTTAAACCGGCCAAGCGTTCGGGGTCGATGGCGGTGCGATCTTGATACAAGTGGTTTTTCAGTTGATCGCTGGCGCTAGGGAGCAATTGTTTGCGCAGTTGCGCCAGTTGTTCAGTGGGCAGCTCGGGGTGATAGAGCAGGCTTTGCAGTCGTTTGAGCTGGCTTGGTAAGGCTTGGCTGCTGGGGTCTAACTTAGCTTCAATTTTAATGAAGTCGGTATCGTAGTCGATGCGTACGGCTAAATCCTGTTGCTGTGCTTGGTGTTGCAGAAGGCCGCTGAGCACATAGGCTTCGCCAGCTTCGTCAAACTGGGTGCCCGCTCGATACCAGATGTGTACATGCACTTTCTCGGCAGACATAAATGGCGAAAACCACACCTGTGCACCACTGTCGGTGCGCCAGTGGTTGATGGTCAATGGTGGTGGTTTGGGTAGAGTAATTTGCGCGCGGTTTTCTAAAATTTGCGGCAGGTTAAATAACACGATCAGGCCCAGTGTCGCGGCCATCAACAGGTTTAAGCTGTTGCGACTGAATCTGGGTTGATATGCATCCATGCGCGGGCTCCCCTGAGTCGAAATGCCAAGCATTCACTACCTACAAATGATAGGATAGCCGCTTTCAAATGATAGGTGGAAACTTGCCCATGTTTGGTTGGGGTAAATCCAAAAAGAAAAAGGAACAAGCTGAGTCTCAAGACACTCAGGTTGTTGATCAAAACACCGTCTCGCACGAAGTGACGCAAAGCGAAGCGCCTGTCGAGGTCGAGCAGAGCGAGTCACCTGCTGAAGCTGTTGTAAATACACCTAATTCAGACGTCGCCGTTGCAGCAGCCATCGAGCAGCCTCAAGAAAAACCCAAGTCCGAGAAAAAAGGCTTCTTTGCGCGCATTAAGGCTGGTTTGTCGCGTACGCGCTCGGGCCTGAGCGATGGTCTAGCTGACTTGCTGTTGGGTAAAAAAGAAATCGATGATGACTTACTCGAAGA
Source organism: Pseudomonadales bacterium (assembly GCA_041589295.1). GTDB lineage: Bacteria > Pseudomonadota > Gammaproteobacteria > Pseudomonadales > Oceanobacteraceae > Bermanella. The sequence goes on from JBFHVZ010000107.1 coordinate 6,797, forward strand.
CATCGAAACCCAATTGCTCATGGCCGACATTGGCGTGGCGGCGACTCAGGACATTATTAAAGACCTAACCGAGCGCACGTCCCGTAAAGAATTAAAAGATAGTGATGCGCTGTTTGATGCTCTTAAACAACACTTGGCAGAATTGTTAGCACCCTGTACTCAGCCGCTGCAAATCGACACCTCGAAAAAGCCGTATGTGATTTTGATGGTGGGCGTTAATGGTGTAGGCAAAACCACCACCATTGGCAAAATGGCCAAGCGTTTTCAAAGCGAAGGCAAAAGCGTGATGCTAGCGGCGGGGGATACCTTCCGTGCGGCGGCGGTGGAGCAATTGCAAACCTGGGGCGAGCGTAACGGCGTGCCCGTGGTGGCTCAGCACACGGGTGCAGACAGTGCATCAGTAATTTTCGACGCCGTGCAATCGGCCCAAGCCAAAGGCGCAGACATCGTCATCGCCGATACTGCAGGTCGTTTGCAGAACAAGGGCCACTTGATGCAAGAGCTAGAGAAAGTGGTGCGCGTGATGAAAAAACTGGACGACAGTGCGCCCCATGAGGTCATGTTAGTGTTGGATGCCGGTACCGGTCAAAACGCCTTGAGCCAAGCGCGTATTTTCCAGCAAGCCGTAGGTGTGACCAGTGTCTCCCTTAGCAAGCTGGACGGCACCGCCAAAGGCGGTATCATCTTCGCCATTGCCAAAGAATTAAGCCTACCGGTGCGGTTTATCGGTGTAGGCGAAGGCATTGATGACTTGCGCCCGTTTGCGGCGGATGAGTTCATCGAAGCCCTATTTGCGCGAGAAGAATAACAATTAAAGTAATGTGTAGCGGCTCAGTCCGCTTTCACAAAAATAAGACGTCTAAGTTAGACCCCAATACCTGAGCGTTGGCGAGGCAGTCAAGACAAGGCAAAAAAGCGCGAGCGGGCGGATTTTATGCCGTTATAAATGACAACCGCGTAGCGCTTTTTTAACGCTGTATTGGCAACGCAGGTAGCTCGGTTATGTCAGCAATTCGATTCGATAACGTCAGTAAATCCTACGGCGCGCATCATGCGCTGAACGAAGTCACCTTCGAGTTGGCCAAGGGCGAAATGGCGTTTCTGACCGGCCATAGCGGTGCAGGCAAGTCCACGCTGCTCAAGCTCATCATGCACATGGAAAAAGCTTCCCACGGGCAGGTGTTTGTGAACGAACAAAACCTATCACGCATCAAACCTGCGCAAGTGCCTTTTCTTCGTCGCCAGATCGGCGTCGTGTTTCAAAACCACCAACTTTTGTTTGATCGCAGCGTGTTCGAAAACGTCGCCTTGCCGCTGCGCATCGCAGGCTACGATAGCCGTGAGCTGGCCCGTCGGGTGCGTGCCGCGTTAGATAAAGTTGGGCTGCTCAAGGCCGAACAGAAAAATCCCATTGAACTCTCGGGCGGAGAACAACAACGCGTGGGTATCGCTCGTGCCGTGGTTAACAAGCCCAGCCTGATTCTGGCAGACGAGCCCACGGGTAACTTGGACCCCAAGTTGTCCGCCGAGATCATGTCCTTGCTCGAGCAATTTAATTCTGTGGGCGTCAGCGTACTGATTGCCAGCCACGATCTTGCATTGATCCGTCGCCTCAAGCACCGAGTGATTGGCCTAGAAGGCGGCCGTTTAATCGGCGAACGTCCGGCACAGGTGAGTTAACCGTATGTCTGCCACAAAAACCTCAACACCTAAGTCCTCAACCTCTAAGCCCGCTCCGTCACATAAGCACGGTGCCAGCACCAGCAAGGTCAAATTTGGCGATCGCTGGGCGGCCTATCTGGCCCATCACAAGCTAACGGCGGCCGACAGCTTGCGTCGTTTGTTTGTCACCCCAATTGCCAGTGGCATGACGTGGTTAGTACTGGCCATCGCCTTGGCGCTGCCCATGACCTTGTACGTAGCCATGGACAACATCAAACAGCTAAGTGGCAGTTGGCAGCAGACAAGCCAGATTTCCGTATTCCTGCGCACTGGCATCAAAGATAGCCAAGGGCAGGCGGTCATGGCACAAATTCAAAGCTGGCCGCAAATCAGTGATACCCGTTACATCAGCGCCGATGACGCGCTAAAACAGTTTTCCAACAGCGCGGGTTTGAGTGATGTCTTAGCCAGCTTGTCGTCCAATCCGCTGCCGGCTGTGATTAGCGTGGTGCCAAACTTAACTGGCGCCGATGCCGATATGCTCGCGCAGTTGCAGCAACGCTTGTCTGAACTCCCCAATGTGGAAAGCGTGCAGCTCGATATGCAATGGGTGCAGCGCTTGTACCAGTTTATGGAGCTGGGACAGCGTGTGGTGTGGGCATTGGGTGCGCTATTGGCCCTCGCGGTGCTGTTGATTATTGGTAATACCATTCGATTGGCCATTGAGAACCGCCGCGATGAAATCCGTGTGGTGAAGCTGGTGGGTGGTACAGATGCGTTTGTGCGTCGCCCATTCCTGTACACCGGCATCTGGTACGGCCTAGGTGGCGGGCTACTTGCTTGGGTGCTGCTGGCGGTGGGGTTATTTTGGCTTACCGCGCCCGTGGAGCAGTTGATTAGCCTATATGGCAGTGATTTTCAGCTTAAAGGGTTGGGCTTCGGCAATAGTCTGACGCTACTGAGCAGCGCGGTGCTACTGGGTTGGCTTGGGGCTTGGGTGGCCGTGGGTCGCCATATTAAATCTATTGAGCCCTAAGTTTGTAAACTAAGCCCCAGAATCTAAGTCCTTTGGCGGCACGAGTACTGATCGTTGCACCGTTTAAACACTGTTTTTCTCAGTGTGTGTAATGGAACCATTTTAGGGGTTAGCGCTCCAAAAAACAGAGTGCTACACTCCATACCGATTAAACCTGACAGTGGAGACATCCCTGACTATGAGCACAAGCTTAATGACACAACAAATCGCTAGCTTTTCTCCGGGTCGCGACCTAGACGGCTACCTGAACGCGATCGGTGGCATTGCTGTGTTGTCCGTCGAAGAAGAGAAAGAGTTGGCGGAGCGATTCTACTACCAAGAAGATTTAGATGCGGCCCGTCAATTGGTCGTGTCGCACCTGCGCTTTGTGGTGCACATTGCCAAAAGCTACAGCGGCTACGGCTTGAACCAGTCGGACCTGATCCAAGAAGGCAACGTCGGCCTGATGAAGGCGGTTAAACGCTTTAACCCAGAAGTGGGTGTGCGTTTGGTGAGCTTTGCTGTGCATTGGATCAAAGCAGAAATTCACGAATTCATCCTCAAGAACTGGCGCATCGTCAAAGTGGCCACTACCAAGGCCCAGCGTAAGCTGTTCTTTAACCTGCGCAGCGCGAAAAAGCGTCTGGGCTGGTTGAATCAGGCCGAAGCCAAGCAAATTGCGGATGACTTAGGCGTTAGCCTGAAAGAAGTACAACAAATGGAAGGCCGTTTGGCTGCCCAAGACAGCGCATTTGATGCACCAGTGTCCGATGACGACGACCTAGCTTATCAAGCGCCGGTGAACTATCTCGAAGACCACAGCTATGACCCTGCCATGCAGGTCGAGCACGCGGACTACGAGCAAGACAGCACTAGTCGTCTGCAAGAGGCGATTCTGCAACTGGACGAACGCAGCAAGGACATCCTGATGCGCCGCTGGTTGATGGAAGAAAAAGCCACCCTGCACGAATTGGCCGACGAATATGGCGTCAGCGCGGAACGAATCCGTCAGCTTGAAAAAAACGCCATGAAGAAGGTCAAAGGCATGATGGAAGACTAATGGTCTAGTCGGACGTCAGGAGACAGGCGTCGGACGCGATGGTTAAACGGTAAAAGAGCCTCAGCTAAGCTGGGGCTTTTTTGTATCTGTCTCCCTTATAACCGCGTTTTCTGGTATCGTTCGCCCCCTTATGAATACAGATCGTACACAAAACAACCTGCTGGTGCTGGCCGCGATCTTGGGTGGTCTGAGTGTCGCCATTGGGGCTTTTGCCGCCCATGGGCTGAAAAACCTATTGACTGAACAGGCCATGGGTTGGATCGCCACGGGAGTGAAGTATCAACAGTTTCACGCGTTGGCGCTGATGGGGGTGATACTGCTGTGGAAGCAGCAACCGCAATGGCGTGGCCTTAGCTTCAGCGCTGGGTGTTTTGTGTGCGGCATACTGCTGTTTAGCGGCAGTTTATTTACGATGGCCGCCACGGATGTGCGGGCGTTAGGCATGATCACCCCGCTGGGTGGATTAGCCTTTTTACTGGGTTGGAGTGTATTGGCCGTGGCCGTTGTGACCAACGCGAAATCTGGTCAGAACCAAAATTAGTTTCCCAAAATTAGTGCCCCATGACAGATAAAGATGTAAAGCCTTCAACGTCCGCAGCTGAAGGCGAACAAGCGAGCAATACAGGCGATAATCCGAAGCAAGTGGCGTTTCCAAAACGCATTAAAAGCTTCGTGGTACGTGCAGGCCGAATTTCCGACGCGCATCGCGCGCTGTATGCCGAACACTACGCTAAGTGGGGCTTACAACACAGCGATGGCCTGCTGGACTACGTTCAAGTATTTGGTAACGACAATCCTGTGGTGCTGGAAATTGGCTTTGGCATGGGTGCCAGCTTGATCGACATGTGTCAGGCCAATCCAAATCTAAATTACATCGGCATCGAAGTGCATACGCCCGGTGTGGCGAAAGTACTGCGCGAGGCGGACGAACGTGGTGTGACCAATTTGCGCGTGTACGAGCATGACGCCATCGAAATTTTAGCTGACTGCATTGCAGACGGTTCGCTGCATTGCATGCAGTTATTTTTCCCAGATCCTTGGCATAAAAAACGTCATAACAAGCGTCGCATTGTACAACCTGCGTTTGCTCAGACTATTCGTAGCAAGTTAAAAGTGGGTGGTACTTTCCATATGGCCACAGACTGGGAACCGTATGCCGAGCATATGCTTGAGGTGATGGAAGTGGCCGAAGGGTATGAAAATGTAGCCGGTCAAGGCAACTATCACCCACGTCCAGATTTTCGACCGCTGACTAAGTTTGAAAAGCGTGGCGAAAATTTAGGTCATGGCGTGTGGGATTTAATCTATAAAAAAGTGGCTTAAGCATGAGCGACAACAGCAATAAAACCTATACCGCCACGGGCTTGAAACGCATCTTTAATGCCACGGGTTATTCCATGAAGGGCATTAAAACGGCGTGGAGCAGCGAAGCCGCTGTGCGTCAGGAATTTATTCTGGCGGCCTTGCTGGCACCCGTGGCGTTTGTGTTTGCGAAAAGCATCGAGCAATTGGTGATGATGCTGTTAAGCCTGTTTATCGTGGTCATCACCGAACTACTAAACAGTGCCATTGAATACACGGTTGATCGTATTGGTAAGGAACATCACGAATTGTCGGGTTCGGCCAAAGACATTGCCTCGGAGGCGGTGTTCTTTTCGCTGGCTCAGGTTGTGGTGATCTGGGGCTTGATTATTAGCTATAACAACGGCTTATTCATGTTGCCGCTGTTTTAAAATAGAACGAATTTAAAAGTAGGAAAGTGCAATGTTGAAAAAAGATAAGCAAAAAGTATTTGGTGGTGAGTGGACCGAAGACAGCATGCGTTTCTTTTTAGAAAGCAAAAGCTACGACGGTACCGATGTGGATTACATCAACCTGATGAAAGCGTATCAGCATATGACGGCTGATACTTTTGCAGAGTTTGTGCAATTCTTTAAAGAAGAAGGTCACAACATTAATGCAAAAAATCTTGATGGCGAAACAGCCCTAGCTGTAATTGCATCACACAAGCCGGGTCAGCCTTATGCGGCGGCGTTGAAAGCGGCAGGTGCTGAGTAGGCGAATTGCATTCGGCTCGAGGCGAGCCTCCTTCAAGAGACGCTTGTAGGATACGCTTGTAAGAGCGTCGCCTCGACGCGATAACGAATTGCATTCGGCTCGAGGCGAGCCTCCTACAAAAAACGCTCTAACAGCGCATTTAAAAACAACTGCCCTTTGGCGGTTGTTTTTATTTCTGGCCCTGTTTCTAAAAACCCTTCCTGAATGGCGGCTTCGTATTGCGGCGATAGCGCAGAAAAATCCAACCCTGTACGCGCACTGAATAATTGCTTGTCTGTGCCTTGATACAAGCGCAGGGCGTTCATCATAAATTCCAGCGGGCGGTCTTCGCTTTCGATGTTATCGGCACTGACTAGAAACGGTTTTGCCAGATTCAAATAATCTTTGGGTAAACGAGTTTTAGCTGTACGCAATATTTGATTTTGCGCGGGCAGTGTCACTTTGCCATGGGCTCCAGCGCCGATACCTAAATAGTCACCAAACTGCCAATAGTTCAAATTGTGCTTGGCCTGCGTACCCGCTTGCGAATAAGCCGATATTTCATACTGAGCAAAACCATTTTCGGCTAATAGCTTTTGTCCGGCTTCTTGAATGGCCCAAAGGGTTTCGTCCTCGGGTAATTTAGGCGGGTATTTAAAATACTCTGTGTTAGGTTCGATGGTGAGTTGATACCAACTTAAATGAGTTGGTTTTAAATCAAGGGCCTGTTGAATGTCGGCCAAGGCCAT
>JBFHVZ010000108.1:0-13276 GCA_041589295.1 Pseudomonadales bacterium
TCATTGTCGGTGTTTAAACGACAACGACGGACAAGCATTCAAAACAGCCAAGCGCTGCTGGCTTAGCGCCGAATCCACACTCCCCCTTCTGAAAAAACACTCTCATTGGCAGTCGCCAAGAATCCTGCTCGACTTAGATTCGTGTTATTGTGATTTTCCAGAAGAAATCTGGGGATTCCTGTCTTTGAAATTCGACTTTTTGAACGTAAAAAATCTGCCGCGTGCCGTGCAGGATTAATTGGCTTCAGTCTTTCTTAGAGTGACTGTCTTTTTAGTTGTCTGTCTTTTTAGTTGTCTATATTTTCTTCTGACTTTGCCAAGTCACGAAATCTCCTTTTCGTAGTGCTAACGCCGCTAGAACCTGCACTGCGTGCGTAGCGGATTTTTGGTGTATTGTGGTGGCGCAGCCACACCAAAAAGGAGCGTAGCATGCAGTGTCAGGTTGCTAGCTTTGTTAGGTGTGTTTGACGATATTTGCACTGATAGCCTCTAGTAGATTTTTGCTTGGTGATGCTGAATGATATTGGCCTTTTCCCAGCCACGACTCCGTGTTAAGCCAATTAGTATAATGACCCACCAACAAAACAAGTTCATCATGCTCGATAAGGCACCAGCCACCGAGAACAGGAAAGGCCATATAAAGTTCTTTACCCACGTATTTTTTATCTATAGTCAATCTGCTTTTTAATTGAACTCTAAGCGTATCGTTCCCATCTTTGTGATACGCGAGAAAATCAGCACCAAGCCAATCATCAGCTAGCTTTATACAATTAAACCCGTAATCCGCTAGTACGCCCGCCACCTTCTGGAAATTAAATATTTCTTTCTGCTTTGAATTTAGCTCGCTATATACGATTTTCTTGAATTCCATGCGAACACCTAACGCCGCATTCAGCGGCTCGTCCGCTGCAATGCTTTGTTATACGAGTCTAAAAAATCAACGTATTTAAGCATGCCATTTACATACCTTTTGCTAGAACTTTCTTTCCAATTTTTACCCAATCCTTCCTTGAATTTAATTGCTAATTCTTCGCGATTTGACAAAGAGGCACCTGAATCAATAATGTCATTTAGTATAATTACTGTTTCAGATTTTATTAATGCTTGGGCTAATATCTGATCTGGGCTTTCACTGCCATTGATACCTTTTACGAACTCGATACTAGAGTCCTCATTGCGCTTGCAAATTCCTAAAGAAACCAAATCAGACACCGAGTTTCTTAGCTTATTCCTGTTTTGCTCTTCTAGGGTAACAATGTTATTTTTGGAAACGATTTGGATTAGGTCAATTGAATTGGCTGGTGTGGTAGCAGCCAAGAATAAATACCCCTTGGCACCTAGCACTCCATACTCAGGTGAATACTCAGATGATGAATATATAACTATTTTATTGCCGACATTAGAGACAAGGCCAGCGTATTGCAACCAATTCAAAATCTTTGTGGCGTAACCCTTAGGGGCTTTACCGCTTTTATTCGAATACGCGGCATTTACTACATCAACATACTGTTCGCGAGTGCAGAATCCAGCACCACCACCATTTTTCTCAGAGATATCGATATATATTATGTGGTCTTTAAGATGGCCTCTAATGACCTCTTCGATAATAGCTTGTGTCGCTATATATTTCCCTTTAGTATTTTTCTCAATTAATGAAAACGACTGCAAATCCATTATGACATTGGTAAGAGTTCCTTTCTTAAATCCTGAGCTATTAAGTAAATCCTCAAAAGAAACCTCTCTTTCATTCTTTATGATACTAAGCACGTTTATAGCCATTTTTATTGTTGCGGCTGGCATATAAGACCACGGAATAACAGGAGCTTCACCAGTGTTCAAATAATCTCTAAACACATCCCAATAAACAGAAACCTTCTCACCTGTTTTAATTAGAAGCCTGTCAGCTATTAGACTATAAACTGTCTGCTGCCCAAACTCCTTTGTTACTTGATAATGTTCGATCGGAGAATGACTAGCCACGTACTTTAAGCACTCATATTCCTTGTCAGGTCGATCTAAATCTTCTTCAAAAAGAGACCTTATTTGAAACTGCGTTATAAGAAGTTCTTCCTGAGATATTCCTGCTTTAATTTTCTTGAAAATATGAATGCACAACTTTTTTAAAAGCCAAGGATATCCTTGAGATTGCTGAATCAAACGATCTCTAAGTGATTTGTTTAGTTTGATGCCAACGTTTTTTTCAAATGTAGTGATCATTTTAGATGAATCACCAACATCAAAGTCTTCAAGTCTCTTGTCTATTCTTAAATCCTTTAATTGAGACCACATAGAATATGCCGGGTTTTCCTCCCCAAGAGTTATTCCACTGCGCCAAGAAAAACCTACAACAAAATTCATATTCTCAGATGACACATCCTTTGCAAATCTTTCAAACGCTCGGAAAAGCCCATAAAGCTCCTCTTTCATGAAGACTTCTTCAAACTGATCGAAGAATATCACCACTACCTTGTTGTTATCCAACAAGTAATCTGCACAAGATTTAAAGCTTTCACCTGAGGTTATATCTTCAATATTATCAATTTTGAATTGATGGTTTAGTTCAACAAACCCTTCCTGAATTGCTGAGCTAAAACATTTTACTACGGCTTCAGCTACAAACCTTGCGCCACGAGCTGACCTCACATCAACAGGATATAAATAAAATTTATTTTTCCATTTAATATTTCGAAAACGCTCAGACAAAAAAGCAACTAAGGAAGACTTCCCATGGCCCGACGCTCCCACCAACGAAAGAATTCGAGTATCTGTATTATGCGCTCTAACAGATTCAAAGTAGTCCCATAACTCCTTCTGAACCGTATCACGACCAACAAAATCTGAAGGCTTACATGGCTTGTAATCCATGATATCGTCTGCCACCAAAATGCTACTGACGGTTTCTTTAGAAGAATTACTAACGGTTTTTCTAGTATTTGTAGATTTATTTAGCGGATATACAGGAATGTTTTCAAAATGATTATGGGTATCTAGAATTTTACGTATCTTGGAACAGTCAACTTCAACAGACCCGTTATATGCAAGTAATCGGCTAGGAATGCCATCATCCATCTCTTGGAACACCCAAGTAAATTCAAGCTCGGGATGAATAATTAGGGTTGCGTGAGTTACACTTGGACTCAGATCACTAGATTCGAAAGGCTTAGCTTTCCCTGATGCTATTAGTGCATCCAGAATTTCCTGTCGGCCATAAAAGGAATAATCACAACCAGGCATCTCTCGATATTCGTCATAGGCTCCTTGAGCATCTTTCCCCAGCTTTGCCGTTGAAAAAAGGGAGATTCTCTTTATTTTTGCTCGGGTTGCCTGTGCATAGCAAAGGTCTACAATAGACGCATCAATATTTTTTGAGTTATAGAATTTACATTCTACATATACACTACTTCCGGAAGGTGTATGCTCAGCTTTAATATCAATTTCCATCCCCGTCTTGCGAACTTCTATACCCTTAATACTGTATGATTGCTTTCTTAGAATATCTGCGCATAGCTTTTCAAAGAATGCCCCTCTTTCTGTATTCGAATAGGTGTCTGGAACGGCGACAAATATGTCATGCTCTACTGGTATAACTCTTGTCATCTGAAACCCTTTTGATTTGGAGTCCTTGCATCGTATAACAGTTTATTCTACGTCACGTGACGTTTTTCCCGGTGACGCCTTTGCCGGGACCATTCACGCCAAGCGATTTCATTAAAGTCCCGTATCATGATTCTTTAAGCCGTATTTATCAATTTTTTAAAACCCTGCAAACACGCCCTGCCAATCTCCCTAAAATGTCCCAACCCATTCTTTTTACTAGGATTTTTTGCCACTCATACTTTCTACCGATTATTTGGAAATTATCGGAAATTTCCGGATTAAAACGTCACGTGACTGGATATTATAATTCACCATCACGTGACGCTTTTTCCCGGATAAAGCGTCTTCTTTGAGTTTAATTTTTGCTGCTACCCCAGCTGATAGTGCATGACTTTCAACGCGGCTTCTGGGTTTTCATCCGCCAGTACGATTGGGTTTTCGATGCGTGTGGCTTGTTTCATCTCGGGCCATTGTTTGCGAACTAGGTCTGTTAAGAACTGAGTGTCCAGTGCCGGTGAGTTTAAGCACAGTAACAGTTGACCATCGGGCGCGATGGCGGGCTTGAGTTTGGTTAAAAGTTTTTCGTAATCTGTGCGTACGTTAAAGGCTTTAGATTGAAAGCTGGGCGGGTCGATGACGACTAAATCGTAGGGGCCTTTTTGCGTGACTTTTTTTATCATTTTAAAAATGTCTTGGGCAATAAAGCTGCAACGACTGTTTTCGAATTCGTTTAAAGCGAGGTTTTGCTGGCCACGTTTGATTGCGGCTTTGGCCATGTCAAGGTTAACCACATGTTGCGCGCCGCCTTTAAGGGCGCATAGGCCAAGGCTACAGGTGTAGGAAAACAAATTTAATACGCGTTTGTTTTGGCTATTGGCTTGCAGCCACTGACGGCCATTGACCATGTCTAGGAATAGGCCGGTGTTTTGGTTTTTACCCAAGGTTACCCAGTAACGTACGCCCGCTTCTTCAACGATAAAGTCTTTTTCCAGCAGGTCTGCTTGCCCCATGACGACCTCCACTGGATCGTCTTTCATGTGGCGGCGCTGCACATAAATGTGCTCTATTCCCCATTTTTGCGCGCGGCTTTGTGCGGCTTGCAAAAAGATTTGCAGCTCGGTTTCGTCTATTTGTTGATACAACATGACCCATAAAACAGGGCCGTAAATTTCGATGTTGATTTGTTCCCAGCCAGCAATGGTGCGGCCGCGACCATGAAACAAGCGTTTGACTTCGGCGCTGGGTAGTTGTGCGTCGAGTAAGTCGACGAGATGAGCTGTTGTGTTTTGGGACATTTATTCAAGTCTTTTTGCTTGGCCCGTTATAAAAAGTCTGTCTATACTGACCCGAGCCTTGAGTGAACCAGTCTACATTGTTGATTGGCGCGTTGGACTCTTGGTCCATTTAATTAGCCGAATTTCGGGGTGGCCAATGAAACAAGATAATAATCATTCTCAGAAAATGAACACCCAAAGTGATGCAGAATATATGCATGGTGCGGCGGTCATTGACGATCAAGGTAAAGAAACCCCAATCACAGAAGAGATGATTCAACAGGCTTTAAAAAATATTCTTAAAGCCTGCCAACAAAACCATTAGTTATCAGCGCTGACGGATTTTAACGTTTAACGGTTCTAAATCTTGCTCTAGCGCGCTGTTCGGCAGGGACACATTTAAGCAGTTTAAGTCCCTGCGCAGCGGATAGTCTTTGCGCAACCCATCAAACGCTTTCGCTTTCTCCCCTTCTGCCATACTGGCCAAACCCATCATTCTAAAATGATCGTCGCGCACGTCGTACATGCTACGAATGGTTTTTGCGACGGCAAATTGTGCGTCGGCTTCAACACTAAATGAAATTTTTCTCAGTGGTGCTTGCGGCGTTAGTTGCGCCAACTTGCGGCGTTTTGGTAGGCCAAAATAATCGCAGGCTTTTTGATACACCATGGAGGTGCCGTTTAGTTTGCCATCTAAGCTGTAGCCCGCGATGTGGGGGGTGGCGATTAGGCAGTGGCGCATTAACTCAGAGTCTGGCGTGGGTTCGTTTTCCCACACGTCGAGTACGGCGGTGAAACTTTGATGGTTTTTTAGGTGTGCTAGCAGTGCTGCGTTGTCCACCACTTCGCCGCGGCTGGCATTAATCAGACATGCGTTTGGTTTCATGCTGGCTAAGCGCTGAGCGTCCACTAGGTGTAAGGTTTTGTGTTCGCCGTCACGGGTCAGCGGTGTATGCAGAGTGACCACATCTTGCTGCCAAACCGCTTGGGCTAGCTCAGCTGCGCTGTATTCTTCGACATTAGGGTCGTATGCAACCACATTAAACCCTAACGCTTCTAAAACCCCTACGAGACGACCGCCGACATTCCCTGCGCCCACAACACCGACAGAGTACTTACGCCACGATTCGCCCCGCTGTTCGCCCAATGTCACCAATGCACTGAGCACATAGTTAACCACGGCTAAGGCGTTGCAGCCTGGTGCATTGGAGAACCCTATACCCTGCTCGGCTAAATAAGCTTGATCGACATGGTCTGTGCCTATGGTGCAGGTGCCGACGAATTTCACCGTGCTGCCTGCCAATAGTGCTTGATTGACACGGGTAATGGAGCGCACCAGTAAGATGTCGGCATCGCTTACATCGGCGGCGGTCATGTTGCGGCCGGGTAATGTGACGACGTCGCCCAAATCCGAAAAGAAGGCATCTAACAACGGGATGTTTTCATCAGCTACGATTTTCATGTCTGTCGTGTTTTCAACAATTTAGAAAGTGGGCGGCGTATGCCAAACGTGTCCACCAAGGCTTCAACCAAAGGCCAGTCGGCTGGCTGTCGCCATTGCACGGGGGCAATGGCGGCTTGGCTGGACAATAACGTGAGCGAGAGATTATGCGGAACCTGCTGCGCATGGTCCATGAGATTCTGAGCGATGCGCTTGGCCCCGCGTACGGGTATCGGCGCTTCGCTGGCCAGCGCGGCTTGTATACCCTGCCATGAACCGTAGGCGCTTATTAACGTTTTGGCGGTCTTATCACCTACGCTGGGTACGCCGGTAATGTTGTCGCTGGCGTCTCCGACCAAGGCTAAATACAGCGGGATTTGTTCAGGCGTGAGACCTTCTTCTTCGAGCAGTCGCTCTTGGCTCCAGACCTTTCCGCTGACGAAATCCACCAGCTCAGTGTGGGCATCGAGTAGCTGACGCAGGTCTTTATCGCGACTGTGCAAGCGCGTCGCGTGGTCGGGCAGCTGTTTAGCAATGACGGCGATTAAGTCGTCGGCTTCATAGGTGTCACTGGCCAAGACTTGAAATCCCAGCGCTTCGCAAATGGCTTTTAAAGCACTGAATTGGTAGATGATGTCTTCGGTGGGCAGAGGTCGATTGGCTTTGTAATCTGGATCTAACGTGTGGCGATACCCAGTGCCTAGGCTTTCGTCAAAGGCTGTGGCCACTACTTGGGTTTGCTCATCAAAGAATTCCGTTTGTGATAACAGCCAGCGTGTTGCACCTAATAACGCGCCAACGTCCCAACCGTCTTCGTTAAAGATCTCTGGGCCGGGTGCAAAATAGTAGCGAAAGAATACCGCGGAGGCATCAATCAGGTGGGCTTGGGGGCGTTGTGCACTGGGGGCGGCAGATGACATTTAAGGCGTCACCATTTCAATTTGGTTGGCTTGCTCAGGATGGGCTTGTTTATAGTGCGCAACGAAAGGAATAACCTCATCACCCATAGTCAATTGCAAAGGCGGCTGCGGTACTAACGGCACCTGTGGGGCATTAACCCCAACCGGAAATACCAACTCACCTGCTTTAAATGCCATGGGAAATTCCGAAACAGGATGGTACCAACCAAGCAATTCGTCGTTTTTAAACACTAACAACCAGCGCACTGGCAAGTAGTCGTCGCCTACCCGCTCCAAGCCGATCACTGTCAGGGTTTGCTCTAATGTCTGATATAGAGCTTGGTCTTTTGGATCAGGCTCAGGGCTATGACTGTGGGAACCGAAGTAATATAAGGAGACCAGTTCAGCACCATGACCCAGCAATTGTGGGTAGTGTTGACGTAACACTTCATGGGCCTGTTCTGTGGTCATGGCGCTTACACTGCTGGATACGCTCAAACTGGGTAGTAACGCCGTGACGTTTAAAGCTAAGGCTAAAACTAAAGATTGTTTAGCTTTAGGCATTATTTTTCGCAGTGTCCGTACTGCCATGACACACCTCGTGTTTAAACCCCTTCTGGCAGTGGTTCGGTAACCACTTTTTTACCCAAGTAGGTTTCTAACTCAGGCAGACCGTAGGCTTCGTATTCATCAATGAAGCTAATGGCAATACCGGATGTCCCGGCACGACCGGTACGACCAATGCGGTGTACGTAATCTTCTGGGTCGTCGGGTAAGTTAAAGTTAAAGACATGGGTAATGCCTTCTACGTGAATACCACGACCGGCCACGTCGGTGGCCACCAAAATGCGGCTTTCGCCTGATTTAAAGCGGTCTAAGGTTTTTAAGCGTTTATGTTGGGCAACTTCGCCGCTCAACAACAAGGCTTTAACACCTTTTTTATTTAGGGCGTCGGCTAGGTCGCGAGTAGTGTCACGACGGTTACCAAAGATAATGGCTTTGTCGATGTCGTCGCGTTTTAGGTAACGGGCAAGAATATCTACTTTTTCGCTTTCTTCGACTAAGTAGAAATGTTGCTGCACGGTTTCGGTGGCAACAGATTCTGGTTCGATCACCACTTGCTCTGGCAGGTAGGTCCAGCTTGCGCTGAGGTTCATCACGTCTTGCGGGAAGGTCGCACTAAACAGCTGAGTTTGACGTACTTGTTTTTCAGGCGTTGCGCGAATAATACGTTTTAGGTCAGGAATAAAACCCATGTCGAGCATGCGGTCGGCTTCGTCAATAACGAGCATTTCCACTTGGTCGAGGTAAACGATTTTTTGTTGCAGGTAATCCAACAAACGACCCGGAGTGGCTACAACAATGTCTACCACTTCGTTCATCAGTTGTTGTTTTTGTTTGTCGTAATCCACACCACCCAACACGGTAACAATGTTTAGGTCGGTGAATTTCGCTAAACCGTCAGCATCTTTAGCAATTTGCAATGCAAGTTCACGGGTCGGTGCCAAAATGAGCGCGCGCGGTTCGCTGGCAAAACGCTCGGCGGGTTGCGTGGTCAGCAGTTTTTGCAACACGGTAATTAAAAACGCAGCGGTTTTACCGGTTCCGGTTTGCGCTTTGCCGACTAGATCGTGACCTTTTAACGTTAACGGTAAAGACTCGGCTTGAATCGGGCTGCAATATTGAAAGCCCAAGTTGTGAATGCCGCGCATAATGCGGTCATCTAAGTTTAAATCGTGAAAACGGGTTTTGCCTTCGGCGGGCTCCACTTGGAACTCGTTAATATCCCATTTAGGCAATGGCTTTTTCGGCTTGTTGGATTTTTTGCTTTGCGGTTTACCAGCGTTGTCTTTCGCGCTGGTTGCTTTTGCACCGGCGGCTTTTGGCTTGGCAGCCTTGTTCGCCTTAGGTTTATTGGGTTTGGCTGAGGGGCTTTGCGTGGATTCGGGATTGTCTTTCAACAATCGTTTGAAGAGTCCAAAAGGCATTAAAGTTCGTTCCGCTTAAATTCATCTAACGTCAGTGGGTTTGTAGGGCGGTAAAAGTTTACCAAGGCGTCACTAAACTGCTGTGCTCGCTGCGGTAACCCTTGAGTTAAGTACTCTGCCACCTGACGTGAAATATTATCTTTAAAAGTTTCTGCCGCCTGTGCTTCGTCGCTTAGGCTGCCGTTTAAATTATCCAAACTCACATTGAATTTGAAGGCGGCGCTGCGCGCCAAGATCCATTCAAGAGCTTGTGGTTTGATTTCGACTATCTGAAATTCCTTTTGCTGCTCGGCGGTGCGGCCATCTGGGTTGTACCAGTAGCCAAAATCCACCAGCTTGCGTCTTGCCTCGCCGGCAATGCACCAATGGGAAATCTCGTGCATGGCGCTGGCGTAATAACCATGGGCAAATATGACGCGGTCGTAAGGATAGTACTGACTGCGCGGAATATAGATAGGTTCTTCTGCGCCTCGCACCAGTTCCGTTTGCAGCTCCGCTTTAAAACAATCATTAAAAATGCGGATAAGGTCGGCGATATGGTGCATACAATTACTTCAGACTGCTCACGGTAACTCATGGGCGCATGTCAGGCGCGCATGACGCAGGCAGCTTTATACCAGTATTCCCATAGTCTCGCCAGCTAAGGCCGCTCGGGGTTATTTCGCACTGGGTTAATCTGAACTGTGATTCGGGCTTGCATTCGCAGGCGCTTTGCCGATACTGACGCCCTTCTGTCCAGTTGGTTAAGTTGTCCAATGTATGCCCGCCGCACTGTTTAACCTTTTTAAACACCAATTTAAGCCGCTCATGGTACTCACCATGCCCATACTGGGGACTCAGTTAGCCCAGACAGGCATGGGGGTGGCCGATACCATCATCGCCGGTCAAGCCGGTGCGTTAGACCTTGCTGCCGTGGCAGTGGGTGCCAGCTTGTGGCTACCTATGCTGATGTTTGTGGCGGGTGTCATGGTGGCGCTATCACCTTTAGTGGCACACGCCAAAGGCGCACGGGACCGCACAGCCTCTGCCGAAGCCTTGCATCAAGGGCTGTGGCTCAGTGGTCTGGTGGGCGTGAGTGGCGGCCTGATTTTGTGGCTGATTACCATGCCAGTAATGCGCATGATGGGAGTGGACCCAGACATAGCACAGCTAACGCAAGAATATCTTGATTACATTGCGCTGGGCCTCCCCGCCGTGGCGATATACCAATCGCTACGTTGCTATAACGAGGCTGTGGGACTGACGCGTCCGGTGATGGTATTTGCCTTTTTGGGGCTGCTGTTAAATGTGCTGTTGAACTATGTGTTTGTGCTTGGCTGGGGGCCCATCGACGCCATGGGCGGGCCCGGCTGCGGCTTGGCCAGTACTTTGGTGTTTTGGGCATCGACATTGGTATTGTGGTGGTACACCTTGAAATCCCACCACCATCAAAAAATTAAGCCACTAGAAGGCTTTCAATTCCCTAATTTAAAGGTCATGGGTCGCATCGCCGCCATCGGCTTACCCATAGGCTTAGCCATTTTTGTCGAAGTCAGTTTATTTAGTGTCATTGCGTTGCTGATTGCACGCCTAGGGCCTGAGATCGTCGCGGCGCACCAGATCGCACTCAATGTGTCGTCCTTAGTTTTTATGATTCCCCTCTCGCTGGCCTTGGCGCTGACCGTGCGTGTGGGCCAAGAACTGGGCAAAGGCCGCACGGACCTAGCGCGACAAGCTTGGTTGCACGGTTTACTCGTAAACGTGCTCATGGCCTTGGTTACCGCAGGTTTGGTGCTGTGGTTTAGACACCCGATTGTGGAGCTATATTCGAATAACGCCCAAGTGGTGGAACTGGCCAGCTATTTACTGTGGTTTGCCGCCCTGTATCAAATCAGCGACGCCATACAGGTGGGCGCAGCAGGTGCGTTGAGAGGCTATAAAGACACATTAGTGACGCTGGGGCTTACCATTATCGCGTTTTGGCTCATCGGCTTACCCTTGGGCTATTGGCTCGGGCTTGGGCAGTCACAGCCGTTGGGCGCTGCGGGCTTTTGGATTGGCCTAGTGGGCGGCCTAAGCGCGAATGCGTTGCTATTGATGACGCGGCTGTTATTGGTGGCGAAACGCCACGAAACCCTTTGATTTTAGTGTCGCTAGGTAATAAACCGACAAACCCAGACCGTGTTGCTATCAGTCTTTGGGCCTTTATTCCAATCTAATCGAAGGTGCTCAACATTCCCTACCTATAATCAAACTAAGTGCAGCAGTACTGCCAAACAGTTTGGGGTAGGTATGCCTAGACAATCAGCCAAGTCGGCAAAAGTAATAGATTTCACTCAGCATAGGCGCACCGCCTCGCCCGCTATTTTGCGGATGGTTCCAGAACTGGATGGACTGGAAATGCTGTACACCAATGATTCCTCCGATCAGGTGTTTAGCTTAAAAGTGTTGTGTTGGGCTATATGGTCCGACGGGCATGTAGACGGCATGGTGCCGTGGCTAAACCAATTAGTCCCCTGTCGCAGTTTGCAAGACCCGTTAAACGGTCATTGGGAAGGCTATATGGACCCACTGACCCAGCAGATACTTTTTGAAGCACCTGAATACAAGATTCAGTTCTTGCAGGGATCGGCGTCCTATTACCAGCCCTTCTCTGAAAGCCCTGACATTGTCATTCAAGAAATTCCCGACACCATTGGCACCCATGCCGTGTTTACCCAAAACGAATTCGAGTCCTTTGTGATTCAAGAGATTCATTCGTGGCGCTTGTATAACGACGGCACCATCCTCGCCATGGCGGTGGAAGCCGACGACGTACAAACCACACCGGTATTACCCGGCGACGATTGCTTATACAGCGTGCAGCACCACAAAGGGTTTCGGTATTTCTTCCAGCATAAGATTGCCAACAAGCTAAAAGCCAATGACCCAGATGCGTTAGCGGCCATGGCGCTGCTTGGGGATCACTAACGAGCTTTCGCTCATTTTGAACTGGCATCGGGCGATAAAGAGCGATATTGCATCGCTCTTTGTCATTATTGCGCGACGCTCCCTTAATCCCCGTTTATGGGGTAGACTCAATCACTGTCATTTTTCGATACCAGCGCGAACCCGCTAACCATGTTTCATATTAAGGACGATGTCCTCGCGGACTTGGAAACCAATCCTTGGTTACGCTTTAAATACAAGCTACTTAGGTTCATCACCAGCCCCTATCGCATGATCAAATCTTTGTTTTTGATTACCGGCGCATTGGTTTGGACTGGCATACTGGTGTTGGCCATTGCGGTATTTTCGCTGTTAGAAAACCTGCCGCATTTTCAAGCAACGCAAGCCAGCACGGGCTTTGAACAAGCCAAGCAAGCCGCGTTAGCGCGGGTTTCCGAACGTTACTCTCTAGAGCCCAATCAAGAGCACACTCCAGACAGCCCTCAAAAGCGCACTGCAGACAGCCCTGTCGCCTATCAATGGACGGCCATTGATGACGTTAATCGCGAATTGCTTTACGCCATTGTCATGAGCGAAGACGGCGATTTTTTCACCCACAAAGGCATTGACTATGACGCCTTGATAAACGCACTGGGCGAAAACATCAAACGCCGAAAATGGAGTTTTGGTGCCAGCACCATCAGCCAGCAAACCGTTAAAAACATCTATTTTAGCGAAGCCAAAACGCTCTATCGTAAACTCAAAGAATTAATTACCGTACGCCGCTTAGAACAGGCGCTGAATAAAAACCAAATTCTCGAACTGTATTTAAACATCATTGAATTTGGCCCAGACATTTACGGTGTAGCCGCCGCATCCAAATACTATTTTGATAAAACACCCGCCGAACTAAACGCCGCCGAGGGAGCCTTTTTAGCGATACTCATGCCCTCGCCGCGCAAGTACCACTTCACCATTTTTCAAAACAAGCACATGGCCCCAAGACACATGCGTAAATACAAACGCATTTTGCAAGACATGCGCTTTAAGGAATACATCAGCCCTGTTCAGTACAAAACTTACCTGAACTGGCCATTTTTCAAATAACGGAAAACGCAATGCCCTTGATTCAACACAAAGACGCTGGACAACCATTAACCCTGCTTAACA
>JBFHVZ010000109.1:0-13221 GCA_041589295.1 Pseudomonadales bacterium
AACCACAGATGCGTTTGCGGTACCGGGTGAATTAAACCCTCCGTTGTTGATCAAGTTCACCAGTGATACTACGTACGACGTTTTAGATAACACGGACCCAGCGAATCCGATTCCGTTATTTCCACCCATTATGAATCAAACCTATACACCGGGTTTGGTGAATAACCTATTACCACTTAACCAAGGCAAAACAGCCGTCACCAGTTTTGGTGGTTACTTACCTGCGGCAGCCACATATCAAGACTATATGTTGTCGACAGTGACCCCAGGTAATGGTTTGTTTCCGGCACGAGTGCGGTTTGCTGACCCAGACCCCATTACAGGCGGCATGAAAAACCGCGCGGTAGTGTCATTACCGTATCAAACGTCGGCAAAAGACATTGCAACGGAGCTAAGCAAACAAAATGGCGTGAGTGCAACCGCGCGCACCATGGTGCAGTTAACCGGTTTTACCCAAGACGCATCGGGTTTTATTGCCAACAAGTTTTATTTAAATGGCGTGGACTTAACCGACACCCTACCACCGGGTCAAGTGAAATACGCCGAAGGGTATCCTGAAACTGTGCCCGATCCAGTCAATGCAAACTTTATGGCCGACCGCATTAACGCCAACTTTAATTTTCAAGACCAAGGTATTATTGCGCGCAGTGATGGCACTAAAGTGACCATAATTGCCGTCAACGGTGAAGACCTCGCCATGGAATGGCAGGGTGACCACGGCGATGGCGTGAGTATTTCTAATGGCCAAGACATTTATGTGGAGCCCACAGGTACACGTTTAAGCAAACCTTTATCGAAATACGAAGGTTATGATTTTACCGACGGCGGTCCATACACCTTTGAATTTACCGACCCCATGCAGGGCACGTTTAGTTTTACCTTAAGCGGCAGCTTTGCCACAGGTGCCGATCTCATCACCGAAATTGAAGACCAAATTAACAGTACCTTGTATGCCTACAATGGCCGATTAGCGGTCGACATTGATGAAAAGGGCAACATCAAATTTCAACCCACTTTGGACATTACCTCAGGCGGTAGTAACGGCAGTTACAAGTTGACCATGGGGGGCCAAGTCAAAGTGGTGATGGATCAAGGTATCACCATGAGCACCGAACCACCGGGTTCAAATTTGTTTGCCGAAAATCCACAGCAAGACCCAGTGTACTTTGGTTATGAAATTACCATGCAAGGCATACCCAAAGATGGTGACCAATTTACCGTGGGCTTTAACACAGATGCAGTCACCGATAACCGAAACGGTGTGTTTTTAGGCGGCGTACAAACCAAAGAAATTATCGAAGGGGACATGACCTTAAGTGAAGGCTATGGCCGAATGGTTGAAGAAGTGGGCTCCATCACTGCACGGGCACAGATCAACCAAGAAAGTGCGCAAGTGTTGTTAAACAACACCCAAGATTCTGTGGATGCAGTGAGCGGCGTCAACCTAGATGAAGAGGCTGCCAAATTGATTCAGTACGAACTTGGTTACAACGCCAGTGCGCAGGTTATCAGTACGGCCAGAGAACTCTTTTACACCTTGATCGGCATATTCCGTTAGGAGCTGAGTGATGCGTATATCCACCATGCAACAATTTAATTCCGGTGTGCGAGGTATCCTCAACAATCAGGAATCTAATAAACGCACACAAGAACAAATTTCCACCGGCCGTCGTGTGCTAACCCCTGCGGATGACCCCATTGCTTCAACCCGTATTCTGCAATTGCAGCAAGATATTTCTTTGCGTGAGCAATACCAAAAAAACGTAACGGCATCACGCAACCGATTAAATTTGGAAGAAAGCATACTCACCAGTGTGACCGATAATATTCAGCGTGTGCGTGAGCTAACGGTGCAAGCCGGTAACGGTTCGCAAACGTTTGACGACCGCAACGCCATCGCTGCCGAAATCGAAGAACGCTTAAAAGCCATAGTGGACTTAATGAACACCAAAGACGCCAGCAATACTTATATATTTGCTGGTTTTAAAGGCGAGACCAAACCATTTCAAGAGCGCCCCGGTGGCGGCGTTACCTACCATGGTGACGACGGCGAACGTTCGTTAGAAATTGGCTCTAGCACCACAGTGCAAACCAATGATTCGGGCAAACGCATTTTTGTCGACATACCGGCGGCAGACAATACATTTTTCACACTAGGTAACCCACGTAATTTAGGCGAAGGGTTTATCTCCAACGGTTTTACCTCAGACCAAGAAGCCTTCGATGAATTCTACCCAGAAGACATTGAAATTGTATTCCAACCAGAGGCTGCGATTGTGCCGCCGGGCCCGAACTTTACCGTGAGACAACGTTCCGACGGACGTACCTTAGATGGCTTGGCGAATCAGGCTTATATCCCAGGGCAAGAGATCGTTGTACGTGGGGCTAACTTTAAGATTTCTGGCGAGGTCGAGCCAGGTGATTCTTTCTTTGTCATGAGCAGCGAAAAGCAATCGCTGACCGACACAGTCGCGTCCCTGAACGAAGGTTTGCGTACCCTGCAAGACAACCCAGAAGACGCCGCAGCCATCGAACGCTTGGTGGAATCTACACTGCTAAATTTGGACGCGGCCATCACCAGCGTCAGTAAAACCCGCAGTGAAATCGGTGCGCGACTCAACACCATAGACAACATAGACAATTTGCATCAGGACGTGGACTTGGTCAGTAAAGACATATTGTCCCAACTTCAAGATGTGGACTTTGCCGAAGCGGTAAGTCGTTTGTCGTTAGAGTCATTTTTGCTTGAAGCCTCTCAGCAGAGCTTTGCGCAAATAAACCGACTGTCGCTGTTCAACCAGCTCTAGCCACGGTTAAGGGCAGCCAATATCGCCTCATAACTAAAAAGTATTAAAGCGAATAGCTTAATGTGCCGCTGACAGAGAGAAGCATAAAAATAGATAGGTAATAAGTCCGGTGAAAGGATAGGTAAAAGAATAGCTAAAAACTACGTTGCTTAAGCAGCATTGCTTAAAACGTATATAGGGAAGTATGTAAAAAAGTGGCCTGCATTTTGCCGACCACAGTAAACCTGCCGATTTTACGTCGGCCATGCATGAGTAGGTTTGGTTATGTTTGATGGCTCAACAATTTTAATTACAGGCGGCACCGGCTCTTTTGGTAAGCAATACGTAAAAACTCTGCTTGATCGTTATAAGCCGAAAAAAATCATTGTGTTTTCCCGTGACGAACTTAAACAGTTCGAAATGCAGCAAACCTATAATGACCCCTGTATGCGTTATTTCATTGGCGATGTACGCGACACCGAACGCATGATGCAAGCCTGTAAGGGCGTAGACTACATCATCCACGCGGCGGCCATGAAGCAAGTACCTGCCGCCGAATACAACCCCATGGAATGCATCAAAACCAATGTCAATGGGGCAGAAAATGTCATTCGTGCCGCCATCGAAAATCAGGTTAAAAAAGTCATTGCCTTGTCTACTGACAAGGCCGCCAACCCAGTAAACCTATATGGCGCAACTAAACTCTGTTCAGACAAACTGTTTGTGGCGGCTAACAATATGGTGGGCGGCGAAATTCCACGCTTTGCCGTTGTACGCTATGGCAATGTTGTTGGCTCCCGTGGTTCGGTGGTGCCGTTTTTCCGCAAGCTGATTAGCGAAGGCGAAAGTGAGCTACCGATTACGGACATGCGAATGACCCGTTTTTGGATCACCCTGCAACAAGGGGTGGACTTTGTAATAAAAAACTTTGGCCGCATGAAAGGGGGCGAAATCTTTGTGCCCAAGATTCCTTCCGTCAAAATGGTGGACCTAGCCCATGCCATTGCCCCAGGTATTGGTTTAAAAGAAATAGGCATTCGCCCCGGTGAAAAACTGCATGAAAAAATGTGCCCAAAAGACGATAGCTACCGCACCATCGAATTTTCGGATCATTATGTCATTTCGCCGTCCATTGATTTTCATGATGGTAATATCAACTTCTCGTTAAATAATCTTGGCGAAGAAGGCAAACCCGTTGAGCAAGGTTTCTCATACGATTCGGGTACCAATGAATGGTTTTTAAATGTAGATGAAACACAAGACCTGTTAAAAGAAGCGGGCGTATGATTTCTTATGGACGGCAAGCCATCAATGACGACGACATTGAATCTGTTATTGAGGTACTTAAAAGCGATTTTCTGACACAGGGTGCTTTGGTTGGAAAATTCGAAGAAGCCTTATGTCACTATACAGGTGCTCGCTATGGCACAGTCGTCAACAGCGCAACCTCGGCATTGCATTTAGCTTGTTTAGCGCTGGACGTTGACCACAATTCGCTTGTTTGGACTTCACCCATTTCCTTCGTGGCCTCGGCCAATTGTGCTCGCTACTGCGGCGCACAAGTGGATTTTGTGGATATTGATTACCGCACCCACAATATTGATGTTGCCAAATTAGAAGCTAAGCTCGCGCAAGCACAAGCCACGCGACAACCCCTGCCGGACGTAATCATTGCTGTTCACATGGCTGGTCTCAGCTGTGACATGGAAGCCATCTATAACCTTTCCAAAATCTACGGTTTTAAAATCATCGAAGATGCTTCGCACGCCATTGGCGGAAAATATCAGCACAACCCCATCGGTTGCGGTGACTTTTCTCACGCCTGCGTATTTAGTTTTCACCCAGTGAAAATTATTACCACGGGGGAAGGCGGCGCACTGCTGTGTAACGACGAAGCCATGCATCACAGAGTGCAACGACTAAGATCCCATGGCGTGACCCGCGACCCTGCCGTTATGGGCGCACAAGCCCCTTGGTATTACCAGCAAGTGGAGCTGGGTTACAACTACCGCATGACGGACATGCAATGCGCGCTTGGATTGTCGCAATTAAATCGCATAGATGACTTTATTGAACGTCGCCGCCAGTTGGCCCGCGAGTATTACCAATGTTTGAACGATACCAATTTGGTTCTGCCAAACGTGGAAGGCAGTGAGTACTCTGCATGGCATTTATACATTGTTAAAACCGGTGACTTTGGTGTGGATCGACGCGCACTTTACGATGGTTTAATTCAAGCTGGTGTGGGGGTTAACGTGCATTATATTCCTATTTATAAACAGCCAGATTACCAAAGCCTAGGTTTTGCCCACGACTATTGTGAAACAGCTGAAATCTACTATCAGCAGTGTTTGACCCTACCGCTGCATCCATCACTCAGTGAACAGGACTTTAATCACGTTGTCAGTACGCTGAGGCAATTGTTATGACCTTGGCCGTGATTCCTGCACGAGGTGGTAGCAAACGCATACCGGGAAAAAACATTCGAGAATTTTGCGGTAAGCCCATCATTGCTTATTCCATTGATGCAGCCTTAAACAGTGGAGTATTTGAACGTGTGGTGGTCTCCACCGATGATCCCGCCATTGCAGAAGTTGCCCGCAACGCCGGTGCCGATGTGCCATTTATGCGTCCTGCCCATTTATCTGACGACCATACGGCTACCGTGCCGGTTATTAAACATGCCATAGAAGCGTTGGGTTACGACCAAACTAACAGCTTGGTATGTTGTATTTACGCTACGGCCCCCTTTATTGCCAGTGAGGACTTGCATCGTGCTTTTAAAGTGATGTCAAAATCCAATTGGGACTATGTATTTCCCATTACATCGTTTGCGTATCCCATACAGCGTGCACTGATTAAAACGGATTCAGGCGGCATCGACATGATGGACCGTGATCAATACTCGGTACGTTCACAAGATTTAACACCTGCATTTCATGATGTTGGTCAATTCTATTTTGGACGAGCCGATGCTTGGTTAAATGAGAAGCCAATCTTTCTTTCAAACAGTTTTGGTTTAGAAATCCCACGTTTTCGTGTGCAAGATATTGACGACGAAGATGACTGGGTTCGCGCCGAACTGATTCATAAAGCGCTATTTCAGTCAGGTTATGTCAACAGTCGGGTTTAGAGTCGATCTTGGCCCCACTGTGGGTGTGGGGCATCTAGTACGCTGTTTTGCATTGGCGCAAGTGCTGCACGAACTCAAGCACAGCTGTCATTTTTGGCTCACGCAACATTCCCCTTTTGTTGATGAACTGTTTAGCGACTATCCGTTTTCGGTTTATGAAGTCGGTGTGATTGATGAAGCTGATGATGCTGAAATTTGTATGCAGCACGTGCATGAACAGCACATTGATGTGGTTGTCATGGACCACTACGAACTAGATGCTTATTGGCAAAAAAAGTTAAATTCCGTTGCTCGTTTAGCCGTGTTAGAAGATCTGCCCAATCGTCATGACAAGGGTAATTATAACGACAGCGACAGTGCGTACTGCATTATTGATCCGACGCCACAGCGACAGTCGCAAGCATATGCTCAGGCAAAGGCTAAATTATTTTTAGCGTCAGATTATGTGCTAGTACGCGCTGGCTTTCGCCAACGGGTGGCGACTTCCCACGGTAATAAACAACAGGCCTATAGTGGTGAAATATTTCAGCCAACCAACATATTAATTTCGTTTGGTGGTAGTGATCCTCAAGGCTATTCGCAGCAAGTCATACACGAACTGAGGCAGGGCGGATATCGCAAAGCCATTCATGTGGTGACCACGTCACTTAATCCCTTGCTACCAACGTTACAACAAGTGGCGGAAGTTAATGACGCGACCCTGCACGTGGATGTTAGTGATATGGGTCAGCTAATGGCCAGTGCCGATTTAATGATAGGCGCGATTGGCTCTACCAGTTGGGAGCGAGCCGTACTTGGCTTACCGGCGCTGTCGTTACAAGTAGCCGATAACCAAAATGACGTGGCTAACTTTTTTTCTAGCATCGAAGAACACTGGGTGACACGTAGTGCAGAGGCGCTTTTTATTCAGCTGCGACAATGGTTGCAGCTGGGTGTGGCCGCTGAACAAATGGCTGCGCGTCATCAAAATCTGATGCAAGTGTGCGATGGGCTTGGTGCTTATCGTGTTGCATTGCGCGCGTTGTGTGTTGAATACCATATTGAGCTGCAAGCGATGCATGCCGAGCACGTGGATTTGCTGTATCAGTGGCAATGCGAACCCAATGCACGCCGCTTTAGTCGCCAGCCACAAATACCTGCTTATGCTGATCATGTTAATTGGTTTAAAAATTCGTTAGCTAATACCGAGCGGCGCATGTGGCTGATTCGATTAGGTTCGCTAGATTGCGGCTATATACGCCTTGATGTTTTGCCCATAAGCGCCGAGTCGCCACTGGCGTGGGAAGAAATATCCATTTTAATTAGCGAGCGCGTAAGCGGCATGGGAATCGCACGTAAGGCGTTAGAGGCTGTCAAAAGCTTGTCGAAGTTTGGACGGATTCACGCCCATGTCCAAACCGAAAATCAGGCGTCGCAAAAAGCCTTTTTAGCCAGCGGCTACGAGCGCGTTGGTCCAACCGAATACCAATGGATTGCAGGAACGGAGCATGTCGAATAAAACCGACGTTGTGATAAACGGTCGCACCATAGGGCCAAAGCATCCTCCCTACCTCGTGGCGGAACTGTCTGCCAACCACAATGGTTCGCTACAAAAAGCGAAAGACCATATTACGTTAGCAGCACAACACGGTGCCGATGCGATCAAGCTACAAACATATTCTGCCGATACTATGACCATTGACTGCGACAAAGCCGATTTTGTCATCAAAGGCGGTTTATGGGATCAGCGTCAACTGTACGATCTTTACCAAGAGGCCAGTACCCCTTACGACTGGCATAAGCCCTTGTTTGATCATGCGCGGCAACAAGGTATCACCTGCTTTAGTACGCCGTTTGATGAAACCGCAGTGGACTTGTTAGAAGACCTAAACGCACCTGCCTATAAAATTGCATCATTCGAAGCAGTAGACATTCCGCTTATTCGGTATGTGGCCGCCACTAAAAAGCCCATGATTATTTCAACCGGTATGGCGTCGCAAATGGAAATGGCTGAAGCCGTGGATGCAGCGCGCAGTGGTGGTTGCGAACAACTTATTTTGTTGCACTGCATTAGCAGTTATCCCACGCCGTCTGATCAATATCATGTGCGCACCATGGCCGCTATTGCGCAAACCTTTGGTGTAGCAGTGGGGTTATCCGACCATTCGTTAGATGACACTGCTGCCATGGCGGCCGTGGCTCTTGGTGGTTGTTTTGTGGAAAAACACTTTATTGAATCTCGTTCACAAACTGGCCCAGATTCTAGCTTCTCAATCGAGCCTCAAGAATTAACGCGATTAAAACAAAACATTGTTAATACTTGGCAATGTCTTGGTGAAAGTGGTTTTCACCGTGCTGAAATCGAAGAGAAAAATAAGCAGTTTCGTCGTTCGCTATATTTTATTCGCGATGCCAAAGCGGGTGAAACCATCACCATAGACATGGTGAAAAAAATCCGTCCAGGTTTTGGCTTGCCGCCGAAATACTTTGATCAAGTCATTGGCCAAACCTTGCTGCACGACGTACAACGGGGCGAGGCGGTTGCATGGCAACATATACAAAATGGTCAAGGCCAGAATAATCAGGACGGCTGACCATGATTGATCAATTCAAAGTAAAACGGTTCAAAGTAGTATTGCTGGGGTTAGGGAATATTGGCTTTGGCTACGATGCCGATCAACCGGATAAAACATGGACTCACTATCGCGCTATTAGTCGTTGTGACCAGTTTGACCTTGTCGGTGCGGTGGACCCAAACGAAGCCACACGCAAAACATTTGAACAGGCCACTACATTGGCTAGCTGTGCCAGTGTCGATCAGCTAACTGAAACCCAAGTGGATATGGTGGTGATTGCCACGCCTACCGAACATCACATATCTGGGTTTAATAGTGTTCAGATATTGCAGCCAAAATTAGTGTTGATGGAAAAGCCCTTAACGGCAGATGTACAACAACTAACCCAACTGCAACCCCATGCGGATCGCATCATGGTGAACCTGATGCGTCTCTATCACCCTATGTTGCAAGATACTTTACACGACTATGCGCAACGGCCAGATTGTTTAATACAGGTCAATGTAAGCAAGGGACTCCTGCATAACGGCATTCACTTTTTGAGCTTGCTGTTAAAGCATTTTGGCCAAGTTCAGGATGTTTTCGAACTTTCTACTAAACATAGTAACAACACGGCAGTTAAGAACGGAAAAACGTTGCAGTTTAAATTTAACCGAGCCACAGCCATTTTTAGTGAAAGCCCAAGCGCACTGGATGATAACAGCATGGTACTGAAAGCCGACATCGGCAGCTTTTTCTATTTGAATGGTGGGCGCAAACGTTTTCATTTATCGCCTCAGGGAGTACTGCGTGAAGACCCCAGTGACGAGTTAGACCATTATCAAAGTTATGTATATGACCGCTGCTTGGATGTACTAACGCAAGAACGTACCGACGACAGTTTCGACTTGGCGTACCAAGCACAGTGTTTACTCAGCGCATAAATAGAATTTTAAAATTGAGCGAATAACCCCATGGAATTTCAACGCTATAACCCCATAGGTGACGAAGAGCGCATGGCCGTGAAACGTGTGATGGAATCTGGTGTGCTCTCTGCCTACATAGGTGCTTGGGGACAAGACTTTTTGGGCGGACCAGAAGTTCAAGCCTTCGAACAAGAACTGGCCGATCATTTTCAAGTTAAACACGCGGTGACGTTTAATTCGCTTACATCAGGATTAATGGCCGCCGTAGGTGCAATTGGTATTGAACCGGGCGATGAAGTCATTGTGTCGCCATGGACCATGAGTGCAACAGCCACCGCCATATTAATATGGGGTGGTATTCCCGTGTTTGCTGACATTGAACAAGACTACTATGGGCTTTGTCCAAAGCAAGTTTCGCAAAAAATAACACCGCGTACCAAAGCCATCATGGTGACGGATATCTTTGGTCACGGTGCTTGTTTAGACGAGTTAACCGCGTTGGCGCGCCAGCACAATTTAAAAATCATCGAAGACGTGGCACAGGCCCCCGGCGTTCGTTACCAAGGACGCTTTTGCGGTACATGGGGTGACATCGGCGGGTTCAGCTTAAATTACCACAAACATATTCACACCGGCGAAGGTGGATTTTGTATTACCGATGATGATGACCTTGCGTTACGCATGCAGTTAATTCGTAACCATGCTGAATCCAGTGTAGTGGGTAGCCCATTAAAATCGCCCACGAATATGGTTGGTTTTAATTTCCGAATGGGCGAACTGGAGTCAGCCATCGGCCGTTGTCAACTAAGAAAGCTAAATACCTTGCTGGCACGTAACCAACGAAAAGCAGAAATCTTCACCGATATCTTAGCTGCCGTGCCTGAATTTAAATTAGCCACGGTGGCAGAAGGGTGTGAGCATGCTTACTACGTGTTTCCTATTCAACTAGTGCACCATGCGGATAAACGGGCAGACTTTCTTCAAGCCTGTGCGCAAGCCGGTGTGCCCGGTTTATTTGCTGGTTATGTCAATGCCCATCGCTTGCCCATGTATGAAAAAAAACAAGCATTTGGCAAAGGGTATCCTTGGTCTATGGCGGCTCAAGACGCGGCAAATTATCACTATGGTGAAGGCACATGCCCGCTAGCTGAGAGGCTAAAAGATCAAGCGTTTGTGGGCTTTATTATTAGCATGTTCGAACTGGATGAGCAGCAATGTCAGTGGCTAGCAAATAAAATGGTGAGCGTATGGCGCAGCCTGATTTAAAAAAGCGAATTGTCTATCACGATCAAGAAACGGGTTTAGTTCGATTAGCAGAACCCGAGCTGGACGGTGATTACCCAAATTGGTTTTGCGATGCACAGGTAAATCAATTTAACTCCCATTGGGCGTTCCCAAAATCTAAAACCGAGGTTGCTAACTTTGTTCAAAGTTTGGTGAATGATCGTCGCCAAATAGTCTTTGCCATCTATGATCTTGGGTTAAACCTTCATATCGGCAATATCAGTTTACAAGCCATCGACTGGCAAAACAGAAGTGGTGAACTGGCCTTTTTGTTAGGTGATAAAACCCAGTGGGGAAAGGGTCATGGACAGCGCGCAGGTCAGTTAGTCATACAACATGGGTTTCATGTTCTTAATTTGCATCGTTTACACTTGGGGTGTTTATCCACCAATCTTGCCATGCAACGTCTGGCGACAAAATTAGGTTTTGAGCAAGAAGGCGTGCGGAAACAAGCAGTATTTAATCAAAATCACTATGTGGATGTTTGTGAATACGGTTTACTTAAATCCACTTACGAATCAACTGCATGAAACCTACGTTGCATGAATTCTTCGCTGCATAAAACCTTATTGATCGTAGCGCACGATGCAGGGGGCGCACTGCTGTTGTCGCACTGGGCCTGCCAAATTTACAACCGCCAGAAAAACGCGAACACGGGTTGCTTACAAGTAGAATTTGAATTCGCTTTGTCTGGCCCAGCGGTTAGCATTTTTAAAGAGGTTTTTGAAAAATCACTTTATAACAAACACCTAACTACCAGTACGCCCGAGCTACCCGTGTTAAATGTGTCAAATGTGCTAGGCGCCCATGACACTTGGGCCCATGGGCAAAAAGCACAGTGGCAACAATTGGACGGCATCATCACCGGATCCGGTTGGCAAACTCACTTTGAGCAAGCCCATATCGCCGCCGCCAAAACCTTAGGCGTGCCCTGTGCCACGTATCTAGACCATTGGGCAAACTATCGGCAACGGTTTGCCGCTATTAAAGGAAAAGGTAAAGAACAGCTGCAATTACCCGACGAACTTTGGGTGGCCGACTCCCAAGCCCGTGTTTGTGCACAGCAGGCATTTAAACATGAACGTCCAAAAATTAGACTCATTCGAAACCGATATTTACAAGATCTTAGACAACAGGTTTGCCATCAACGTACAGCACAAACACAAATCGAACCTGACGTAACGCGACATTTAATTTGTTTAGAACCCGTGCGACGTGATGACGTGAATTACACAACACTTTACAAACCCATGGTGGATTACTTGGTCAGTCAGACTTCAGACCAGTATTCCGGACAGTGCTCCCTACAGTCCAGTGACACAGACACACGCCAGCAGGTTGTCATTCGGTTGCATCCTTCACAGGCCGATTGCGGCTTCGAACAGCTACAGAGTCTTTTAATACAGGCTGAAATACCCTTTGTCATAAGCGATGCGAATCTCATTCAAGATTTAGCCTTGGCTAATACGGTCTTTGGATATCAATCCTCTGTGTTGGTTTACGCCATGGCTCTTGATTTACCTGTCCACAGTTTTTATCCCGCCCACAAAATGGAACCGATTTTGCCTCACTCAGGTATTCACTACCTTTAACGGGTCAGTTAATTGACAGAGCCAATATGAAGTATTGTGTGCGTTGCTTACAGCCAGACACTCGACCGCAAATTGAATTTGATGCCGAAGGTGTGTGTCCTGCCTGTCGTTATTCCGAGACATTGCAATATGTGGATTGGCGCAAGCGCAAAGATGAACTGATGCGCGTCTGTGACGAATATAGGTCTAAACACGGTGAATACGACAGCATAGTGGGGGTAAGCGGTGGTAAGGACAGTACACGGCAAGCCTTGTACGTGCGCGACGTGTTGGGCATGAACCCACTATTGGTTTCATTAACCTATTCTCCACAACAACAAACCGAGCGTGGTGCGCATAACTTAGCGAATCTTGCCAAGCTCGGTTTTGATGTTATCTCCATAGGCCCCAGCCCCATTATTTGGAAAAAACTGGTTAAAAGAGGCTTCTTCCAATATGCCAACTGGGCGCGTTCCACCGAACTTGCTTTGTTTGCATCTGTGCCACGCTTTGCCATTGCCTATCAAATTCAGCTCATTTTTTGGGGTGAAAATCCCATGCTAACGTTAGGCGAAGTTTCGAACCAAGGTAAAAACACCGGCGGCATTACCACGACCACCTTAGGGGGAAACACACTAGGAGGTGGCGACATCAGTTGGTTGATGGACGACGAAGTGAAGCGCCAGCATTTACTGCAATACATTTATCCCTCAAATGCCGAACTAGAAACCGCAGGGCTAAAGTTTGTTTACCTAGGCTATTTTTGGGAGCACTGGAGCAAAACCTTTAACGCCTGTTTCTCTGGGTCGCGGGGGTTGGACATTAGAGATATGAATCCCATCGACATTGGCGACAACCTAGGGGTAGATGCATTGGATGATGACTGGGTGGCGCTAAATCAAATGCTTAAATATTTAAAGCTGGGTTTTGGCAAAGTAACGGACAATGTAAACGAACAAATTCGTCAAGGTTTAATGACACGCGAAC
>JBFHVZ010000110.1:0-13145 GCA_041589295.1 Pseudomonadales bacterium
GCTTCTAGCTTCTAGCTTCTAGCTTCTAGCTTCTAGCTTCTAGCTTCTAGCTTCTAGCTTCTAGCTTCTAGCTTCTAGCTTCTAGCTTCTAGCTTCTAGCTTCTAGCTTCTAGCTTCTTACTGCCGCCAAAACGTGGGTGTAAACAACACCAATAAGGTGAATATTTCCAAACGCCCTAACAGCATGGCGAAGCTCAGGATCCATTTGGCTTGGTCGCTAATGTCGCCGTAATGGGCCGTCACGTCGCCAAGGCCCGGGCCTAGATTGTTAATGCACGCAGCAACGGCCGAAAAGGCAGTGACAAAGTCCAGTCCCGTGGCTTGCAGCGCTAACGTCATGATCACCAATGAAATCAAATAAACGCTAAAGAAGCCCCAAACGGCTTCTACTACCCGGTCTTCAACTGGGCGTCCGCCGACGCGAATGGGCAAGATGGCGTTGGGGTGAATGAGGCGTTTCATTTCTCGACTGCCTTGTTTGTAGATCAGCAGTACGCGAATCACTTTCATGCCGCCGCCGGTGGAACCCGCACAGCCCCCCATAAAGGCTAAAAAGAACAATAAAAATGGTAAGAACACAGGCCAGACCGAAAAATCAGCGGTGGCAAAGCCTGTGGTGGTAGCAATGGAGACCAATTCGAATAAGCCATAGCGCAAGGCGTCATTGGCGTCATAGGTGTTGGTAAATGACAGCACTAAAAATGTAGCCAGACCGGTAATGGCTAACACGGTGAGTAAGGTTTTGACTTCTGGGTCGGCAAAATAGTGGCGCAGGCTGCGAAAGCGCCATGCGTAAAAATGCAGGGCAAAGTTAAAGGCGCTAATCAACATAAAGAAGATCGCGATCATTTCAATATAGGGGTTATTAAAATAGCCAATGCTTGCATCGTGGGTGCTAAACCCACCAATGGCGACTGTGGCGAAGCTGTGGCAAATGGCATCAAACGCAGACATGCCCGCAAACCAAAAACCCAATGCACAGGCGATGGTTAGCGCTAGATATATGTACCAAAGGGTTTTTGCGGTTTCGGTAATGCGCGGGGTGAGTTTGCTGTCCTTCATGGGGCCTGGGGTTTCCGTACGAAACAGCTGCATGCCCCCAATGCCGAGCATAGGGAGAATGGCCACGGCCAGTACGATGATCCCCATGCCGCCCAGCCATTGTAATTGCTGACGGTAAAACAAAATGGATTCAGGCAGATGGTCGATACCTGTAATGACGGTGGCACCTGTGGTGGTCCAGCCAGACAAAGATTCAAAGAAGGCATCGGTAAAGCTGAGTCCGGGTGACTCGGCTAACATCAGCGGCATGGCACCAGACAGTGCCAGTACCAGCCAAAACAATACGGTGACGACGAAGCCGTCGCGGGTGCGCAAATCTTGTTTGTGGTCTCGAAATGGCAACCAAAACAGCGCACCGGCGCTGAAGTTAATGATTAATGCGGTGATGAAGGCTTGCAGAGTTTCGTCGTTATAAATGACAGAAACAATCATGGGTGGCAGCAGGGAAATGCTGAACACCATGAGCAAGATACCGAGAATGCGAAAAACTACCCCTGCGTGCATTAGAAAAAGCCCAACTCCACTTGGAAGAGACGTTCCACTTCTGGAATCCGTTTCTTGTCCAGAACGAACAGAATGACATGGTCGTCACCTTCGATGACCACATCGCTATGGGCGATGATGACTTCTTCGCCGCGCACGATGGCACCTATGGTGGTGCCTTCAGGCAGTGCCACTTGATCTAAGCGTTTGCCCACCACTTTAGACGTGTTGGGGTCGCCGTGAGCAATGGCTTCGATGGCCTCGGCAGCGCCGCGACGCAGGCTGTGCACGTTGGCGACATCGCCACGGCGTACATGGGTGAGTAACGAACCTATGGTGGTTTGACTCGGGCTGATCGCAATGTCGATGCCTTGACCCTGTACCAAATCCACATACTGGGTTTTGTTAATTAAGGTCATCACTTTATGGGCGCCGAGTTGCTTGGCTAACATGGACGACATGACGTTGACTTCATCGTCGTTGGTCAGTGCACAGAAAATGTCGGTGCTTTCGATGTTGGCCTCAAGCAGCAATTCTTTGTCGGTGGCGCTGCCGTTTAGGATGATGGTGCGGCTGCGCACTTTTTCTGACAGGCGCTCACAACGGGCCAAGTTATGGTCGATGAGTTTGACGTTGTAAAACTGTTCTAGGGTTTGCGCTAAGCGCGCCCCTATGTTGCCGCCACCGGCGATGATCACTCGCTTGTAAGGTTTTTCTGTACGGCGCATTTCTGCCATGACGGTGCGAATGTCTTTCTTCGCGGCAATGAAGAACACCTCATCGTCTACCTCAATGACGGTTTCTGCGTGGGGCATGATGGCCTGACCGCGACGATAAATGGCGGCCACTCGGGTATCCACGCCGGTTTTTAAATGCTCGCGCAGGTAACGCAGTTCTTGGCCAACTAGCGGACCGCCGTAGAAGGCTTTTACACCCACCAACTGCACCTTACCGCCAGCAAAATCCAATACCTGTAAGGCACCGGGGAATTCCAATAAGCGTTTAATGTAATTGGTGATCAGTTGTTCTGGGCTGATGAACACGTCGATGGGTACGCCGTGGTTGCCGAACAAGTCGGTAAATTGCGAATAGTCTTGGGCGCGGATACGGCCGATTTTTGTGGGCGTACGGAACAGGGTGTGGGCAACCTGACAGGCCACCATGTTGACTTCATCGCTATTGGTGACGGCCACTAACATATCGGCATCGTCGCCACCGGCTTGCTTGAGGACCTCAGGGTAAGATGCGCGTCCTCGCACCGTGCGAATGTCCAAACGGTTTTGCAATTCTTTCAGGCGTATCGCGTCGGTATCGACCACGGTAATGTCGTTGCCTTCGATGGCGAGGTATTCAGCCAGCGTGCCGCCGACCTGACCGGCGCCTAGGATGATAATTTTCATTTAGTGTCAGGAACCTATCTGCGTTGCCATGACTTTGTTAAAAACATTTTTTACGCTGATCGCGTAGCGGAGCTAACGCCCTCGCGATGTGCCACGTAAAAACATTTTTGCCGCGTCCAGTCTGCCCTGATTACGTGTCTCAATCACGGTACTGATGCATCGTAACTAAGGTCATCGTAATCAAAGCCAAAAAACGTTAATTGAGACGGTTTTTCTATTTAGCCTTTTCTAACAAAGCATAAAAGAATCCATCGTGCCCATTTGGATTTGGGAAAAACTGCCATCCAAATCCGGTGTCTGTTGTGTACACACTTTCTTGTAAACCACTGATCTTGTCTTTGATAGACAGCAATTTGGCGTCGGTTTGCTGGTGCAAGAAGGATGCAATGTTGGCGCTGTTTTCGGCCGGTAAAATGGAACAGGTGGCATACAGTAAACGTCCACCGGGCTTTAACAGGGTCCAAGCTTTGGCCAGTATCTCGGCTTGAAGCGCGGCAAGGTTAGCAATATCTTCTCGCTGGCGCAGTAGCTTTATATCGGGGTGACGACGAATCACCCCAGTGGCGCTGCAAGGAACATCCAGCAAAATGGCATCGAAGGCTTCGCCATCCCACCAACTTTCTGGGTGTTGAGCTTCACCCACCAAACAATTTGCCTCGTATCCCAGCCGCGCTAAGTTTTCATGCACGCGCTGTAAACGACGTTCGTCGGCATCCATGGCGGTGACTTGGGCTTGGCCGTTTGCGTATTCCAAGAGATGGCCTGTTTTCCCGCCCGGTGCTGCACACGCATCTAACACACGCTCGCCCGCGTGTGGTTGCAAAATAAGGGCGGCTAATTGCGCGGCCTCGTCTTGGACGCTGCAATGGCCCTGATCGAAATCCGGCAACGCACTGACTGGATGCGGCTTGGAAAGCTTAATGGCAGTACAAGCCAGCTGGCTAGCAGCGTGCTCTATACCTTGATTATCAAGCTGATGTGAGTAATCACTTATCGTGGATTTGTGAGTATTCACTCGCACGATCATTGGAGGGTGCGCGTTGGCCGCTTCACAGATGTGTTGCCAGCGTTCAGCCCAGTCTTTTTTAAGTTGTTTAATCAGCCATTTGGGATGATTGAGGCGTGTCACATCACTGCTATCTAAGCCTGCAACCAGCTCTGCTTGCTCGCGCTGAAAACGGCGCAATACTGCGTTCACCACGCCTTTGTACTTTGCCAAGCCTAATTGCGCGGCCGCTTCGACCGTGTCGTGCAGGGCGGCGTGAGGGCTGATGTCGGTGTGCTGCAATTGAAACAACCCAACCCAAACCAAGCTTTGAATGATCTGTGCATTTTCTGGCAGAGGTTTATCCAACAGAATTTTGCTGAGGGCGTTCAAGCTGTGAAAGTGGCGACAGACACCAAAGCACAATGCTTGTATTAAACCTTGGTCGCGTTCGCTGACTTGGCTTTGCGCGGCGGCTAACACGGGCGTTAGGCTTTGCTGTTGCGAGGTGACCTTGAATAACGCTTGTGCGGCCACGGCGCGGGCATTGAGACTTGCCGTCATTTAAAGCTCGCTGGCCAATACGTAATTTTCTTGGAAAGGGTGTTTGCCGTTAAGCATGTCCGCCACTTTCATGGGTTTCTTACCCGGTAATTGAACCGATTCTATCACCACGGCATGTTCCTTAGCGGCTACCATGATGCCCATGTTGTTCACGGATAAAATCGTGCCCGCCATGGAGTAATGGTTCTTGGGGTAAACCTGAGCACTTAGGATACGAATACGATTGTCGCCCAACAAGGTGAAACACATGGGGAATGGATTAAACGCGCGAATCTTTCGCACGATGACTTCGGCCGGAAGGTCCCAATTAATGAGAGCTTCTTCTTTGCTGAGTTTATGGGCGTAGCAGGCTTCGCTGTCATCTTGAATGCGACCGGCCACTTGATTGCGCTCGATCTGCGGAATGGTGTCTAACACCGCTTGCGCACCCAACTCCATTAAGCGGTCGTGTAAGGTGCCGCCTGTGTCGCTGGGCATAATAGGGGTTTCGACTTTGTGCAGCATCGGGCCAGTGTCTAAACCGGCTTCCATTTGCATTACCGTCACGCCAGTAATGTTGTCCCCAGCTTCGAGCGCCCGCTGAATAGGCGCTGCGCCGCGCCAACGGGGCAGCAAGGATGCGTGGCTGTTAATACAGCCATACGTCGGAATATCCAGCACCGCTTGAGGTAGCAACAGTCCGTAAGCGACGACCACCAGTAGGTCTGGTTTGAGTGCTGCTAATGCGTCGATGTCGGCTTGATCTTTGAAATTCACCGGTTGGTAAACCGCGATGCCATGCTGCTCAGCCAGTTGTTTTACTGGGCTGGCCATGAGTTTTTTACCACGTCCGGCAGGTCGGTCAGGCTGGGTGTAAACAGCGCTAACATCCAGCTTGTTTTCGAGTAACACGTGTAAGTGATGGGCGGCAAAGTCGGGCGTACCGGCAAATACGATTTTCAAGCTGTTGTCCTTATTGGACGTCGGACGTCAGGGGTCAGACGCGGATAGGGTTCTAGGCAAAAGTGAATATTAAACGCCTGTCATCAGGCCCGTTTGGCCATGCGATGCTGTTTTTCTAATTTTTTACGAATGCGATCACGCTTGGTTGAAGACAAGTAATCCACAAATAACTTGCCGTTCAAGTGATCCATTTCATGTTGGATGCACACCGCCAGCAGGCCGCGGGCTTCTAACTCGAAAGGCTTGCCATTACGGTCGATGGCTTCGATTTTAACGTGTTCGATACGCTCGACATCTTCATAAAAGCCCGGAACGGAAAGACAGCCCTCTTGCATCTTTTCTGGCTCACCATCCAGCACGGTAAGTTTAGGGTTGATGAAGACGAGGGGTTCGCTTTTATCTTCGCTGACATCCATAACAATGATCTGTTGGTGTACATCCACTTGAGTGGCTGCTAGACCAATGCCTGGGCAGTCGTACATGGTTTCAAACATGTCGTCGATGAGGGTACGGGTTTCGTCAGTGACGTCGGTAACGGGCTTAGCGATGGTGCGTAAGCGTGGGTCCGGGAATTCGAGAATGTTTAAAATTGCCATAGTCAGTAGATAGCCTGTGGGCCATTCACTTCCGAATTGGGACAGTGTTAACAGCCGCTAGTGTTATTGAGCCTTGGGCCCTGCTAATATTGCGTTGAGTTAAAGAGTATTATATCGAATGCTGTAACCGATTGCTGCGCAAAATCGGCCGAATAACAATAAGGATTAACGCCCATGTTCAGACCCTTGATTAAGCATGTGATTCTGCTGGCCTGCCTTTGGCCGGTGGCGC
Source organism: Pseudomonadales bacterium (assembly GCA_041589295.1). GTDB lineage: Bacteria > Pseudomonadota > Gammaproteobacteria > Pseudomonadales > Oceanobacteraceae > Bermanella. The sequence continues at coordinate 6,265 of JBFHVZ010000110.1, forward strand.
TTGGTGTTCAGGCCGTGGAGCTGAAAGCGGACCACCCCCGTGAATACGTAGTTAAAGAAGACGATACCCTGTGGGGCATCGCACAAAAATTCCTCGACAACCCTTGGTTGTGGCCAGAGATCTGGCAAGTCAACGAACAAATCGAAAACCCTCACCGCATCTACCCAGGCGATGTCATTGGCTTGGTGTACAAGAACAAAAAAGTCAAAGTGACCGTGGTTGAGCGTGACCCAGAAGCCATTAAAGAAGTGGTGCGCCTGTCACCGACGGCTCGTATTAGCCATATCGACACCGCGATCCCAGCCATCCCCATGGACGCGATTTCTAGCTTCATGACCAATAGCCGTATCGTAAAAAGCGAAGACTTAAGTGACGCACCCTATGTTATTGCAGGGGATGACCGACGCTTATTGGCCGGTGGCGGCGGTAACGTCTACGCCCGTGGCTTTGAGCAGGACGAACCCCAAACCGGTTACGGCATTTTCCGTAAAGGTGAGCTGTACGTGGACCCAGACACCAGCGAAGTACTGGGTCTCGAAGCCCGTGAAATCGGCGCGGGCACAGTAGAGCGCTGGGATGGCGATATCGCTCGTTTGCGCCTGTCCAATACTCGCGAAGAAGTGATGATCGGCGACCGTTTGTTGGCCACGGATGAGCGCAAACTGGTGTCGACCTTTGTGCCGAGTTCACCAGACCAAGAGATTCAAGGCCGCATGATTGCAGTACTGAGCGGCGTAAACCAGATTGGTCAGTACCATGTGGTGGTGACCAACCAAGGTTCCCGTGACGGCGTGAAAGAAGGCAACGTCTTGGCCATTTATAAAGATGGTGATGTGGTGCTGGACCGCGTAGCCAATCGCAAAGTGCAACTACCAGCCGAGCGCTCCGGCCTGCTGATGTTGTTCCGCGTTTTCGATAAAGTCAGTTATGGTTTGGTACTGCGCGCGAGCCGTCCGTTGTCCATTGGCGATCAAATTCGCAACCCCTAATCCAATCCCTAGACGTCAGCGCGATTCACTCTAAACGCGCTGGCCAATACAACAGGAACAAGGAATGTCCCTGCTCAAATCGGACCCGCCTGCGCGGGCCATTTCTCAATCTGCCTTAACGTCCGACGAACTCGCTTACCTTTGTTTGGCTATGACGCCCGAACTGGGACCCAAAGCCTTTCAAGGGATTTTGCAAAGCCCGTATTCCGTCCAAGAGGTGTTCGACCTTGATGAAGAGGCTCTCAAGTCTTTAGGTCTACGCGGCAAAGCCATCGAAAACTTACAACACTACGCCCCTAAACACCTACACCCTAAAGTCGAAGCCACCTTGGATTGGGTTGAACAAAGCCCACGTAATCATTTGCTGCTATACGGCCAAACCGCTTATCCAGAACAGCTAACACACATTGGCGCACCGCCGCCCATGTTGTTGGTGAAGGGGCAGCTCAGTGCATTACAGCAGCATCAAATCGCCATCGTCGGCAGTCGGCACCCAACCGCAGCAGGTAAACAGCAAGCGTTTGAATTTGCTGCCGAGCTGGCGGATGCAGGTTTGGTTGTGACCAGTGGCTTAGCAAAAGGCGTGGATGCCGCCGCCCATCAAGGTGCGTTGAGTGTACAAGGCAGCACCTTGGCAGTGTTGGGCACAGGGCTCAACGAAATCTATCCTAAGGCTCATCAGGCATTGGCCGAAGCCATTGTGGAAAAGGGCGCTTTGATCAGTGAATTTCCGTTAGACACCAAAGCCTTTCAGGGAAACTTCCCACGTCGAAATCGCATAGTGAGCGGGCTTAGTTTAGGCACTTTGGTGGTGGAAGCCGCGCTAAAAAGTGGTTCGCTGATCACCGCCCGTCAGGCACTGGAACAAAACCGAGAGGTGTTTGCCATTCCGGGCCCCATCAATAACCCACAAAAAACGGGCTGTCATTTTCTTATACGTGAAGGGGCAACCCTGATCGAATCCCCAGAGCAAATCCTGCAGGCGCTGACGGATGTTGTGAACTATCAAAAAGCCATCACGTTAACCGCAGCTGATATTCACTCAGCCAAACAAGCGCGCCCCCATAGTGACGACCCGCAACAGTCGCAGTTATTAAAAGCACTGGACTATGAAGGGGCAAGCGTGGATACGCTGGTCTCGCGCAGCGGTTTAGATGCTGCCAGCGTGGCAGGGCTGCTTATGCTGTTCGAGTTGCAAGGCTGGGTATCCCACGCCGACGGTGAATACTCACTTTGCTGATTATCATGCTTGTATGTCGCTGATTTAATGCGCAAGGCACAAGGCTTGCTTTGTCCATCTTGCGCCGCGCCGCCTGCTCAAGTAACGTGCGCCTTCTTATTCAGTGAATGTTGAGAGCAAATGGCAACGGTTTCAGAGTTCCCAATGCTTTGGTCCTTAATTCAAGCAAATCATGTATTACAGGCCGGAGGCGTTATTGCCTACCCGACTGAAGCGGTTTGGGGCTTGGGTTGCGACCCATATAACGAAGCAGCGCTAGATCGCATTTTACAAATCAAGCAGCGCGACATGGCCAAAGGCTTGTTGTTGGTGGCCAGTGACATTGCGCAAATTGAATATTTGTTGGGTGGTGTTACCGACGAACAGCGCGCGAAAATGGCCGCCAGTTGGCAAGCAGGACAGCGCCCCACCACTTGGTTGGTACCACATCGGGGATTAGTGCCCAGTTTGGTACATGGCCGTTTTGATACGGTGGCAGTGCGCGTCAGTCAACACAAAGGCATACAGGCCTTATGCAATCAGTTTGGTGGACCCATAGTCTCGACCTCGGCTAACTTTTCAGGCCATCCGGCGGCGACAAACCCGCTGCAGGTGCGCAAATTTTTAGGGGCGCATTTAGATTTTATTGTGGCCGGCGAGCTGGGTGGTGCGGCCAAACCCAGTCGAATTATTGATGCCGTGACCGATCGCGTGATTCGCGACTAATTTTTATTTTTTGAGTAAAGCGTAAAACAGCCTTATGGATATTTCTGCGGTAAAAAAATACTTACTCGCGTTACAAGACGATATTTGTGAACAACTGGCGGCAGAAGATGGCGGCGCCACCTTCACCGAAGAAAACTGGGATCGCGAACAAGGCGGTGGTGGTCGCACCCGCGTACTGGCCGATGGCGCAGTCATCGAAAAGGGCGGCGTAAACTTTAGCCATGTATTTGGTGACCAATTGCCTGCCTCGGCCACGGCGAACCGCCCCGAACTGGCTGGCCGCTCGTTTCAGGCCATGGGTGTGAGTCTAGTGATTCACCCTAAAAATCCGTATGTGCCGACCTCTCACGCCAACGTGCGTTTTTTCGTGGCTGAAAAAGAAGGCGAAGAACCCGTATGGTGGTTTGGCGGTGGTTTCGACTTAACGCCGTATTATGGTTTTGAAGAAGACGTGCGCTTCTGGCATCAAACCGCCAAAGACGCTTGCTCTCCATTCGGTGACGGCGTGTATGAAAAATACAAAAATTGGTGTGATGATTACTTCCACCTAAAACACCGTAACGAACCGCGCGGCGTGGGCGGTTTGTTCTTCGATGATTTAAACGAAGGCGGTTTTGAAGAAAGCTTCAAGTTTATGCAAGCGGTGGGTGATCATTACGTTAAAGCCTATCGTCCAATTATGGCCAAACGCAAAAACACCGAATACGGCGAACGTGAACGCAAATTCCAATGCTACCGTCGCGGCCGTTACGTGGAATTCAATTTGGTGTTCGACCGCGGCACCATCTTCGGTTTGCAAACCGGTGGTCGTACCGAATCCATTCTGATGTCGCTACCGCCTATCGTGCATTGGGACTACAACTGGCAGCCAGAAGCAGGCACACCCGAAGCCAAGCTCTACACCGACTTCTTAGTGAAGAAGGATTGGGTATAACCATGGCCAGTACCGATTTATACGCGGTGATGGGCAACCCCATTAACCACAGCAAAAGCCCGCAGATTCATACCCAGTTTGCCGAGCAAACCAAGCAGGACTTGGTGTACAGCGCTATGTTGGTTCCGGTGGATGGCTTTAACTCAGCGGTGCGCGATTTTTTCAAAGGCAGCGGCCGTGGCCTCAATATTACCGTGCCGTTTAAAGAAGATGCGTTTGCGTATGTCGATCAACTGAGCGAACGTGCGCAAACCGCCAAAGCGGTGAATACGTTAATACGCCAAGCCGACGGTACCGTGTTGGGCGACAACACGGACGGTGCTGGCATCGTGCGTGATCTTACCGTGAACCTAAAAGTGACGTTAAAAGGGCGTCGCGTTTTGATTCTTGGTGCAGGCGGTGCGGTGCGTGGTGTTTTAAAACCCGTGTTAGACGAACAACCTACCGAAGTGGTGATAGCCAATCGTACCTTCGAAAAAGCCCAAGCGCTGGCGGATGATTTTGCTCAGTTTGGCTCAGTCAGTGCCCAGCGATTTGAAGACTTAAGCGACAGCTTTGATGTCATCATCAATGGCACCAGCGCCAGCTTGCAAGGCGACTTGCCACCGATTTCTGCTCAGGTGATCGGGCCTCACACTCAGGTGTACGACATGATGTACGGCAAAGAGCCGACACCGTTTATGCAATGGGCCAAAGAGCATGGCGCAGCGGCCGCTTTTGATGGCTTAGGCATGTTGGTGGAGCAAGCAGCAGAAAGCTTCTTTTTATGGCGCGGTGTTCGCCCCGATAGTGTGGCCGTTTTAAATACATTACGGGCGCGTTTAATGGCGCAGTGAGTTCGTCTTGTGAGATAGCACAGCGCTCCCAAACGACAAAGCCCCAGCAAGTGCTGGGGCTTTGTCGTTTGAGCCACTTTTGAGCCACTTTTGAGCCACTTTTGGGCTACTAAGGACAATCTAAACCGTTAAAGGTCATCCCAATCGTATTCGTCTATCTCCAGACGTTTACGCTCTAGGTGGGCTTCAATGGCTCGACGTGCAATCAGTTTATTGCTGGCTTCGCTGTGTTTTTTAACCACCACGTTGCCATTTTCATCGAAGTTTACGAGGTCTTCTGTTTCCAGAGGCATTTCAACTGTAGTGTCTTGTATGACTTGAGCAGTAGTTCCCATGATATGTCCCTTTGCGTGCTAATCACGTCCGTTTACTCAGCACTATTTTTATTGTTATTGGTGAAGATAGGATGACAATAATGGCTTTTCGAGGCAATGGACTATGTAAGCCAAATTTGTAGGAAAGCTGCCCTGTTAGGCGCAGAAAACCGACTTGGGGACGGTGTTAGTTATCTGGGTGTTCCTGAATGCGTAATTCGCTGATGCTTTCTTTTACGCGAATCAGGTGCTCGTCAAATTCTGGCCCTTTGCGCTGCGCGACACCAACCGCCAATGTATCAATCACGATCAAGTGTGCGATGCGTGAGGTCATGGGGGTGAAAATGTCCGTGTCTTCTGTGATTTGAATATGAATGGGTAAGTCGGCCAGCTCACTGACGGGGGTATTGGGCGGAGCAAGGCTAATGACTTTTGCGCCTTGCTCTTGGGCTTTTTCCATAGAATGCAGCAAGTCTTTGGTGCGACCACTTTGGCTGATAGCAATGACCACGTCGGTTTTCGACAAGGTCACCGCCGACATGCTTTGCATGTGCGGGTCACTGTAAGCCACGGTGGCAAACTGCAAACGAAAGAACTTATGCATGGCGTCCATGGCCACGGCGCCACTGGCACCAAAGCCATAAAACTCCACGCGATTGGCTTTACTCAGTGCACTCACTGCTGCAGCTATTTGTTGTGGGTCCATGTGATCGCGCACATTGACGATCTGATTAACGCTGGTGTCGAAAATCTTTTTCAGAATATCCGCTGCCGTATCGTCTTCGGCAATGGAAAACTGCCCCATGCTGTGGTGGGCAACGTTGGCTTGCGCAAGGCGCACTTTAAATTCTTGAAAGCCGTTTAAATTCAGCGCGCGACAAAATCGTACTATGGTGGGCTCACTGACTTGGGCTTCCTGTGCAAGGTCAACAATGCGCATGTGCACCACAGCTTGACGATGCTTTAACACATATTCGGCAACCTTAACTTCGGACTTACGCATGGCTGGCATGGCCAGCTGAATTTGGCGTAGAAACGTGTTGGTCGGCACCCAGGCTCCAGAGTAGCGGCGTCAGTTAAAGGAGCCGCAGTATACCAGAGGCTTCTCCCGCGTCATCATCTGGCTTGTCGCCAAAGTGTGTGCGCCCAAAGCACTGTGATAAACTCCGCCGCCATGGATGTGACTGAAATTCTCGACGGGTTAAACCCGCAACAACGTGAGGCCGTGGCAGCGCCACTGTGCCACCAATTGGTTCTGGCCGGTGCCGGCAGCGGGAAGACCCGCGTCTTGGTGCATCGTATTGCTTGGCTTATGCAAACCGAGCACATCAGCCCAGGCTCAATATTGGCCGTGACCTTTACCAACAAAGCCGCGAAAGAAATGCGTCACCGCGTGGAGCACTTGGTGGGCATTAACCCAAGGCACATGTGGATCGGCACCTTTCACGGCTTAGCCCATCGCTTGCTGCGCACCCATTGGCGTGAAGCCAACTTGCCGGAAAATTTCCAAGTCATGGACAACGATGATCAGCTGCGTTTGATTAAGCGAGTGATTCGCGGCTTAAACATCGACGAAAACACGTTCCAGCCCCGTCAGGCCCAGTGGTACATCAACCAACAAAAAGACGAAGGTCTGCGCCCCAGTCACATACAGCCCATGCACGACCAATGGGCGCAAACCATGCTCAGCATTTACGACGCCTACGAAGAAGCGTGTCAGCGTGGCGGCATGGTGGACTTTGCCGAGCTATTACTGCGCGCCCACGAATTGTGGCTCAACCAACCTTCTGTGTTGCAACAATACCAGCAGCGTTTTCGTTACATTTTGGTGGACGAGTTTCAAGACACCAACAGCATTCAATA
>JBFHVZ010000111.1:0-13090 GCA_041589295.1 Pseudomonadales bacterium
AGCTTAGGTGCATCGTCGGTAAATTTGCGAGCTTGGGCTTGGGCCAATACAGGTGCAGAAGGTTTTGTCATGCAGTGTGATCTACTAAAAAGCATTAAGCAGCGCTTTGACCAAGCGGGAATCGAAATTCCGTTTCCACAAACCACAGTGTCTTTTGCAAAAAACGATCAATTGTCGGTCACGACCCGTAACGCGGGTTAACGTTTTTTCACTGCGTTTCTCAATCACGTCTTATCATTATGGCCATTCGTTCTATGACACCGCAGGACATTCCTGCGGTGTTCGAACTTTACAATCAAACTAAACTTGATGAACTGGCACTTGAACCCCAGTCATTTACCTTGATTCCGCTAGCCGAAGACCATGCTCGTCGAACGGCACTGTTAGAGTCAGACGTATATGTGTTTGAGGAAGAACAGATTCTGGGTGTTGCAGCGATTCATGACTGCGAGATTAGAGCACTGTTTGTTAGCCCCTTCGCGCGTAAACGTGGCGTGGCGAAACACCTGCTTAATCACATACTTGCCAGTGCGTCAGGCCCCATTGTTTTAACGGTTGTGCAAAGCAATACGCCCGCGCGCAAACTGTACGAGCAACTTGGGTTTCGTCAGGTAAAGCAAGCGGTCGCTAAATACAATGGTCAGTCGGTTGCCGTAAGCGAACTGGTGCTAGGGTTGTAGCTGGCGTTTTATGACGTGAAGTTCGCCGAACTAAAGTAAATGCTCGAAAAAACCTGCGATTTTTTACGTCGACTGTGACCGGTTCTACGCATATTTCGTGTTTGGAGGATGGCGTGCAGATTGTCTGACATTAGAATGTCATGCTTACAAAATAATCTAATCGACCGCTATTTGCCCCTAGGAGTTCAGCATGCGCATCGCTCGCTTCGGCCTCTTTAGTTTTTCTTTGTTACTGACTTATTCTTTGGTACAAGCCGAAGATGCTCAGGTTCAACCACAGGTTCAATTAACCCCAGCAGACATTAATCAATTGGCTGCGCAATACAATTTAACCCCAGCCGTGTTAACGGATTACGCCGAGAGTTATAACTTCAAATGCCCACAAGAGTTGGATGTGGCAACCCTAGAAGGTGTAATTAAAAACATGGACGACTTTTCGGAGTTAAGCATTATGCAAGAAACTCACGAAAAAGAATGGCGTGACCTCTACGTGGAATCGCGAGCGGGGATCACCTGTTTAACTGACGGTGTTGTCTCCAACGCGTATTAAGCGACTGACGTGGCTACCTAACCGCTAGCTTTTGCCAACACCCCTAGCTAACCCCTGGCTAATGCAATACGGGCAGCCAATCAGTTGGTTAGGTATATCGCATTTACTGAGAGGCGTACGCTGCAGCGTTGACCTTCGAGGGGATTATCAAGACGGGTGCTTAAGCTAGGGGTGTGAAAGGATGGTTTGGGCATGACAGCATGCCAGAAGAAAAATGGCGTCCCCTAGAGGATTTGAACCTCTGACCTACTCCTTAGGAGGGAGTCGCGCTATCCAGCTGTGCCAAGGGGACATAGGGGGCGGATTCTAGCGAAAAAATCCTGTTAAGTCATGGGCTTGGCGCGGCCGCCTAGTTAAAAAAAGCGGAACTTGTCCTTGTTTGTGCAATCCATAACCTGATAATTTTAGCCATCCCCCGCAATCAGGTTTGTCATGCTCGATACTAAGCCACTCCTTATCGCCAGAGAATTCCCCGATTTATCCCGTGATCACTTGCAGATTTTGCAGGTGAATTTAGGGTATTTATGTAATCTCAGTTGTACTCACTGTCACGTCAATGCAGGGCCAAAGCGCAAAGAGCTCATGGACCTTGCAACAATTGACATGGTGATCGAGGTATTGAAAAAGCGCCAAGTGCAGACGTTGGACCTAACCGGCGGAGCCCCTGAATTGAACCCTCATTTTCGCTATTTGGTGAAGGCGGCGCGCAAACTCGGGGTCGAAGTTATTGATCGCTGCAACCTCACTGTACTGAACGAACCAGGGCAAGAAGATTTAGCGCAGTTTTTAGCAGAGCAAAAGGTCACCATTGTCGCGTCGCTGCCTTGTTATACCCAAGATAACGTTGATGCACAGTGGGGCAAGGGCGTATTCGGCGGCAGTATCGACGCTTTGTTAAAACTCAATGCATTGGGGTATGGCGTTGAAGGGTCCGATCTTTCGCTCACGCTTGTGTACAACCCGGACGGAGCATTTTTGCCGCCGTCCCAAGAAAAACTAAAACACGATTATAAACAGCGCTTGTGGGACGATTTTAAAATTCAATTTAACGATTTATTTACCATAACCAACATGCCCATATCGCGCTTTGGCAGTATGTTGTTATCGAAAGATCAGTTTGAAGATTACATGCAGTTGTTATTGGATAACTATCAACCACAAAATTTAAATACAGTGATGTGTCGCACAACGGTCAGTGTGGATTACCAAGGTAATTTATTTGACTGTGATTTTAATCAGATGCTGCATATGCCTGCGTTAAGTCCTGCCCATGAACCCCGTCATTTAGAAGACTTATTAGCCGATGATTTTTATGGTGCCGAAATTCAAGTGGCAGGCCATTGTTATGGCTGCACCGCTGGTCAAGGGTCTTCGTGTGGCGGGGCGCTTTAGTGTGACGTTAGGGTTTGCAGCATGAATGCGATGAATGTCAGTGTGATCGTGCCCGTGTTCAACGAGTTGGCAAACGTTGAACCGTTAGTGCAAAGGTTGCGCTTACTCAAAGACGATTATGTTAAAGACATTATTGTGGTGGATGGCGGCAGCACCGACGGAAGTTTTCAACAAATTCAACAAGCACTGAGTGATCAGTGCTTTTTTGTGAGTAGTCATAAGGGCCGCGCTCAGCAAATGAATACTGGTGCCCAACATGCTACGGGTACTTGGTTGTTTTTTTTACATGCCGATACTCAGCTCACAGGGTTGCATGTTGTCGAAGCCGTGAATCGGGCCACACTAGGTAAGTGGGGGCGGTTTGATGTGCGTTTAAGCGGTCAGCATTTTGCGTTTCGTATCATCGAAAAGTTTATCAATTGGCGCTCGCGCATGACTGGGGTTGCAACGGGCGATCAATGCTTGTTTGTGCGCAAATCTTTGTTTGATGAGGTAGGCGGTTTCGCTGATATCGCATTAATGGAAGATGTCGAATTTAGCAAGCGTTTAAAACGAATTGCTAAACCCGTGTATGTCGAAAAGGCTGTGATTACGTCCAGCCGCAAGTGGGAGCGCGAAGGCATAGCTAAAACCGTTTGGTTAATGTGGCGGTTACGCTTTGCATTTTGGTTAGGCGCGTCTCCTGATGAGTTAGTTAAGAAGTATTACCGGTAGTGGTGTGATGTGGGTTTTATGTCTTGTTTAGTTATTCAGTTTGCAAAAATGCCGAAAGCGGGAAACGTTAAAACCCGTCTACAACCGTTTTTGGGCGAGGCAGGCTGTTTGCAGTTGCATAAAAATCTGGTGCGTCACACAGCTTCTCAGATTCAGTCATTTGTTCAGCAGAATCATTCTCAATACAAGGCGGCCTTGTTTGTTGGGTGTGAGCCAAAACCACAAGATCAGGACTTTTTAAACGCAACCGAATTTTCAACGATGAGTGTGCACGTGCAACAGGGTGAAGATTTAGGGGCACGAATGGCCGCCGCGTTTGCCCTTGGTTTAAAGCAAGCCGATAAAGTGATTTTGGTGGGCAGTGATTGCCCTGTGATTACGGCGCAACATTATGCCGAGGTAGAAGCTGCCTTGGATAAACACGATTTTGCATTTATCCCTGCCGAAGATGGCGGTTACGTATTGGTGGCTGCGCGCCGCGATTTTCCACAGATGTTTGCCGATATTCATTGGGGAACAGGGGATGTGTGGACGCAAACTCAGGCGCGCCTAAAAGGGCAGAACGTCGCCGTGTTGCCGACATTGTGGGATGTGGATCGGGAGGACGATTTTAATCGTCTGAAGCAGACAATTCCTGCGCTTTGCGCTGTTTAGCCGCTTCTTCTTTGCGTTGTTCTTCCCATTGCAGTTTTTGCACTAGTTGATCGACATAGCGCTGTTTCATGCCAGACAAGGGTTGAAACGAAAAGCCGCAAAAGGTCATGTCTTTATCTTTGTTGTATAAGGCGTGTTTGGCGTCTAGGCCACAGTCCATAGACTCATCACCCACGTGCAAAGTACTTTCATCAAAGTTTGTGATGTCTTTTAGTTCTGTGACGATCTCGCCTTTAAAATAGGCTTTAAAGCCGGTGCCAGAAATATCCTGTAACCGGCCTTTAATTTCTTTATCGCTTTCGCTTGAGCGCAAAATGACGTACACGGTATAGGTGCGCGGTACCATGGCGCGGTACGCGGCGCGTCGTTGCAGGTAGAGCATTTTATCGGGGAAGGTGGCAATGTACTCTTCGCTTTGCGAGCGGTATTTCAATTTCCCGCCAATATCAAATTCCACCAAAATGCCGCGAAAGTCTGCGACGACCTTTATTTTTTTGCCTTTGCGCACATATTCATTACCCATATCCGGCACAAGCTTATCAAAAGCAAAGGCCTTGGTTTTTAAATCCACTTTGGTGATGGCGCTGGCAAAGCGTTCTTCGACATCTTCAAATTCAATGGACACGGACTGGGCGTAGCGAATCAGCCGTTGAATCGCACGGTAGATTTCTTCTGGACTGGTTAAGAAGTTCTTCTCGTTTGGGTCGACCGATTCCATGCTGTGACCAAATAATGTCAGCCCTCACTTTCAGCCACCTTCATCTACCATCTAGTCTAAGAAGGGGGCGGGTTAAGTCAGGCTAAGTTGGGTTTAAGCTTCACCGAGTCGGTGCTGATGTGCCGATTTTTGGGAAGCGCCCTTGTTATTATATAAGTTTGGCTTATTTCTCTGGCCGTGCAAGATACTGAGCATATGTCGGTTGCGCATTTGCGAAACCTGAATCAGCTGGCCGTTGCGTTCGTTAAGGAGTAACGCCCGTTTGAACTGATTTTTTAGCGTTTGCCACTGGGTTTGTAAGGCGGTTTGCGCTTGGGTGGGCATGGTATGCAGCAGGGTTTCAAAACCGCTTTCAGACGCGTCGATGTCGTGTGTGGAAAGGTATGACAGGCGTGTTTGCACCTGCTGATTAAACGCATCCAATTGTTGCTGCTTGGCGTGGGCGGTTTCTTTTAGGCCGTCCATCTCACGGGATTTAAGAGCCTCAGCTTCGACCTCTAACGTGGCCGTTAGCGCATCCAGTGCCGATTGTTCCTTGGCGAGCAGAGCAGCCAATTCACGCTCTAGGTCACCTTTCAAAGGCTGAGTCATGGTGTTGTCCCGTTTTACTGTTTTGTCGTCAGTTCAGTAGATTGTCGAACTTGATCATCTTGCCAGCGATGCGCTCGTAATCGATCTTGTATTCGTTATTGGCCAAGGCCCCTTTGATGCGTTCAACGGTGGCATCATCAATTTCCGGCATCTTGGACACTTCGGCCTCAATCTGCTGGATGGATTTACTCTGCTGACTCAACGTCACCTCTGGTTTCGAAGTTTGGCTGGTCTGCTGTTCGACGGCAGGTTTGGCTCCGCTACTGGTTTTGGCCGTATCGCGGGTGGAGCCACCCCCGCCGACGCCATTAGTGAGTTTGTTTATATTCATTTGGGTCACCTTTCACACAAATTAGACTTCCTCGTAGGCTTTTATCGGCATCCTTACAGCAGGCTTTAGCCTTTTTTTCGTTTTTTTTATGATTTCTCGGATTTTTTTTAACTTCACCGAAAAATCGGCCCTAAAAGTCCACTTGTACCATGCCCGGTGCGGTGACTCTTGCCTTCACAATGCGGTTAGAGCGGACATTTCTTACCCTTATTTGCCGCCCCTCACGACCATCAGACAGTGCTTCGCCACCCATTTTGACGGTCATTTGCCCATTTGATGCCAGAATCACGACAGAGTCGCCTTTTTTAATCATCAAGGCTGGCTGTAACAAATACGGCGTTACCAAGGTTTTGCCCGCCACTGCGCGTTTAGATTGTTTTCCTATGACGTTTTCTTCTTTTATGAAATAACCGCTGCGTAACTTACCCAAGTCCATGCGCATGCGGCTTAAATCGTCGGCGTTGATTCTGGCGTTGCGCGAAATAGGGTGGTTAAACACCAACACCTCGGTAAAGATTTTTAAATCCACCGGCACGTTAATGGCCCAGCGATTGGGAAGGTCGCAGCTGATTTTAATATGAGAGCGACCCAATTTAAGCGGCATGGGCACGTTGAGTTTAGGGTCGTGCTGGCAAGGGGCCAGTTCGAGCCTTGGATCAATGTAACTGATTTGAATTCTTGGCTCGTATTCGTCCAGCTCCATATGCTGTGCAAGGGCATGCAGCTCATGGGTAAGCTTGGCCCTTAACGACTGGTGGATTTGCTCCAGCCAAGTGATTTCAGCCTGTGCCATCTGGGCTTGCAGTAGCCAAACCCCGAAGAAGATGACACCAATAAAAACTCTGTGCATCTCGTGAAAGTGTCCTATTCTCAGATAAAGGTACAGCTGTCATGTAAATGTCAGTCAGCGCTATTTGTTAGCGACTGCAAGTGACATGCCGCTGCTTTCAGGCACGGCGCTGATCACTTGCCCAATGCTGCGACGACACAGACAGGTACGCATAAGAATTCAGGGAGTGGGCATATGGCCGGGGTACTCGACACCGTCGACCAACGAACGCAATTAGTAGGCGAAAACCGACTGGAGCTGCTGCTGTTTCGGCTAGCTGGCAAGCAGGTTTACGGTATTAATGTGTTTAAGGTAAAAGAAGTTCTACAGTGTCCTCCGTTAACCATCTTGCCAAAAAGCCATCCTGTTGTGATCGGCGTTGCGCACATCCGTTCAGGTACCATTCCCATCATGGACATGGGCCTAGCCACAGGTAATCAGACCGTGGGTAACCCCAAAGATTGTTTCGTTATCATCACAGAATACAACGGTGCAACGCAGGGCTTTTTAGTGGCCGGCGTCGAACGCATCGTCAATATGAACTGGGGTGACATTCATCCACCACCAAAGGGCACAGGCAAAGAGCACTATCTGACTGCCGTCACCGAAGTGGATGATCACCTAGTTGAAATCATCGACGTTGAAAAAATTCTGTCCGAAGTATCCCCCATGGAAGAAGATATCTCGGCCGATATTTTGGATACCGCGAAAAGTCAGGTGGGTGAAGCGCGCAAAGTGCTTATTGCTGATGATTCGAAAATTGCCCGTAAACAAATTACCAAGTGTTTGGAATCTCTTGGTATTGAGGTTACGGCCAAAAATGACGGACGCGAAGCGTTGGAGCATTTACGTAGCATGTGCGACGAAGGCACTGATCCTGCGAAGTACTATGCTTTGATGATCTCTGACATCGAAATGCCCGAGATGGACGGTTACACCCTAACGACATCCGTGCGTAACGACCCGCGTATGGCCAAAATGCATATCATTTTGCACACCTCATTAAGCGGCGTGTTCAACAAAGCCATGGTGGAAAAGGTAGGCGCAAATGATTTTATCGCGAAGTTCAACCCGGATGTTTTGGGCTCCAAGGTAGCCGAACGTATCCATGAGTTGTATGGCGAATAGGTAACACACTGGATGAAGAATGCAGTGTCAACGGTAGACCTGTTTTGGATTGATCAGGCATGAGCAGTTCAACGCTGAGTAAACACGACTTTGATCTTTTTCGAAATTATCTCGAAAAAGTCTGCGGCATACTGCTGGGTGACAACAAAGATTATCTTGTGACCAGTCGTTTACGCGGCATTATCAAAGAACTTGAAATCGACACCATAGGCCAATTGGTGCCGATGATTGAGCGCGATTCCAAACTGCGAGAGCGCGTGGTGGACGCCATGACCACCAACGAAACCCTGTGGTTCCGTGACGCGCACCCGTTTGCCATTTTGGCCGACCGCATCCTGCCCGAAATTTGCGAAAAACAAAAATCGCTGGACCTTTGGTGTGCGGCTTCGTCCACCGGACAAGAGCCTTATTCCATTAGCATGGTGATTGAAGAGTTTAAGCAGAAGAATCCGGGCAAGTTGTCCAGCGAAAAACTCATCGCCACGGATATTTCGCCCACGGCGTTAGAAGCTGCCCGCAAAGGTGAGTACGATCAACTGGCGTTGGGTCGCGGCATGCCTAAAGAACGGCTGATTCAATATTTTGATGAGCTGGAAGATGGCACGTGGAAAGTAAAAGACAATATCAGCCGACGCGTGCAATTCCGCATGCTCAACCTTCTACACAATTACTCATTGCTGGGCCGTTTTGATGTGGTGTTCTGTCGCAATGTGTTGATTTATTTTTCCTCCGAAGTCAAACAAGACATTTTGACGCGCATCCACGGCGTATTAAAACCCGGCGGCTACTTACTCTTGGGCGCTTCAGAAGCGTTGAATGGCCTGCCAGATCTATATGAGATGGTGCATTGCCACCCTGGCATTATTTACCGCAAAAAATAACCCGCTTTTGCCTTTGCCGCTTTTGCCTTTGCCGCTTTTGCCTTTGGTGCGGCAATGGCTCTCCTTATCAAGTCTTCATCCTCGCTTTGATTTTTGTTAAATCCCTGAAAAATAAGCATTTTTTATGCTGGCACAAGCGTTGCTCTATTGAGAAAACGTTTAAAAAAGGGGAAGGCAAATGTCCGCACTGGGTTTTAAGAATTCCTTAGGTATTCATCCACAAGCCATGCAATTGCGCGCCACACGGGCAGAAATTCTAGCCAACAACTTGGCCAACTCAGACACCCCCCATTTTAAAGCGCGGGACATTAACTTTAACGCGGTGTTGCAAGGCGAAAGTCAGCGTTCATTAAAAATGAATGTGACCCATGAGTCTCATCAACGTGGCGCGGTCGATACCGAATCAGAACTTCTGTATCGCAATCCCTATCAGCCAGCCATCGACGGCAACACAGTAGACAGTCAGATGGAGCAGTCGTTCTACACAGATAATGCTTTGCGTTACAACGCATCGTTTGAATTTTTAAACGGTAAATTTCGCGGTTTAAAAGGCGCACTGCGTGGTGAATAACATTAATAATAATTTTAAAAATTTGAGTGCGAGGTAACCCATTATGTCACTCACAAATGTTTTTAACATTGCTGGTACGGGGATGAATGCTCAGTCCATTCGTCTTAATACCACGGCCAGTAACATAGCCAACGCCGAAACCGTGAGTTCGAGCATTGAAGAAACGTATAAGGCCCGTAAGCCTTGGTTTCAAGTGTTAGAAAAACAATGGAAAGATGTGGACGGCCTAAATCGAAAACTCGATGTGCGTGCCGAAACCGGCGACGGTGTCAAAGTAGCTGCCATTGTGGAAAGTGATGCGCCGCTTAAAAAACGATTTGAGCCGCATCATCCCATGGCGGATGACGAAGGTTATGTGACCTATCCCAATGTGAATATTGTGGAAGAAATGACGGATATGATTTCCAGTTCGCGCAGTTATCAAATGAATGTGGAAATGATGAAAACCGCGAAGCAAATGTTGCAACGCACGCTGACTTTAGGCCAGTAAAACAGAGAACACATTAGGCTCCTTATACGGGAGGTAATCGAGTATGTCAGGAATCAACAACGTCGGCACTTCGCAAGAAGCCTTGCAACAGTATTCGGCCGATAATCGTACTCAGAAAAAATCCAACGAACTGGGTAAAAACGAGTTTATGGAATTGCTGGTGGCCCAGCTTAATAACCAAAACCCGTTAGAGCCGCAAGACAATACCGAGTTCATTGCCCAATTAGCGCAATTCAGCACCGTGGAAAGTTTAGAGAATCTAAACGACACCGCAGGTGATATGCAGTCGGACTTGCGATCCAATCAAGCATTGCAAGCGTCCTCCATGGTTGGGCGTTCGGTGGTGGTACCTGGTCATGAATATGGCTTCTTACAAAGCGGCGATTTAATTGCGGGCTACGCAGAACTACCAGCGACATCGGCCAACGTTACCTTACAAATTAAGAGCAGCGGCGGAGCGACGTTAGAAACCATTCCGCTTGGCGGTCACAGCTCTGGGCCGATCACCATGCGCTGGGATGGCGCTAATTTAGAAGTCGACGGCGAAATTGTTGATTTATCAAAAGTGAATTTAAACCGCAAAGAAGTGCTACGGGATGAAAATGGCGAACCCATTTTAGACAGCAATGGCAAAACCATACGCGCGCCGTATCCACCGGGTGATTACAAGTTTGAAATAACCGCATCCATCGACAACAAAAACGAAACCCTAGCTACCGCCATGAGCGGCAAGGTCGACAGTGTCACCATAGGTGCAAACTCGACAGTGACCTTGAACCTAGCAGGTGGCACGAAAGCCTCCATGTCGGATGTGAAACAAATTTTGGAATAATTTTTTTAACAGACAAACGCATTCAATACGACTCCTAACACGAGCAAGAACGAACAACACGAGGAAAGCATCATGGCATTCAACATAGGTTTAAGTGGTATCCGCGCCGCCTCGACGGATTTAGAAGTGACGGGTAATAACGTGGCCAATGCCAGTACCGTGGGCTTTAAAGAATCTCGAACCGAGTTTTCCGATATTTATACCACCACGCTTTTAGGTACAGGCAGTAAACCTGTGGGTAGCGGGGTGTTGGTCGAAAACGTGCGCCAAGAATTTTCGCAGGGCAACATCAGTGGTACTGAAAATTCATTGGATATGGCCATCGACGGCA
Organism: Pseudomonadales bacterium; assembly: GCA_041589295.1. Classification (GTDB taxonomy): domain Bacteria; phylum Pseudomonadota; class Gammaproteobacteria; order Pseudomonadales; family Oceanobacteraceae; genus Bermanella. The sequence continues at coordinate 10,693 of JBFHVZ010000111.1, forward strand.
ACGGCTTCTTTGTGTTGAACGATGGCGGCAGTGTGTCATACACACGGGCCGGTTATTTTGGTTTAGATAAAGACGGTTATGTTGTTGCTAACAACGGCGCTCGTTTGCAAGGTTACGAAGCCAACGGCGACGGTGTCACCACAGGGGTGTTAGGTGATATTCAAATTGTCATCGGCAATCAGCCACCTAAATTAACCTCGCGGGTGTCGTCCATATTAAACCTAAATGCATCCGAAAATGTGTTGCAAGAATTAGGTAAACAAATGGTTTCCAGTGGTTTGGCTATTGCAAATCCTGATGCGGGTATAGCAGACAGTACGGCCACCATTCACGCGACATCAGGTCAGCCCACCACCGCAGGTACACGTACGTCCATGGCGTTTGATGCTGGTGGTGTGGATTTATCTGCGCAGGCCAACGTCGTAGCCCTGACAGATCCAGGACCATTTGGTGTCACCATTGATCCGTTTGATGGTACAGGTCCCATTGCTATTTCGGTTGCAGCAGGTGTAGTGACAGCTGGTGCCACGCCCACGCAACATTTAACCAATATTCTTACAGCGTTACAGACCGAAATCGACGCGCAATTTGGTAATAACGAATTTGTTGTCACCACAAACCAATCTCCGTTAACCACGCCTTTAGTATCGCCCACTGAACTTGTGATCGAACGTGCAGGTTACGATGCAACAGTCGGGGTGAGTTTTTCGGTAACGGCTCCAACCGGTAACTGGAACGCGTTATTTGGTGATCCAACCGCAACCACCACAGTGACCGCAGGTGTGGCTGGGCAAAAACTATTTACTGGATCTAACCCATTAACCGCTGATTTTCGTAGTATTCCGGGTACATCAACCACCAACCGAACTGTTGCCACACCGCCGCTTAACATGACCGGCTTTGTTGCAGGTACTCACCCCACTTTAACGTCCACCGTGGTGACACCGGGTACGATTATTGGTGACTTTAGTGGTGCGAACACAATCGTTTTTGATATTGAAGTGACGGATGTTTTAGGCACCACCATTAGCGGTACCATAACCTTAGATAACGCAGCCATTGCGGCATTACCACCGGGCAACATTGCGGCCGTAACCATTGATGAAATTCGCACCGAAATTGCTAACCAAGTGGCGGCGATTCCTGCCTTGGCTGCAGTGTTAACGGTTAGTGGTGCTGTGCCCATTGCCTTTACCGGTACCACCACAGACCCAGGTGAAACCATCACCCTAGTACCCGGCGTGAGTACTACCTACGACTTAACCAATATTGGTTTTGCCTCGACAAATCGCACGGCAACGGGTGTGGCCGATGTTGCCGCCAACAACGAATTTCGTATGCAGGTAACGGGGCCAACCGTTGCCGAAGACTCCAACCAATACAACATTATTATTCCAGCGAATAACTACGCCACGTTAGATGACTTGGCCGCTGCCATTCAAACCGAAATTGATTTGCGCACAGGTGCAAATGGTTTAGCTGGCCGCGTCACGGTGCAAGCGGTTGGCGGGCAACTCGTGTTTACCAACACAGAAGTCGGTGTGGGTTATGACGTCAGTTTTACCGGCAGTACCGGTTTAGCGGCAGGTCCAGCGGCAGATGCGTTAGCGGCATTGGGCTTTGATAATATGTCGAAGTTTTTAGGTACGGATACCATCGACCGGTCTAACTCGTTCCGTATTAACCTAACCGTGCCCGCCCCCGATTTAGAAGCGCGATCAGGCACCACGACCATCACGTTAGACGAAGAGTATCGCTCGGTGCAGCAATTGGCGGCTTCCATTAATCGCCAGTTAGCGGCGCTAGATGATGATGCTTACATAGGTGTACGCGCCGAAGCGGTCGAAATAGAACCGAAAGTAGTGCCACCCGAATACAAATTGCAGTTTGTGGCCGTGCAAGACGGTGAAGCCTCGGTCATTACCATCACCGACTTTATTGCCAACGGTGCAGATGTCACCAGTGACGAAATGTACGGCTTGTTGCAAATCGACGAAGACGACAACAGCTTACTGACTTTGGGTATCGAAGGGGTCACCAACGAATACCCATCACAGTCGGTGGTGCTCACCGACCCTGACGGCAATGAAACCACGATCACCACAGATGAAGATGCCGAGGCCAACGTGATTGCTTCCATCTTTAACCGACAAGCAGGTGTTACCGCATCGGCGTCAAGTGAACTAACCATTCCGTTGTCGGGTTATAACAACCCGGGTAATACCATGAGTCTGGTATTAAACGGGCAAGTACTCACCGAAACCAGCTTGCCGGAAATTGCCGAAGAAATTAACGCTTATCAAACCACAACGTTGCCCGGCTTTACCGCCGAGCTAAACAGTGCTGGTGATTTAATTATTAAAAACAGCATTGGCCGCGACATTAAAGTGGAAATTCA
>JBFHVZ010000112.1:0-12785 GCA_041589295.1 Pseudomonadales bacterium
AAAAACGCGTACACCTGAGCCGTATTTACCATTCCCAATAGGTAAATCAAATACTAGGATACCGCCCGTATTACCAATGGCGGTGTTGCCATAAACGTCGGCACTGGTGGAGTTTTCGATTTCGATACCAGCCACGTTTTTAATGGCTTGGCTATTACGTACCACAATGTTGCTGGACTGGCCCACGTAAATACCGGCATCCGCTGAACCTTGTACGTAGCAGTCTTCAATTAAGACGTTGGATGTTTCAACTGGGTACAAACCATAAGCACCGTTGGTGGCTTGGAAATCGGTTTCCCAAACGGTGGCTACGCGACGCATGATAATACCGTCGGCCTTGGTCACTTTAATAGCGTTGTTATTTGATTCGTAAACGCCAAAGTCTTCGAAAATTAAGTTGTCTGTGTTGTTAATTAAAAAGCCATCAGCACTTGAGCCGCTAACGTCGAAAATGGTTTTTTCCATACCTGCGCCGCGGAAGGTCAAACCATCAACATCGACACCGTTTAGGTTTTTACCTTCAAAACTAATGGTGGTATTTAGGTTGTAACGACCCTGTGGGAACACCAAGGTGTCACCAGATTCGGCATTGGCCAATGCATCAATTAACTCGCTTTGTACGGCAGCATCCGATAAATCGTTGGAAGAACCAATACAAATAACTCGTGCGCCAGACGTGTTGTCGTCCACACAATTAAATGATTTTGTCAGACCGCTTGAGCTGCTTTTGTTGTCGTCGTCATCCAGCGCGCCACAGCCCACTAGTGATGTTCCGGCAGCAATGGCGACGGCCATTGCCAATGAGTGTTTTCTAATCATGAACCAACCCTCTTTTTGGTTTACTTCTTTGACGTTAAGCCAAGTGCAAACAGCTTAATGACGAACAAAATTAAGCTGAATGTGAAAAGGGGTCAGAGGTCAGGCCGGATATCAGACCTAGGGCACCTCTGAATAATGCAGAATAGGCTCTGGCGAAAGGTAAAACTCAAGATCAAGGCGTGGCTTTGAAAATCTAACGGGTTAAATTGAAAAGTCACAACACAGATATTGATTTTTACCTTTCGCCCCGTAGGGCGTGGGCTGCAAGGCGCTACAACTTCGTTAAGCTTTTTGAAAAGGACACGTCATTTCGCTGCAAAGCTTGCCTTGTTATCTCGCCTTGCAGCACTCACGCAGAGGCCTGCTGTATTATTCAGAGGTGCCCTAGTTTGTACGCTGGTGTTAACACTAGATCGTCAATGTGAAAAAGGGTCGTAACTAATGTTAGTTGTTTGTTACATGGTGCTGATTTTTCGGTAGTAGCTGGGGGTTTTATTTAGCCATTTTTTGAAGGCATGGCGAAAGTTGGTGACATCGCTGAAGCCGAGTAAGTTCGAAATGTCTTCGATAGAAAGTTCGGTTTTGGTTAAGTATTCAATGGCTAATTGGCAACGCACTTTGTTAAGAATTTTTTGGTAAGAGGTACCAAGTGCCGCCAGTTGACGACGCAAGGTGCGTGAGCTGACATTAAACGCGCTGGCTAACATTTCAATGTCGGGGTAGTCACCGGAGCAACTGATAAGAATCTGTTGTATTTCGTTTACCAATGATTCCTTTTGTTTCATGGATTCCATGAGTTCGTTGCAATAGGGCAGGTATGACGCAAAGCTGCTGGGCGACTCTTTTTGTTTTGGCAGGGTGAGCAAGTTTAAATCAATGGCCCAGCCATCGAAGTCGCTATCAAACTGAACCGCGCAGCCGAATGCTTCTTCGTACTGGGTGCGATTAGCTTCGTCATTAAAAGATAAGTACACACGGTCGTAGCGTAAAAAAGGTCCAAAAATTTGTCGTGCTACGTGCAGATTTGCGGTCAGGCTAAGGGTAATAAAAAAGTTGAGTGTGGTGCGCGAAAGATTAATAACGTTATGGAAACGAGAGACAAAACGTTGGCCTTCGATGTGGGCACTTTTTTCTAATAAATTGCCTGTTAATGCGTTGTATTTGTCGGCGAGTTCGATGGCGTCGGCTAGGTTGCGGCACGAAGCCAGTGCGTAGCCAAACACACCAAGGTCACTAAGTTGATAACTTTGCCCAAGTGACAGCGCTTTATTCGGCCCTAAATACTGTGCGCAGTAGTCGAAGACGATTTGCATTTTGTAGGCGGCCACGTAGCTCTCTTGCAGTTCACTGTGTCTGAGGTTTGCATTCAGCATGAGGGCTTGTTCATGTTGTGGGTAGTGGTCGCGTAGGTAGCGCAGAATATTGTTGAGTTCGTAGGCGGGATAGGGTTGATCGCCAAGGACTGTCAGTAGCACGGTGTTATCGGTTTCGGACGAGTGCGCGTACATTGAGTTCATAGTATTCCCTTATTGGACCAAGTCATGCGCTCGCTCACCCGCTAAGATCAAGCTGAAAGGCTAATTGGCGGCTGACTGCTGACGCCTTCTTATTGTTATCAGGCCAGCATACTGTCCAGATCACTCACGGCAATGACATTTAGTCGCAGTAATGTGCGCAAAAAAGCCATTTGGCCATATTTCACACCAGCAAGGTTTGCTGCTGTCATAAGCATCTCACGGCTTTGGTGCGCTTAGGTGGGCTGGTATAATCTCGGTCTTTTCTCACCCTCTGTTCATTGGGCCAGTCATCAGTCGTTGCGGCTTGGTAAACCAACGTCTGGGTTCAAGGTGAGGTTGAAGTAATGTTGATGAGGTTAGAAGGCTGGGCATGAATTACAGCGAGCGTTTTGGTGGTATTGCCCGACTCTATGGCGTGGCAGCGTTGACTCGGTTTCAACAAGCTCACGTGGTCGTCATCGGCGTTGGGGGCGTAGGTTCGTGGGCTGCGGAAGCCTTAGCGCGTACCGGCTTTGGCTGCCTGACTCTGATTGATATGGACGACATTTGCGTCACCAATACCAACCGTCAGGTTCATACCCTGCAAAGCACCGTGGGTCAGTTAAAAGTCGAAGCCCTTGCACAAAGGCTGCGCGCTATTAATCCAGACATCAACGTAAATCCGGTGATGGACTTCATTACCCCAGACAATCTGGCTGAGCATTTATCCCAAGCTGAGTTTGTGGTCGATGCCATTGACTCAGTTAAGGCGAAGGCCGCGTTGATTGCTTGGTGTAAGCGTCGAAAAATTCCCTTGGTCACCACGGGGGCAGCTGGCGGCCAAACAGACCCAACGCAAATAACCGTCGGCGACTTGAATAAAACGTTTAACGACCCATTGGCGAAAAAAGTGCGCAGCTTGCTGCGACGCGAATATGGGTTCTCTCGCAATGCTAGCCGCACTTATGGTGTGCCCTGTGTGTTTTCTACCGAACAGCTTAAATACCCCCAGCCTGATGGAACCGTTTGCCAAACCAAATCGTTTAGCGAGGGGGCCGTCAAGCTAGACTGTTCTGCTGGGTTTGGTGCGGCCACCATGGTGACTGCGACATTCGGGTTTGTGGCGGCGGCGAAAGTAGCAGAGAAGCTCGCGCTCCAAGCCAAACAGTCGAGTCAGACGCAAAGCCAAAGCGAATAACGAGATGGCATTACTTTGGGAGAAGCACACGCGCAGCACACATTATCAGGTGCGCAGCGCTGGGCGCACCTTGCGTCTCTACAGTAACGGCGTATTGCACAGCCAATATAATCCGGCGAATCCAATAAGTGGTGCGATTTGGGATTTGTTATTGCTGCCGGGGTTTTGCCCAGAACAGGCACCACAGCGGGTTCTGCTATTGGGTTTAGGGGGCGGAACCTTGGTGCATCTGGTGCGGCTGTTTTTCCCCGCCGCGCAGATTACGTGTGTCGAGCTGGACGCTCAACATATCGCGATTGCTAAGCGTTGGTTTCGATTACCCAATGATAATGTGACAGTGATTCAGGGCGATGCTTATGAGTATCTGGCCACCACAGATGAGCGTTTTGATTGGATCGTAGATGATGTGTTTCAGCATGCCAGCGGTGATCCCGAGCGTGGTGTGGCTGTCGATCAAATTATGCCGCGTTATCAGCGTTGCTTAATGCCAGCAGGATTGTTGAGTTTGAATTTGATTCACTCTCAGCCAAACAAGCAAGCCCGTATGATTTTAGCCGCTGGGGGATTTAAGCAAGGGCTCGTATTTGCACACCCTTTATACGAAAACCGTATTCTTGCGTGCTTGCCCAACACAGCAAGCAATCAAAAGCGGGATTGCTTGCTGCGCTTTAAGGCAAAGTTAAACGACCATGCTGCGCTCAACCAAAATCGAAAAACTTGTCGTTTGGTGTATCGCGCGCAGTGGTTGCAGTCTTAACTAGCCGAATTAAAAGTGGAAAACCCAGCCCAGTTGAATGTTGTGCTGAAAGTTTTTGAAATCGTTCGCTTTATAGCCGGTGTAGTCCAGTGTCAAACTGGTGTCTAGGCTTAAACGCTGCGTCACACCGCCACCGGCGTAGTAACCTGAATCTTTTTCTGAAAGGTTTTCTTTGGTGTTGGTGTTTGCACCCACGTTTTTAACACTTTCGCTAAAGTGCCACTTTGCAGCAAAAGCACCGCCTTTTAGGTAAGGGCTAAAACTGTAGCCGGGTAATACCATCAAGCGTGTTCCCATACCGAATACGGTGACGTTCATTTCTTGTGTGATTTCTTCATTGCCGCGCTCAAATTCAGCGTAACTGCTGCCGGTTTGTTGCAAGAACATATCAAACCAAAGTGAGTCGTGACGCTCAAAAATCTGGCCGCTAATTTGTAAGCTCACACTCGGTTGGGTGCGCTGTTCGCTTTTTACGGCATCTTTAAATTCTTGATCACGCTCGTATAAGCCAAAGTAAATGGCGCCACCACCGATTTGAACTTGAGTGTAGTTAGCAGCGTGTGTGGACTGGCTGCCCGCCAAAGCGGCAGCGCTAAGCAGAAGGGCGGTTGCGAACTTCATGATTCATCCTTGAGACTTCTTATTGAGAAAGAGGTTAATGCTGACAGCCATTGTAATGACTGTCAGTGCTGGGTCAATTTTCAATTAACTCGTTTTGATCGCAAAACGAATTTGACGGCTATGAGGGTTGGCCTGCTCTAGGGTGACCTGAATGGCTTGGCCGATCTGATAGCTTTGCTTACCGCAGGTGTGCTTTAGGTACACCTGATCGAAACTGTATTTCTTCTTGTCTTTGCGTAAATCCACTGTACCGGTAATGCCGGTGTCATTGAGCTGCACGGTGAAACCAGATGGGTTGGCTTGGGTAATGACACCATCAAAACTCTGGCCTTCTTGGTTTTGCAGGTATTGGGTTAACAACCAATGTTCAGTGAGATTAACCGCATTGCGCCCTGTCATTAGGTTGTTTTGCAACTGTTCAACCAATGCATCCGTTAACGGAATATCCGCCTGTTGATTGAGGTGGGCTTTGATGATGCGGTGAATCAACAGGTCACTGTATTTGCGAATAGGCGAGGTAAAAGTGGTGTAGCAGTCAAAGCCCATGCCAGTGTGCGGGCCATAATGAGTGCTGAATTCACTGCGCGTCAGCATGCGCGAAATAATGGTTTTAAGTGGTTGCTCAGGGTTGGCCTGTTCCAGCGCTTTCACCATGGCTTTGTAACCTTCGGCGCTGCGAATATCACCCTCAAATTGGATGTTTTGTTCTTTTAAAATGCGTTCAACATCTTCGGCGCGCTCTGGGCGAATGCCTTCGTGTTGAATGAATACGCCTTTATCTAACTTAGCCAGAAAACGTGCGGTGCTTAGGTTGGTGGCCAACATGGCTTCTTCGACCAGTTTTTGCGCTTGGTTGCGCTCTTGGCGTTGAATGCTGACGATTTTGCCTGCGTCGTTAATTTGGTAGTTGTAGTCCGGACGATCTTCCATAACCAAGTAGTGGGTTTGGCGATACTGAGCGAGTGCTTGAGTCACGTCATTTAGTGTGCTCACGGCGTCAGCCAATTCAGCCGCCACGGCTTCGCGATTGCCAGCCAAAAAGTCGCTAACTTGGGCGTAGCTGAGTTTACCGTGGGAACGAATAGTCACTTCTTGGAACTCATAGCTCGCGATTTTGCCATCTTGCTCAACTTGTAACTGACACAAAACGGCTAGGCGGGTTTGTCCTTCAACTAATGAGCACAACCCGTTTGCCAGTTCTGGTGGCAACATGGGTAAGGAACGACCGGGGAAGTACAAACTATTACCTCGACGCGCGGCTTCTTGGTCCAATGAAGTGTTCATGCCGAACCATGCGGAAGGATCAGCAATAGCAACGTTTAAGGTCCAACCCTGTTCGTTGGCTTCTGCCCAGAGCGCATCGTCCATGTCGCGAGTGTGTTCGTTATCTATGGTGACGAAGGGTTTGTCCGTTAGGTCGAGGCGACCTTTAGCCATTTCAGGCAGGTTTTCTTCGTGCAGTAATGCCAGTTCAGACGACATGGTGTCTGGCCATTCGTGGCTTAACTGGAAGTGATTAATCGCGTAGCTGCGCTCAAACCCAGCTTCGGTGATGTTACCGATGCGTTCAACCACCTTGGCCTGTGGTTTGCCGCTAGGGAAGGGGTGGCGGGTGACTTCGCATCGTACCCAGTCGTTTTGTTCGATGCCTTTGCAAGCATCGGGTGGCAAATACAGCAGGTTGTTAAGTTGGTGTACGTCGGGCTCTACGAATTGCGCCTTGCCCTTACGTTCAAACCGGCCGGTAAATTGTTTTAGCTCAGAACGCACCAGTGATTCGATTTGCGCCTGCACCTTGCCCTTTTCGTCTTTTATTTCGGTGAAGGTAATGCGATCACCCGGAAACACTTTGGCCATTTCGTCTGGTGTTAGAAAGTAAGACGCGCCGTCATCGGTGGCGACAAAGCCGAAACGCCCCATGCTGCCGCGCACGGTGCCCTCTAATACGACTTTCTGTTCTTGGATCTTTTCTTTCAGTTCTTTGAGTTGGGCAAGGCTATCTAGGTTAAGCATGGTGGCGCTGATGGTGTCTGATCTATAAAGGGGGCAGATCTTACCATCTCATGACCAGAGGCGACACAGGTTATGGCGTTACAACTGGGGGTAAGGGTGGAGGTGTGATCTCAATGTGTTGTCTTACTTCTAATCCGCCTAGGGTGTCGGTGATGTCGGTTTCTTCGCCTGTGTCATCGAGCATGATGGTGCGGAACCCAGCTCGGGTTCGCAGTTGCCCAGTAAAGATCATGTGGTTGGGGGTGAGTAAATGAATGGTCGAAAAGGTGGGGGCCCAATTACTCAGGTCAAACCCCAGTAAGTTAAATGAGCCCGTGCCATTGGGGTTGAGCGCCTGCACTTGCAGGATTAGGTTGCTATCGTAGCCAAGACAATAAAGTTGCTGCTCTAGGTATTGAGCTTTACGTAAGGTTCTTGGGTCTTGGCTGGCTAACCCAGGTATGGGCGGCAGCGGGTTGATGACTTCGGATTCTGGGTCCTGTCTCGGAAACAAGCGCACCGTGTCGCAACTGGCGGTGATCAAGTAGGGGAAATCATACTCGTAGGGTGCAATATTGGTGGCGTTAGAAGCCATGCGTAAGGCGTTAATGCCCGTTGTATAGCCACTAAAGCTTTGTCGAATGACGTTACCATTGCAGCTGAACAGCAGGCGGTTAATGCCGCGCTGGGTAATTTCATAGACGCCGCTGTTGCCGTCATTGTCGTCGGCGACCATGAGAGTGCTGTTTTGTAGAAACAACACGGTACTCAGGCGACCGGTGACATCTTCGCATCCGCTAATGAGGACGCGATAACTGTCGTCACCGCCGTCTTGGTTGCGGTAGATCATGATGCCAGAGCGGCTGACAATAAATTGCCCTAAAGCCGGACGGTCGCCGGGGGCGCTGACTTTATCCAGCGAATACGTGCCGTCAGCACCGAGGCGCACCCGAAACACAGCGGTGGGAATCTTGGGTGTTTCGTCGGTTGCTCTAACCGTCATTAGGCTGCGAAGGCGGCTTAAGCGGTTGTTTGAACGGAATACATGAGCGGGTGCATCGAGACCTTGTGCAGTAGGGGTTGTGTCGGTTTGGGCTGTGTCGCTTTGGGTTTCAGTTTCAGTGTTACAGTTGCTAGCCGAGCTGGCTGGCGTTTCAGTTGTGGGGTCTGCGGTGGGATCAGCCGTGGGATCGGCCGTGGGGTCCGTGGTCGGCTCTGCGGCGGGGTCAGCTGTTGGATCTTCTGTCGGCGTTTCTTCTTCGGCCGGAGGGTTATTACAGCTAAGGTCTGGCACACCTGCGCTGTGGTCAACGGGTTCGTTTTCGTCTTCAACATAGTCTCCGCTTTCCATGAGCCCAAGGGTGTCGTAATCCACGTCCAATACATATAAGTCTTCTGTGTCGTTCCAGCGCGCATCCGGTGGAAAGTAGTCCCGCCCTAATGTGGCCAAATGTAAGCTGCCAGAGTTTCCCTCTTGGTTGAGCCCAAGTGGCGCTGCGGTGGTGAGCCCGGTTCTAAGATCAACCAGCAGGTTGTGGTAGTCGTTATCATTGTCGCCGTCGCTATCTCGTTTACGAACGGCCAGCAGTACATACCGTTCGCTCAGCACCATGAGGTCGTTTGGAATCAAGCCTTCTAACTGTGGTAGCACTATGTTGCCACCGAGGTCGTAGGTTTCGGTGCCGTTTAAAATGGGGACTTCGGTTACTTCGTTGTCTTCGTTTAATTCGTACAGACGTTGGTTGTATTGCAATACCTGCGACAAGCTACCGTCGGGTAATAGGCCGTCGGTACCAATCAGCAGGCCTTTGTAGGTGCGGCTCAGGGTGAGCTGAGTCACGGGCGGTGTAGGCAGCTGTGGTACACTCGCCGGCTCAGCTTGAACGAAGGGTTCAGGGTCGCCGCTGCCAGATGCTAAGCACCCTGACAGGCAAATGCCAAGCAGCCCGTAACAAAGCAAAATAGATACGAGTTTCATGTTTGTAGTATCGGCTTACTCAAGCTGGGGTTTAGCAAATGGCGGGCTTTGCCGCGCCCATCAGGAAGGAAAATTAAGGTGAATGACGAGTTACTGCTGCGCTACAGCCGCCAGATAATGTTGCCTGAATTTGATTATGACGGTCAGCAGCGACTGACTACCTCACGGGTTCTTATTCTAGGAGTGGGTGGGCTTGGCAGTCCGGCGGCCTTGTACCTAGCCGCGGCAGGTGTCGGGGAGCTTGTGCTGGTGGATGATGACGCGGTGGAAGTCAGTAATTTGCAGCGCCAGATTGTGCACCGTGAAAGCACAGTGGGTTTGCCCAAGGTTGAAAGTGCGCAGCGCACCTTGGCGGACGTTAACCCTCACGTTACGGTCGTCTGCCATTCTACCCGGCTGGCGGAACCTGAACTGTCCGCCCTCATCGCTGAGGTCGATGCCGTGGTGGATTGCACCGATAATTTTTCTAGCCGCTATTTAACCAACCGCTTGTGTGTGCAACATAAGACGCCATTGATCACCGCGGCGGCCATCCGCTGGGAAGGTCAAATCATGGTGGTGGACCCCAGACAAGCGGAAAAACCCTGCTATCAATGCTTGTACGGTGAAGGACAAGAACAAAACCTTAACTGTAGTGAAACGGGCATTATGTCGCCCGTGGTGGGTATGCTGGGCACTTGGCAGGCCCTTGAAACCATTAAGGTGTTGAGTGGTGCAGGGCAAGCGTTAGTGGGACAGCTAAGTGTATTTGATGGTTTGAGCGGCCAGTGGCGACAGTTGAAACTGCCTAAAAACCCAGATTGTGGTTGCTGCGGCGCTTGACGCAAATTCGTTACAAATTCGTTATTAGCAACCTTCGAGATAAACGCTGTAGCACCCTGCACATCACCGACTTCATGCTGAGTGAGCTAAAACAGAGCATGAATTCATCATACTGACGCAAAAAGATCACAAGACGGTGCAAACATGTTTTGTAATCATGTTCAAAATAGGGCATAAAAGTTGCTACTAAGGCACCCAACTTTTTACTCCATTTTTCATTAAATTGATTTGAGAGCTGTCATGTCAAACGATTCAAACACGTTAACGGATCTGATCGAAAAAAACCGCGCATGGTCTAAAGAAATCAGTGACCGTGATCCGGAGTTCTTTCCCACATTGGCTAAACAACAAGCCCCTGAATATTTGTGGATTGGTTGCTCTGACAGTCGTGTACCTGCCAACGAGATCGTAGGTCTGTTGCCAGGCGAATTATTTGTCCACCGGAACGTGGCGAACATGGTGGTGCATACGGACATGAACTTGCTGTCTGTACTGCAATATGCGGTGGAATACTTAAAGGTGAAACATGTAATTGTGTGTGGTCACTACGGTTGTGGTGGTGTTAAGGCGGCTATGGGTAACGAAAAGCTGGGTCTTATCGACAACTGGCTGCTTAACATCAAAGATCTTTACCACAGCAAAAAAGAATTGTTCCGTCATTTAAGCGACGAAGAAGCCCGACTGAATTTGTTGTGTGAGTTAAATGTGGTTCGCCAAGTGTACAACCTGTGTCATACCAGTATTGTTCAGGATGCTTGGTCTCGAGGTCAGTCATTGTCTGTACACGGTTGGATTTACGGCTTGCATGATGGCTGTGTGAACGATCTGAAAGCCACCGTCAGCAGCCAAGACCAGCTTTCTACGATCTATCGCCTCGAAGAAAACAACCTACCAGCCTAATAACAGAAAACCCCATGTTTTAAGACCGCTTGACGGGCGCTAAGCATGGGGCTTTTTGTTTTAAGACAAAGGCATTGCCGGATGGTCTGCATTAACCTGCTGGCAATGACTTAATGCCTCAGCTGCTCGCATCCGCACCATGGCCAACAAGAAAAATCCATAGCCATTTAATTCCAAAATCTCTTCCATAAAGTATTTATGATCAGTGGCAATGATGCCCTTATCGAAAAAAGCACCGCCGACTAACCAAATTGCGGCGACAACGTATAACCAAAAACTCTCACTGCGGGTGAAGCACAGTACCGTGTCCAATGCCCAGCGGAAGTGGCGACCGACGACATAAAACATGGGAAGCCACAATAAAATCGTCAGCCAAGTACGACCTTTTTCACTGGTAAAGAAAATTATCCAATCACTTAATCCTGTGCGTCGCAGGTCCAACTCACGCAAGAAAAACGAGATTGCTAATAGCCCTGCACCCCAGAGTAAAAACTGAAAACGACGACCTAAATCATCACGCCATTTAATCAATGCGACCAAGAAGGCGATAAATAACAGTGCCACTTGTGCGTTTTCTAACGGGCCATTTTCCTTGCCTAACTGGGTAAAACCCAAACCGTAAGCAGCTGCAATAAATAGGTTAAGGCTCAGCCAAAGTAAAAGCAGAGGCGAAAACAACGAAGATGATGTTGCCGACTCTAAAGCCGGTAGTTTTGTTGTTAGCGGTGTAGGCAACTTAATAGATGGAAACTTCATGGACGGGACCTCCATAGACAGAGGTCGCCTATTCTATGCACCAAAAATGTGAACGCAATCAATAAACTGTTTCATAAATGGAAAAGTCTTGGTTGTTCTATGGGTGAAACAGCGTGTTTTGGGATAGTAATTAATCCGTCATCAAAATGTGTTGGTCGGGATATATTGGTCGGGATGTGTTGATTGGGATGTGTTGGATGGAAAGTGAGAGTAGAAATAAAAAAGCCCCATCAAAGTGGGGCTAGCCAATCAGTCCGCGGGGCAGACCTTAGAGCCATGCTGAGTCATTGTCAGTGCGTGACGTAACTCCAATATGTTTCAGAGGGTTGTGAATCAACTCATGCAATCGATTCAGGAGCTAGGTTAACTAAATGGAACGAATTGAACTTGATAGAGGTCAACCTAAGGCGAGCAAGCAACCGTGTTTTTAAAATTTGTCGCTTTGCAGTTCGTACCAAACCCAGTTCAATGCGGCCCAATCTCGCTTAAGGAGCCCGACATGCAAAAACTTTCCATCGACATAGTTTCCGATGTGGTATGCCCATGGTGTGCCATCGGCTACGCCCACTTAACCCGCGCGTTGGACGAATTGAAAGACCGTTTGGAAGTGGAAGTACACTGGCGCGCATTTGAGCTAAATCCGCATATGGGCGCAGAAGGACAGGAGATTAACGAGCATCTTATGGAGAAATACGGCAGCTCCGAAGAGCAACTCCAAGCAAATAAGGCCCGTTTAGTTGAACTAGGCAAAGCCGCTGGGGTGGATTTCAATTTTGCCGAGCGCAGCCGAATTTATAACACCTTAGATTGCCACAAATTGCTGCATTGGGCGGGAGAGCATAGCGCAGCTATGCAAACACAGTTAAAACAAGCATTGTTTCATGCTTATTTTACCCAAGGCTTGGATATTTCAAATCGTCAGGTGTTGTTGGAAGTGGTTAAAGCCACTGGATTGGATAGTGGAGCTGCCGAAGTTGCATTGGACGATGAGCAATTAACCCAAGCAGTGCGCGAAGAGCAACATCAGTATCAGTCATTGGGTATCAGTGCTGTGCCTGCGTTTATCATTAACAAACAATACTTGATTAGCGGCGGACAACCCGTTGAGGTGTTTAAGCAAGCCCTGCTCGAAACCGCTCAACGTGATGCTCGCTCAACATAATGCCCACAGCTAGAGGCTGATCAAACTAGCCAACAACTTGCTTGCTGGCGGGTACCCTAGAGGTAATGAGCGATGCTGATGTAGTGACTGCCAGCCCCTGCGATCACAAACAAATGCCAAATTTCATGAAAGCCAAAATGTTCAGGCCAAGGGTCAGGCCATTTTAACGCGTAAACCACCGCGCCCACGCTGTAACAAATCCCCCCGGTGACCAGCCAAAACAGTGCGGGCTCACTCAGTGCTGCGGCCAATGGCTCGATGGCCACGGCGCAGGCCCAGCCCAT
>JBFHVZ010000113.1:0-12770 GCA_041589295.1 Pseudomonadales bacterium
AACAAGAAATCGAAAAAGCAGGCATTCCAAACAACATCATGGTGGATTGCAGCCACGCTAACTCCAACAAAGACCCTGCCCTGCAGCCTTTGGTCATGGATAACGTGAGCAACCAAATCCTAGAAGGCAACAAGTCCATCGTAGGTTTGATGGTGGAATCTCACCTCAAGTTTGGCGCTCAAAAAGTACCGGCTAACCTAGATGATTTGGAATACGGCATGTCCATCACCGACGGTTGTATTTCTTGGGAGCAAACCGAAGAAGCTATTTTAAAAATGCGCGACAAGCTGAAAGACGTATTACCTAAGCGTTAATTGATCGCCTTGCGCAGACTAAAAACGGGAGACATTGATCTCCCGTTTTTGTTTGGCTAAAGCCAAACCTACGTAAACCACCTAATACATAACCAAATAGTCAGTTATTATTCTTCAACGTCTGTCAACACGCACTCAGATATAAACTGTTACTAAAGTGCTGCTTTTGCTAAAATCCGCGCTCCAAAAAATGAGGACTTTGTTATGAGTCAGCCTCAAGTGGGCATCATCATGGGTTCCACCTCAGACTGGGAAACCATGCAGAAAGCCGAAGAAATGCTGCAAACCATGGGCGTGAGCTACGAAGTAAAAGTCGTATCCGCACACCGTACCCCTGATTTGTTGTTTGAATACGCAGAAACCGCAGCTGATCGTGGCATTCAAGTCATCATCGCTGGTGCTGGTGGTGCTGCACATTTACCGGGTATGGTCGCGGCCAAAACCCACCTGCCAGTGCTGGGTGTACCGGTTAAGAGCAAAGCGTTAAACGGTATCGACTCTCTGTTGTCCATTGCACAAATGCCTGCAGGCATTGCTGTGGGTACACTGGCTATTGGCCCTGCCGGTGCCGCCAACGCTGGCATCATGGCTGCGCAAATTGTTGGCCTGAACAACGCAGAAATTACCGCTAAAATTAAAGAATTCCGTCAGAAACAAACGGACAAAGTGCTGTCCGTACCTGATCCAAGAGACATGTAATGGCAGTAAAACGAGTAGGTGTACTCGGCTCAGGACAACTGGGCCGCATGATGGCATTAGCGGGCACACCGCTGGACGTAGACTTTGTCTTTTATGATGAAGCCGATAACACGCCCTGTAGTCGCTTAGGCGATCTAATAAAGCCCAGCTCAGAAAACGCACTGCAACGCTTTATCGACAGCGTTGACGTTGTCACATACGAAAGTGAAAACACGGACGCGCAACTGGTTGAGCAAATTAGCGCACAAGTGCCGGTTTATCCTGGCTCTAAGTCGCTGCGTAATAGCCAACACCGTTTAACGGAAAAATCTCTATTCCGTTCGTTGGGTATCGCCACGCCAAACTTCGAGCGTGTAACCAGTAAAGAAGAACTGGTTGCCGCAGTCGAAAAGCTAGGCACACCTATCGTTTTAAAAACCACCACCATGGGCTACGACGGTAAAGGTCAGGCTGTTGTTAAAACCCCAGCCGATATCGACAGCGCATGGGGCGCCTTGCAAGGCAACGAGTTAATTGCCGAAGCCTTTGTGACCTTTAGTCGTGAACTTTCTGTCATCGCTGCACGCGATCAAATGGGCCATACCGTTGTATACCCACTTGCCGAGAACGATCACAGCGAAGGCATTTTGCGCGTTTCTCGCATTCCTGCACCGAACGTCAGCGCCGAAAAAGCGCAACAAGCTAAAACCTTCATTACTAAATTGCTTGATGAGTTAGGACACATTGGTGTGCTAACGCTAGAACTGTTTGATACTCAAGATGGACTAGTGGCCAACGAGATGGCGCCACGGGTTCACAACTCAGGACACTGGACCATCGAAGGTTCTGAAACCAGTCAGTTCGAAAACCACGTACGCGCAATTTGTG
This sequence comes from Pseudomonadales bacterium, assembly GCA_041589295.1. Lineage (GTDB taxonomy): Bacteria > Pseudomonadota > Gammaproteobacteria > Pseudomonadales > Oceanobacteraceae > Bermanella. Next base: position 1,881 of record JBFHVZ010000113.1, read on the forward strand.
GCTTCCCTCTGGGTGAAACCGCACTGCGTCATACACACGCTGCCATGATTAACATCATAGGTAAGAATGGTGATCGTGACTTGGTATTGTCCGAACCGGCTGCCCACTTACACATGTACGGTAAGAGTGAGCGTCTGAACCGCAAAATCGGCCATATCAACATTGTTGCTGACTCAGACAAAGAGCTAGAAGGCTTGATCCAAAAGTTCGATGCCTTTGTAAAGGAATGCGGTTAAGCGCTTTTCGCCAGTAACCAACATTCCGAAGCTTTAGGGCTACAAAAAAAAGCCGCTGAATCGATTTGATACAGCGGCTTTTTCGTTTAACAACCACCCTGTTTGACAACACGAGCAGTAGCAGGAGGATACTTACCCAGTAACGACGCTGGTCGTACCGGCCTTGGGGCAAAATTACCACCGCAGTTTGGACACTGGTTATTCAACACCCCAGTGGCACAAGACACACAAAATGTGCATTCAAAAGAACATATAACCGCATCAGCTGAATCCACGGGTAAATCTTTATTACAGCACTCACAATTAGGTCTTAGCTCAAGCATATTGCTATTCCTTAGTACAGTTGACGTTAGGTGAACTTCGCTTTGAGCATCATGTTACATAATTCTGAGTCCCTGTATTCCCCAATCAACTGACCATTTCTTACTGCCCTTATAACTTATTATTACTTCTAGATCACAATTCAATCAATAATAATGCTTTGTCCGTAGCGAAGCACTCAGTGCATCACGCACCATGCGGCACCTACAACTCACCTATCGCAAAATAATTAGAACCATGCCTAACTGCTCAAAAAACATACTGATATGGCTGGCCACCGCCTGTCTGGCCGTGCTTAGCATCCGTGGCTATGCACTGGAACTCAACGGCATTGCTGCCTACAAGCATTTACGCAAGGAGCATTACCTCGCAGCCCTGTACCTAGCTAGCCCCAGTAACGACGCCGAAACCCTCCTAAACAGCAACGGCACCCAACGAATGCACATAAAGGTCACCATAGATAAATGGTCACCACGCCGCTGGGCGTACATCTGGCAAGACAACATCGCCATCAACAACGACCTCTCTGCCAAACCAGAGTTACTGGAAGCCATTATGGCATTTACCCAGTTTCCAAAAGATGCGCTAACCAAAGGCGATGAAATCACCATCGACTACAATGCCGCCTTAGGCACCAGCATCCGTATAAATAATCAGTTAGTGGTGCAAACCGATAACCGCGACTTATACCGCTTCATGTTAAGCACATGGTTGGGCAAGCTACCGTCCTCAAACGAATTTAAGCAACGCATTCTCAAGCGTCACCAAGACGATGAAGAAAAAGAACTGATCGTCCGCTTCGACAACCTACACTTGCCCGCAACCCGCGAACGTATAGTAAAAGGCTGGATCGAAGCCGACGAACAACACGCAAGCGCCTTAGCGGCACAAAAAGCGCAAGCAGCAGCCGCTAAAAAAGCCAAAGCATTAGCCGCCGAACAGGCTAAAGAAGATGCTCAAGCCCAAGCGATAGCCAAACAAGAAGCCGCTGAACGTGCTCAACGCCTAGCCGAACAAAAGCGCGCCGAAGCCGAACGTCAAAAGCAATTGGCCATTGCACGAGCTAAACGCGAAGAAGAACGCAAACAGGCAAGACTACTGGCTCAACAAAAAGCTAAGCAGCAAGCCAAACAACAAGCGGCGAAAGACAAGAAAATTCAGGCGCAAGAGCAGGCTTACTACTTTGATCTATACCAGTGGGAGTTGCAACGTGATGCCAGCAGCCGTGTTATTTATCCAGCTTGGGCTGAAAAGTTTGGCCAGCAGGGCAAAGTAAGTATTGAATTTAATGTAAATGAACAAGGAGAAATTACCCAGCTGACACATAAAAACGAAGCGATTAGTCAGTTGCTCAAACAAGAAGCCGAGCGAGTATTAACCGAAAGCAGTCGCTATATTTTTCCGCCGGTAAATTTAGAAGGTTCAAACTGGACGCTTAAGTTCGATTACGACTTTAACCTAAACGGTAAGCCACAGACGTTGGCGGCCAAACCGAAAAAACCCGAGTCGCTGTTACCAGCAAAACTTAATAGCCAGCAAAGCGAAGCGTTGAAACAGCAATACATTGCGCAAGCTTTGGAAAGTGTGAAGGTATTTATCCAATATCCTGAGTCAGCACGAGTGTTGCGCCACCGCGGGGAAGTCATAGTGGAAGTCACCATTGATAGCAATGGCCAAGTGATCGACATTAAAGACAAGCAAGCCACGCGTTATTCAACACTAAACCAACAATTGCGTAGCGCCATCGAAATGGCCTCGCCCATGCAGCCTATTCCGGATGAGCTGCGTTTAGATAAATTATCCTTCGAGGTTGGGCACAATTATAAAAACTAAATAACAGCCCTAAATACCTAATTGGAAAAGCGCTTAAGTCATTTAAGCGCTTTTTTATTTTGTGACGTTAACTCATCAAGGCTGAAAGCTTTCGGCGAGAAACCACCAAAACCAGAAAACCAAATACCCACCAAATATCAAAGGCTCCACCGCTTAAGTTGGATCTTGGCTGTGATAATGTCGGATGCGCGGCAGCTTGGTTGTGGTTTTTCACCTCTGCACTCCCACGTTTTTGACGAGCCGCTTCTTCTTGTGCAATGCGTGTGGCGTTAGAACGTTTGATGCCATAACGCGCGAATTGCTCTTCTTCCAATACAATCATCGACGTATAAGGCGTTACCAAGGACGCCTCTTTGGCCAAATCAATAACCGCATCTTTACGGTCGGCATCTTCACCAAAGGATTCTTGCTCGTCCAAGAGGGTTTTGATTTGAGCAAATGCGCGCATACGTTCCAGCTCAGGATAGTCCGTTGCCACCTCTGGCAAGGTCACGGGCACTCGGTATTCGATCTTTTTACCACTGACTTTTGCCGTCACGATCACTTCGCCCTTTCCTGCACGCCAGTAATGACCAAACAAATGTAACTGCTGACCACGATACAAGCTGCCAATGACTTGCGGTTCTACGTCAGAGACTTTCAGCCCTTTAAACGTCACGTCAATGTCGTGCATCGCTTGGTGACTCACTTTCGACGCTGCTTTTTTTAACTGCCCTAGCATGTCGTCACTGTTCGACACTTCAATGGCGAAACCGTTGGAGGCTTTGCTTAAACCATTCAGTAGCGGCTTATTGGCACCGTTGCCCATAATGAAAGTAAACAAACGAATGTCTTTGGTTTTTAACACATCTAAAAAACGTTTTTGTTTGGTTTCGCCCACATTGGCCACGCCATCGGTGACCAGCCAAATCGCCGACGTTCGATCTGCTTCGATGTCCGTCAACGCCATTTTCACTGCGTCCATTAAATTTGTACTGCCATCTGGCTGAACCGTTTGCAGTTGTTCCGCAAGCGCCAACATATTTTGAGGCGTTGCTGTAACGTAACCGCCAGTGAAATCTTTCGCTTCACCATTAAACAAGATCACACGCACACGATCCGCAGGATTAAATTTAGCGAGTCCGCGGCGTACGCCTTCAATTAATGTAGAAAACTTTCCGCGCATGGAGCCAGAAATATCCAGCACCAAGGTCCAATCCGTGCCCTGTTGAATGGGTTGTAAATCATCTGCGGGCGTGAGGGTCATCATGAAGGTTCCACGCGACTGTCCAGCAGGTTTGTGCGCAATAACATCCAGCCCACCCGGTACACCTGTTTGTAAACGCCAATAGAACACAACGTCTTTATTCAACGCTACGCTTTGATTTTCTGGCGTGAATGCAATGGTCCATTGCTGGGAATCGAGCTGGGTAATTTGGGTTTGCTGCTGTAACAAACCACCATCAGCGACACGCACGGCATCAACCGGCTGACTGCTGCGCAAACGTGCATTAAAACTAAAAGTACCTTTTACCGTTTCCTGAGTTGTCCAAAAGGCTTTTTGCACTTCGTCAGTACCGCCGTCTTCTAATGGATAAACGTAACGACCAATACCGTGATCCATTTCAATGGCTTGAATGTAGACCAGCTCAAGGCGAACATCTTCCCCGGGCTGAACACTGGCCACGCGAATATCAAAGTGCTGAAAACCCTGCTGCTCACTGACCGCCACTTTGCGGCCTTGCTGTTTTTCCGCTTGGTAAATTTCGTTGGCTTTGGCTTTTTCAATAACCTCACCGTGAATGGGTTGTCCCGCCACCCAGTAGGTGAATTGACCGACAGAGGCATCACTCGGTAGCGGGAAACGATAATGGGCGTCTAGTGGCGTGGGGCTTGGGTTAGCGAAAGTCTGTTGCACACGGGTGATCACGAAGCCATCTTGAATATCGACCTCTACGTTGTGGGTCAACATATCCAGCGATGAAGCCTGCCCAATGGGGGTCAGCAGACCAGCAGCTTGAGCACCTAACGCAGTCAAAGTAGTTAATGCACTGATAAACCACAGCATTAGGGTGCGCCCAAAGCGGTGGACGGGGTGTTGTGCCGTTGGTTTTTGTGCCTCTGATTTTTGTACTTTTGGCTTTTGTGTCATGGGGCTTTGCGCCATTAAGTGTTCCTGTTTAGCCACGATTATTTCTCCGATTTTTGTAGTGAAAACGCATGGTTTCCGAATGCTTGTCAGCCTTATTGTGAACACCGTTCAAAATAAACATAAAAATAATGGACAGCGTTCAAAACATGGGTATTATTGTGAACAGCGTTCAGAATGATAGTCACCTGACTTTCTCTGTCAAGACGACAAGCCAATAATTTTTAACGGTGTTCAAAATGGCTAGAAGAAAAGACCACACGCCCGAGCAATTGACCGAGCTAGTATTGGCCGAGGTTCACAACGCCTTGGCCCTCGAACCCGCCGACCAATTGAGCCTACGCAAGCTGGCTAAAGCCGTAGGCTACTCCCCCGGTACCTTGATTAACTTATTTGGTAGCTATTCCAAGCTGATTCTAGCCGCCAATGCGCGAACCCTAGATCAAATCAGCCAGCAGTTGGCGGATGTCATGGAAACCCAAGACAGCGCCGAGCAAAAACTGAAACACTTCGCCCTCGCCTATCTCGATTTCGCGCAGCAACACCCACACCAGTGGCGCATCCTGTTCGAACATCACCTAGAGGAAGGAGAAGACATTCCACAATGGCAATGGTCGCGCATCAATCGACTGTTTAGCATGATCGAAAATTGCCTAAGCAGCCTTAATCCCGAAGCCAGCGAGAGCAAAACCCACGAAGCTTCGCGAGTGATTTGGGCTGCGGTTCACGGAATTTGCGCACTGCATATTGATGACAAACTGTTTGCACAAAAAGAAGTTGAAGCGAACAGCATGATTACGTCATTGTTAGATCACTATTTATGTTCATGGACGCAGGCATAAGCGTTTTTTACCCGCGCTTTAACTGTTCATATACGAATTCGGAAGACTGAATAAAAATTCACAAGGAAAGACCATGTCAAAGTCACCCCATAGTCAATTCACGCTGCTTAGCAGTCGTCGATTTTTACCCTACTTTGTCACCCAGGCCTTGGGCGCATTTAACGACAACCTGTTTAAAAATGCGTTATTACTGTTTATTACATTTGGTGGTTTAGCCGCTCAAGAAGATACCGCGCTTTACACCAATTTGGCTGCTGGCTTATTCATTTTGCCGTTCTTTTTGTTTTCACCCATCGCCGGTCAAATCGCCGACCGTCAAGAAAAGTCCCAACTCATTCGTTATGTTAAAGCCCTTGAAATTGTCATCATGGGCTTAGCCGCCACCGCGTTGTTTTTTGATAACCCAGCAATTCTGTTGGGGCTGTTATTTTTAATGGGCCTTCAATCTGCGCTGTTTGGCCCAGTTAAATTTGCACTGCTTCCACAACATTTAAAAGAAGAAGAACTGGTGGGCGGCAACGCACTGGTAGAGATGGGCACGTTTTTAGCCATTCTCGGCGGTACGATTTGCGCGGGCGTTCTATTTGATTTTGAACAAGCCAAAATATGGATCGCCGCAGGTTTAGTGATTCTTGCCATTAGCGGTTACGCCACCAGCCGTTTTATTCCCAACGCGCCAGCCAATGATCCTAATTTGGTGATGAACTGGAACCCAGTGAGCGAGATGAAAAATACCATCGCGCAAGCAAAGCAAACGCGCTCGGTTTACCTTTCTATTTTAGCCATCAGCTGGTTTTGGTTTTTGGGTGCCAGCTACCTAACTCAATTCCCTAATTTTGCCCGTGACTATCTGGGCGGTAATACGCAAATCGTTACCTTGTTGCTGACGTTATTCTCCCTTGGCGTCGCTGCGGGTTCTTTACTGTGTGAGCGATTATCTGGCCATAAAATTGAATTGGGCATTGTCCCTATCGGCTCGTTAGGTATGAGCGTGTTTGGCATTGATTTGTATTTTGCGTGTCAGGCATTAAACGTCACCGAAAATATGAGCGCCCTTGCCTTTATTCAAGCTTCGGAACACTGGCGTGTCATGCTGGACATTGCCTTGATCAGCGCCTTCGGCGGTATTTATGTGGTGCCGCTGCAAGCCTTAATTCAACACCGTAGCGAGGCAAAAAACCGCGCGCAAATCATCGCCGCTAATAACATGCTAAATGCGTTGTTTATGGTGGGCAGCGCAGTAATCAGCATTATATTGCTTAGCGTGCTCAAACTTTCTTTACCTGCTTACTTTTTAGTACTGGCTGTAGTGAATATTTTTGTTGCCACCTATGTGTACAAACAAGTACCTGAATTTGCCTTACGCTTTTTCATTTGGATGCTATCGCACACCATGTACCGTGTACGTCATCAAGACCTTGAAAAAATCCCAGACACAGGCGCAGCAGTGTTAGTGTGTAACCATGTCAGCTATGTGGATGCCTTAATCTTAGCTGGGTGCCATCACCGTCCTATTCGCTTTGTGATGGATAAAAGCATTGCCGAAATGCGCGGGCTAAAAACCTTTTTCAAAATCGCGAAAACCATTCCGATTTGCTCTCCGAAACAAGATGCAGCCACGTACGAAAACGCGTTTCAACGTATTAAAGAAGAATTGGATAGCGGCGAACTGGTGTGCATCTTCCCCGAAGGCAAACTCACCAAAAGCGGCGAAATTGAAGAATTTAAAAACGGTATTGAACGCATCATTCAAGAAACCCCGGTGCCGGTTATTCCCATGGCATTAGAAGGTTTATGGGGCAGCTTTTTCAGCCACAAAGACGGCCATGCACTGACCACCAAACCTAAACGGTTTTGGTCAAAGGTCAATGTGATCGCGGGTGATGCGCTGCAACCAGAACAGGTTAGCGCCAGTGTGTTGCAAACCAAGGTGCAAGGCTTATTTGATTCCGTTGCGAAGCCCTAGGACGCCTCTGCGTTGTTTTAGGTTTTAATCAACGTGCTTGCGCGCAACGCTATACAGTTGCGCGCAAGTTTTTCCTTCACTGTTATTTAGCAGCCTTCTGCTTATTGACCAGTCGATACAACACAGGCAACACAAACAGGGTTAACAAGGTGGACGACACAATGCCGCCAATCACCACGGTGGCTAACGGACGCTGCACTTCTGCCCCCGTCCCTGTATTCAACGCCATGGGCACAAAGCCTAAACTTGCCACTAATGCAGTCATAATAACCGGCCGTAGTCGTTGACTTGCGCCCTGTTGAATGGCTTGCATCACATCCATGCCAGCTTCGCGCAAAGATTTTATAAACGACAACATCACCACGCCGTTTAATACCGCCACGCCACTCAAGGCAATAAAGCCCACCGCAGCAGAAATCGACAACGGCATATCGCGCAGGGTTAACGCCAACACACCGCCCGTGAGCGCAAGCGGTACTGCACTGAATACGGTTAATGCATCTTTTAACGAGTTAAACGCGCTAAACAATAAGCCCAAAATCAACAGCAAGGTCAGCGGCACGACAATGCTTAAACGCTGACTGGCACTTTGCAATTGCTCAAACGTGCCGCCGTATTCCAACCAGTAACCTGCCGGTAAACCCAAAGAAGATTCCATTAACGCTTGGGTTTCGTTTACGAAACTCCCTAGGTCACGCCCTTCCACATTGGCCGTTACCACAATATTGCGTTTGCCAAGTTGACGGTTGATTTGATTGGGGCCTTCTAATTGTTCGATATGTGCAATTTCACCCAAAGGCACGTAGCGTAACTCTAGATCACGTTGCTCATCCGACTCTTTGTTTTGTTCGATAACAGACAAAGGCAACATCACCGGTACTTGTGCTAATTGCGCGACATCTTTTCTCGCAGAATCGTCCAAGCGTACAAACAACGGGAAACGCTTATCGCCTTCGTAAAGTTGCCCAGCCTGAATACCGCCCACGGCGAATTGCAGGGTTTGTTGAACGTCTGCCACTGACAAGCCTAACAGGCCCATGTGATCACGGTCTGGGGTGACGGTAATCATTGGCAAACCGGTTGCCTGCTCCATGCGAACGTCTTGTGCACCAGCTACGGTTTTCAGCAAACCTTCGGCTTTTTCGGCGAAGCTGGCCAGCACGTCAAGATCATCACCGTAAATACGAATCGCCACATCGCTACGAACACCCGCGATTAACTCGTTAAAGCGCATTTCGATGGGTTGCGTAAACTCGTATTTATTGCCCGGTACCGCCTCAACCACTTCACGCAATTCATTTATAAATTGCGCTTTGCTTTTGTCTGGGTCTGGCCATTCGCTTCGCTCTTTAAGAATTAAAAAGGTATCGGCCACGTTAGGTGGCATGGGGTCAGTGGCTACTTCGGGTGTACCAATTTTAGCAAAGACACGTTTCACTTCTGGAAGGCGTCGAATTTCTTGCTCAAGAATATTTTGCATTTCTACGGACTGAGCCAATGACGTACCGGGAATCCGAAGCGCGTGAAGCGCGATATCATGTTCATCCAATTGTGGCAAAAATTCACTGCCTAAGCGTGTTGCCTGCCAAGCACTCGTCACCACTAGCACAGCTGCCACGACCAACACTGCTACGGGTTTTGCCATGGCAATATCAAGCAATGTTTGGTACTTAGCTTTTAGCCTATTCATGACTCGCTCGCCGCGATCTTCAGTGTGGCCGTCGACCGAACCTGTACCTTTAACCAACAGCGCTACAGCAGCGGGCACAAAGGTAATGGAAAGAATCAACGCACCGAATAAAGCGGCAATTAAAGTAAAGGCCATGGGATGGAACATTTTTCCTTCCACGCCGCTTAGCGCGAAAATCGGCAAAAACACCAACATGATAATAGCCACCCCAAACACCGCCGGCTGAATGACTTCTTTGGTGCTATCCGTCACCACGGTTAACCGTTCTGCAAGGTTTAAAGCACGACCTTTTTCTGCGCCGGCGAGGTTCAAACGTCGCAATGCGTTTTCTACCACGATGACCGCACCATCGACGATTAAGCCAAAATCAATGGCCCCCAAACTCATGAGGTTACCACTGACTTTGTTCATCGCCATGCCAGTAATGGAAAACAACATACTTAGCGGGATAACCAAAGCGGCGATCATGGCTGCGCGAATATTACCGAGCAGTAAAAACAATACAGTGATTACCAACAACGCACCTTCTAACAGGTTGTTTCTAACGGTTTTTAAGGTTTTTTCCACTAATGTGGTGCGGTTATATAGGGCTTCTAGTTGAATACCTTGCGGCAATGAGCTTTTTACGCTTTCCAATTTGTCGGCCACTGCTTGGGAAACCGTGCGAGAATTTTCCCCTAGTAGCATGAACGCAGTGCCTAGAACGGTTTCACGGCCATCATACGTTGCAGCGCCAGTCCGTAATTCTTTACCAAAGGAAACCACAGCAACGTCTTTTATGCGAACTGGGGCGTCATCACGTTTAACCACAACTAGATTGCCAATATCATCTAGAGTCGACAATTGACCCTGACTTCGAATCAACCACTGCTCACCGTTTCGTTCAATATAGCCTGCACCGGCGTTTTGGTTGTTGCGCTCTAGCGATTCGACAATCTCTTGAATGGTGATTTTATACGCCAGCATTTTTCCGGGAATGGGCGCAACCTGATACTGACGCTCGAATCCCCCAATGCTGTTGATTTCGGTTACACCGGGCACCCTTACCAATTGAGGTCTAACGATCCAATCCTGAATAGTGCGCAAATCTTCTGCGCTATAGGGTTTGCCATTTTCATTTAGTGCACCGGGCTCGGCACTAATCGCATAAGTGAAAATTTCACCTAGACCACTGGCAATTGGCCCCAGCTCTGGTGTGATACCTTTGGGCAATTCATCTTGTACAGTTTGAATGCGTTCGGTCACCTGTTGCCTTGCCCAATAAATGTCGGTTTTTTCTTTAAAAATTACCGTTACCTGCGACAGCCCATAGCGTGAAAGGCTTCGGGTGTAGTCTAAATTAGGCACACCTGCCATGGCATTTTCGACTAAATAGGTGATGCGCTGCTCCACTTCTAGCGGAGAGTAACCGGCAGCCTCAGTATTAATCTGAATTTGAATATTGGTTATATCGGGCACAGCATCAATGGGCAATTTAGTTGCATTGTACAAACCCACACACGCCATCACTAACGTTAGTGCCACCACTAACCAGCGCTTTTTAACCGATATTTCGATTAGTTGATTGATCATAGTCATCCTCGTTCATTCGTCACATCTACACTTAAATCATGTTTAATTCCGCTGGAATTAATGATCGTGTGATGCGCCATCCTTAAGAACGTCAGCTTTCAAAACAAAACTGTTTTCGGTGACATACTCTGTACTCGGATCAATGCCAGAAATCACTTCAACATATTCAGACAATTGCCCCTGACCATTTTTAGCAATACCGGTTTCGCCCAATTCCAGCATGCGCACTTCGTAATCTTCACCAAACCTAGCAAACACAACCGTGAAGTCTCTAAAACGCTGTAAGCCAGCTACGTTCACGG
>JBFHVZ010000114.1:0-12759 GCA_041589295.1 Pseudomonadales bacterium
CAGGCGCTTGAGCTGGCTGACCAGCAGGCAGACAGTACGCCGTTTATTCACTTTATGTTGACGGTAATTTCACAAACATTGGCACAATTTCCCCATCAGGTTGGTTTAAATGCCCCTCAAAACGCCCCTCAAAACGCCCCTCAAAACGCCCTTGTAAATATCGACCTAAGGGGACTGAAAACCCCTGATGCCATTGTGACGTTGCTCAGCACTGATCCTACGCTGACGCGTCAACAAATGGCAGATAGAATTGGAAGAGACTTGCGCACCATTGGTCGGGCCATCGCTAAATTGCAGCAAAGCGGAAAAATAACACGCGTTGGTTCTGATAAATCTGGCCATTGGAAAGTTCACTTGTAATCAATTACAAAATCCGCACCGATGCCCACAGTTTTGAGTAGTGCATGACCCAAAAACCTTCCGACTCCGAAAAAATCCAGCTTGAGCACGATGCGGCCAAGTTGTTTATGCGTTGGTACGAGAAAGAAACGGGCCAACCCATTCGGCACTTGTGGCATAACCGCCCGATCAAGCCGGATACGTCGACGCTGTTAAACGGGCAGCGGTTGGACTTAGAGATTGCGCACTTGTACGGCACAGAAGAAGAGGCTATGAAGCTGCTTGGGCGTGACCTACCGGAAGCTACACGCTTGGCACTGCATTTGTTAGAACGTTCTACCGATACCGATACGCGGCTGCTACAAGCGTTGAATCGTATTTTGGAAAGCAAGGCCAATAAAACTTATAAGACCCAGCGTGTTTGGTTGGTGATTCGCAATGCGCATCCCGAATGGGATGCGGCGCGCATCAAAAACTTGTGTGCATCGATTAATGTCCCCAAGCAGCATCCTTTTGAACAAATTTGGATCGTTGGGGACTTTGATGGGCACAGCGGTATTGTGCGGTTGTCTTAGTCTATGCGATACGCGACGACTTTGTTGCTGGCAAGGTAAGGTACGACCAGTAACTTTTGTTTGTGTTGGTAGTAGAAGTCGGCTGCGGTGATTTCCAGTCGGTCCTTTTCAATAATTTCCCCTTGATGGTTTAACCTAAGTAGTCCGCCACTGATAAAGTCAGTGGCCAGCCATTGGCCGCGCGGTAAAGGGTGTAGGCCGTCTAAGTTCATCCATTGTTCGCCGCTGCTTAGTGTTTGAATGTGTTTCGAGCGCAGCGATATGCGTTTTAAGCTACCAGACTCAATGGTGGAAAAATCTGGTTGAATGCCGTTGCCCCATGCGCCCACGTAAAGATGACCATGGCGAACATACAGACCGTTGGGGTGATCTAACTCGTCACTTTGTAGCCAGAGTTTTAACTCGCGATTTTTAAGTGTGTAAATCGCGTTGCCAAGCCAATCGCTGACGTAAATATCACCGAATCGACTGCGCGCGATTCCATTTAAAACCGCACTTTCCGGCACGGGATAGCGTGCGGTGATGGTGCTTGTGGCCACGTTAATGACGACCAATTCTTTTACGTCGCAAATATACAAATAGCCTTTATGCAGCAACATTCCTTTTGGTGAGTGCAGGCCAGTAACCCAGTCAGTTTCGCTTTGATAGCCATCGGCAGAGATCCAACCGATGCTGCCGTTGCCGTCTTGTGACATTGGGTTGTCGTTGACGTTGCTGACATAAAAGCGATCGTGTTGTGGGTCGAAAACCACGGATTCTGGCATTTTAAAACCGTTGACCTCCCACAGGGGCGATACCTCGGCAGAAAATGCGGTGGCGCTGGTCATGAGTAGTATGAGTCCGACAAATAGGGCCTTCATGGTTGATCCTTTTGTTTGAATGATTATGAGAATAAGGGTCAGAGCGCGATCTTTCGGTTAGATTAAAAGTCGAAAGTCGAGTTGAAAATGCCGACCTAGAAAGGGACATGAGGTGTCCGAGCACTGGACCAATGGGGACATTTAGCGTGTGAATGTAGAGGAGTGTGACCCCGTTCCGTGATGAAATTCTCAATTTCGGTACCGTACTGGCAGTCGTAATATTCGAGAAGCGCAGTATGTTAGCCAGCCAATCAACCCCCATTGCAAATGTCGAAATAACCGGCGCGTTAAAGCTCGCGCTGAAGAACCATGGCATTACCTATAAACAGGTGGCAGAAAAGCTAGGAGTCAGCGAAAAGACCGTAAAGCGCTTGTTTCAAGACAAGGACTGCTCGTTGACACGCTTGCATGACATCTGCGAAATGATGGACATGACCATCTATGATCTTTTGGATTTTAGTCGTCACTATCAAGAGCCTTTAATCAAACTGACCCCAGAACAAGAAGCGTATTTGCAGGGGCATCCGCATCATTTTTCTTTTTTGTTTTTTTTAATTATTGGTCATACGGTTGCTGACATTCAGACCCAATACAACCTAAGCGACTTGGGAATTTTTCGATATTTAAGGGACCTAGATCGCGAAGGGTTTTTAGAGTTGGGTGCGAATAATGAGTTTCGTTTACGGGTTGAAGGTCGCATGCTCATGTCGGTGCGTGGCCCCTTGGGCAAGCTGATTAAAGCCCGTAATCAGCTATTTTTTGATCATGTATTCGATCAGCCCGATGACGAAGCCGCTGCGGTATACGGCGTTTATCGCTTTATGGAAGAACAAACCTACAAAGATCTTAAAGAAGAGCTGGCAGCTCTGGTGAAAAAATATCGCAAGCGCGCTCAGCAAAACGAAATGGTATTGCCGCGCGAGCGCCTGATGCCGGTGAAATTTGTTAGCCTCATTGGTGAATATCCCGTGTGCGGGGCATGGCCACTGGCCGAGCTGGATAACTAATTTGTCTGGGCTGGGTTCGATGGTATGCTGCGCCCCGAATCTTATGAATAGACAAGACAAAAGGGTTTCACATGGGCAAGCAATTTGATGCACAGGGCATCATCCACTCCATTGGCGACACCACAGAATACGGACAAAACGGCTTCACTAAGCGTGAATTCGTGATCAAACTGAGTGGCGAAGGGGAAAACCCAGACTACCCCAACTACGTGGCCATGGAGCTGATTAAAGACAAATGCGCCATCATGGATGACTTTCAGGTGGGTGATGAAGTCATCGCGCACTTTAATTTGTCTGGGCGTCTGTGGAGCGCACCGGGCAAGCCAGAACGTTGTTTCACCAGCCTACAAGCATGGCGTGTTGAGCGAGCAGGCGGTGCGCCGGCTGCCGGACCTGTCGACAGCAATCCCTTTGCATCAAGCGACTTTGACGACAACGTGCCGTTTTAACGAGATAGAGTAAATAAGGGATTGCCACTTGTTGGCGAAGTGTGTGACGGCAGGCATTAAATAGTTTTGAGCAAAAACCGGTTGAGGGTCTCATACAAAATGGGCAGCTCAACGGGTTTGGGAATATGAGCATTAAAGCCTGATGCAAAATATGTTCGTATGTCTTCTTCGTAAGTGTTGGCCGACACCGATACAATCGGCACGTTGCGGTTTTCTTTACGGATCATTTTGCATGCATCTACGCCGTCCATCACCGGCATTTGAATATCCATAAAAATTAAGTCGGGCTTGTGGGATTTATACAGGTCCACGGCTTCTTTGCCATTTTGCGCAACCAGAATGTTTGCCTTTGTGTCTTCTAGTAGCGATAAAAATATTTCTTGGTTAATGAGATTATCTTCGGCCAAAAGCAGGGTATGGCTGCTTAGATTCGGGGTTGGTTGCTCACCCGATGGATTTTGTGGTGACTCGCTCACACAAGACGTCAGCGGTAGATAAACGCAAAATTGCGAGCCTTCGTCCGCAATACTCTTCACCTTAATGGTGCCTTCCATTAGTTCGATCAATTGTTTAGTAATGGCCATGCCTAGGCCAGTGCCACCAAAACGTCGGGTGGTGGATTGGTCTGCTTGTTCAAAGCGCTGGAATAGTCGCTTAAGCCCATCTTCGTTCATGCCGATGCCCGTATCGGTAACATGAATTTCGATACCCTGTTTGAGTTTATTAATTTTTATATGTACGTGGCCGCGCTCGGTAAATTTCACGGCATTTGATATCAGATTATTAAGAATTTGTTTAACGCGTACAGGGTCCATCATCCAAAACTTAGGTTCGTCTGGCACGATATCCAAGTCCAATAGAATGCTTTTGCTTTTAGCCAGTGGCTGAAACTCTGCCAATGTGGTTTCGACTAATTCGTGTAAATCGCTGGTGACGATTTCAAGCTCTAATTTTCCGGCTTCAATTTTCGCAATATCGAGAATGTCATTGAGGATTTTAAGTAGCGTGGCCGAAGACGTTTTACCGCTTTGAATCAGTTTTTGAGTGGCTTCGGGTAATTGGGATTTCTCCAGTATTTGAAATACGCCCATGATACCGTTTAACGGCGTGCGGATTTCGTGACTCATATTTGCAAGAAACTTAGACTGCGCTTCGTTCGCTTGTTTTAGTTTTAGGTTGGCTTCACGTAATGCATGGGTTTTTTGATCGACTTGCGTTGCGAGCTGACGATTAAACAACGATGTCATATACATGAAGAGGTTAATCAACAGGCCGCATAAAATACCAAAAATATGCGCTAACCAGTTTGTTTTAAGCGTACCTTCATAATTGAAATCTGAAGTGCTAAAAAACTCCAGCATGGCTGTTTGGTCGAAAAATGGCACGGTGACTTGGTGGTAAAAATCGGCGTGGTCGTCCGGATTACCCACAGAAAATTGATTACCTTCGCCATAGGTAATTCTAACGTGGTAGCCCTGTTCGCCCACTAGGTCTTGAATACTGATGAGCATTTCGTCGATTTCGAAAACAGCTTCTATCAAGCCTAATGGCATGGGACCATCTATAAATACCGGATGATAAACGATTAAACCCGTTGCTTTGTCTTTTTGCTGTGCCAGTGTCAGTAATGGCGAAACCGCAGCGATGTTTTGACGAATGGCGCGTTCAACTGTGCTGGCAACAACAGGGTGCGTTGCTACGTCCAAACCTAACGCAGGGCGATTGCCCTCTAAGGGTTCGAGATACAAAATTGGATAATAAAACTCCTGTCGGCTTGACGGTAAAATGCCGTTAGGTGTGACTTGTTTGATGATGAATTCAGAAATGCCACTGTCGCGAACACTGGCCACAAATGGATGTCGTTGCGTGTGTTTAATGCGCGGAATCCACCCTAACGCTCTAATTTTAATATTGTGCGAGTGGAGGGATTCGGTGAAGGTTTTAAAGTCATCGCGCGAAACATGTTTACTGGCCTTAAATAGACCTTTCATCGCATCAAGGTGATTACGAATCGACGTTTGCGCCACCTGTACTTGTTGCACAAACGGATTGGTATAGTCGGTAAATGCAAGTCGGGCTTCTTGCTCATAACGGTCTTTTGCCGAAATAAACAGCAGGCTTAAGAAAATATAAATACAAGTGCCTATCAACAGTTGGCGGCCTGCCTGTTTTGACGTGGGCAAATACGGATTAGGTCTAAACACCAACACCAACGGCGTGAAATAAAGCACGCCCAGCAGCTCGCGTAAAAACACCAATGAAAACTTCGAAAATACTGGGTCGTAAATGACATCGTCTTGTGCCATGAGAATGACTCGACTGGACACCGTCCCCAGTAAGCAACCCAAAATCACGCCAAACAGCAATAACACCAGCCAATAAGGTTGCAGTCCTTTCTTGCCGAAGTGCTTAACTAACCCGTCTAAAAATAGCTTGGTGATATAGCAAAGAGTAATAACGAATGCGCTGTACGCAAGGGACGTGATGGGCGGGAGTACCGCTGGGGTTGTGGTCAGGAGCGATAAACCACATGCGACTGCCACAGCCAGCACCACAATGTGCCCGTAGAGCAAAAACAGCCCCAGCGTGATCCCAGCTAGAGGCAACACCAGCTGTTCGGCTGGCATCGAGCTAAACAGCTGCGGGAACGCAAGTGCGGTCAAATAATGCAGTAAAAAGGTCAGTCCAGCGACCGAGATTCGTTCGGGCATCGTCCCAGCTTCGTATGGTCAAACTCATGAGTCACTCATGGGTGCTGCTTACAGCACCCCTTAGTCTAACTATAGTCAAGGCCGACACGAATGGTGGGCAATTTTTAGTGGCTAACCTCGACTAAACCACTTGGTCGGTAGAGCCGGTAGAAAGGGCGCAGGTCGAATATTGGCGTAAATACTTAAGCGTTCTTGATTTTCCAACGCCTGTCCGCGGCAATGAAACCCGCGAATATCCGCGATAACTAGAGTGTTGGCTTTTACGGGGTAGGATTGCAAATGGCCATCGCCTAGGGCCTCTAGCTCTTGCTCCGAAATGCGAAACGCACCGCCTTTGTTTTCTTGGCTGGCTTTGATACTGCGCTGCTTTTCCCACGTTAAACGATTACGCGACAACTTATGGGTGCCAGCCGCGTAGTGAAAGGGGCCATGTTCTGGTTTAACGTCTTCCAAAAAATACCAAAGCTTAATGGCGCTATGAAAGGTATCGCGGTGAATGGCTTTTTGAATGTCGGCGTTTTGGTCTTCTTTACCGTGAAATAGTTTGTATAAAAAGTATTTATTAGGGTTGTGGTAAGCGCCCGCTAACAGGGATGTTAGTTTTTTTAATCGTGGATGATTAATAAACGCCATTGCTTCTGGTTGATTTTTAGCAATGGCGTAAAAACGATTTAGCGTACCGCCATCGTATCGATCGAAGCCCCAAGGGTAGTTATGTTTTTCGCCAAAACCTTGCTCGCCATAGTTTTGGATAGGTGTATGAGCGTCAGCAGCTTGCATAGTGTGCTGAATTTCAGCGGTGAGCTTGTCGAATTGTTCGGCGGGTAAAAAGTTTTCTAACACGACTATGCCATCGCGTTTAAATGCAGCGTATTCACTCGGACGAGCGAAACCACATACTTGAACGCGTCGAGCACTCAGCATCCAGTTCGCCATTTTCATGCGCAAAACATGCAGCCCCAATCGATTTAAACGAACCGAGCCAAGCACAGGCAGCGCGAAACTTTTTTTGCTGCTGAAAACCGAGAGCAAACTCACTTAATCGCCACCATGTATACGGCAAAACCAATCCAAGAACACACCAATAACGTCCAAGGTAACCAGACGTTCGCTGTGCGGTCGTTGGTTTCGATTTGTGCTTCGTCTTCTACTTCGCGCTTAGCTTTAGCGGCTTTCTTTTGGGCTTTGTCGGCTTCGCGGGCCTTGGCTTTTTGTTGCTTCTTGTATTGCTCAATGCCCTTGGCGATCCCCTGAGCAATCAGTTTAGTTTGCTCTTTGGTTTGCCCCGGCTTTTGCGTGCCTTTAGCGATGGCCATGGCCGCGTCTTGAGATTGGTCTGACACCGTATTTTGGTTTTTCTTGTACTTAGCCATAGCGTTTATCAACAAATAATGTAGGTGGTCGAATAAGCCTGCGCCATCCGACAATAAGCGAATTAGGCAGCCACAAAACGCTCATTCAAATAAGCAATGATGTCGTTGGATTCGTACATCCAACGGTCTTCGCCGTTTTCGGTAATCTTTAAGCAAGGTACTTTTAATTGACCACCACCGGCGAGCAATTCCTGCTTGCTGGTTTCGCAGCGTTTTGCATCCTTGGTTTCGATATTCAGCGCTGCGCGTTTCATCGAACGACGGACTTTCACACAAAATGGACAAGCCTTGTACTGATACAGCGTCAAGTCTTGCGTAGCTGCATCCACTTGCTTTTGGGCATCGCTATCGCGCTTGATACTGCGAGGGGTAAAGACCCAGTTAAGGGTGAGGATGACCGCGGCCAACAGCTTGCGGATGGGCCAGAAAATAACCGTCTTCATTGAGCAAAAACCCTGCTAACGCCCGCATTTATTGGGGCCGTGAATGGTAGTGGCGCATTATAGGGAAATGGGCGGGAGAAGGCTAAATATACAAAAGGCTTTGGACTAGGGCTTCTGTCCAAGACTCTCGCGAAGTGTCTTGCCAGTGGTCCTCTCTTTGAATTTGTTGCAAAAAAGGCTACATTTGTATCTATATTTGCAACACCTTGGGTTGATTATGAATATTGGCTTATCTGACATTCTGTTTAAAGACTATCGCAGGCGGGTTCTAAGCCTGTTGCTATTGCGTCCTGAACAAAGCTTTCATGTGCGTGAAGTTGCTCGTTTGACTGGTACCGTTGCTGGTACAACAGGTCGGGAGCTGAAGAAACTGGCTCAAGCGGGGGTTTTAAAATCAGAGGCAAGAGGCAATCAAGTACTGTACGGCGCAAACCAGCACTGCCCGATTTTTAATGAATTAGCCAGCATTTTGCGAAAAACATCGGGCCTTGCGGACGTATTAATTGAGGCACTGTTGCCGCTAGCTGAGCAAATAGATGCTGCTTTTGTCTTTGGCTCAGTAGCCAGCGGAAAGGACAGTCAGCACAGTGATATTGATGTATGTGTAATCGGTGAAGTGTCATTTACAGACGTAGTCAACGCTTTGTACGATACGCAGGACGTATTGCAACGCGAAATCAATCCCAAATGCTACTCAAAGAAAGAATGGCTGGAGCAAAAAGCCAAACCCTCAGCTTTCTTTGGCGAGCTAATAAACAAGGACGTAATTAACCTGATAGGAGATCGGGATGACATTGGATAACTTGGTCGGTAGGAATCTAGAACGCATTCAAGCTGACCCCTTGATGATTCAAAAACTACTACAAGCGGCTGCGTCCGGCTTAAAAGATGCGGCCATTGAAGGCCTAAGCAACGAAACCCGCTTTGATGTCGCCTATAAAGCTATCATGCAACTGGCAAACGCGGCGCTTCAAACCAATGGTTTTCGTACGCTTACCAGCGTACCGGGCCACCACCAAACCATGATTCAAAGTTTGCCAAAAACAGTAGGCTTAGATCGGACAACCATGATTGAACTGGATGCACTACGCAAACAGCGAAATGTCACCGACTACTCAGGTGACTTGGTGAGTGAAAAAGAGCGAGACGCTTGTATTGCCATGGCTAAGAATTTATATGCAGTGGTTACTGCGTGGTTGAAAACCGAACACCCTGAATTAGTAAAGTAGTATGTGATCTTACTGAAACACCTAAATGGCCTTGCCATTGAAATCGACGTATCCATCGCCGATGTATCCCCAGCGGAAACCAAACAAAACCGCCGACATTTCGAACTCCTCAAAAGCGCCTACCTCGAAGCCCGCTACAGCGAACACCACCAAATCACCCGAGACGAATTGGCATGGCTGCATGAGCGAGTAGTGCTTTTAAAAGAAACCGTGCAAACCCTTTGCGAACGATTTTTAAGTGATTCACCAAATGCCTGATGGCGCTCCGCTCGTTTTGCAGGCCTACAAATACCGCAACGTAGGTCGGCCAAGCGCAGCGCCGCCGACATAAACCAATGTAAACACTCCCAAAACCCCACCAAATCAGCTAGTTACAGCCATTGCCCAAGGCATTCTTTCTGGTATAAAGGGGGACTGAAATCGCCTGCGTATGGATACACCTATGGATAAAAAGTCACTCAGCGAAGCCGACATCATCAGTAAATTTATCTTGCCTGCAATTAAGGGTGCTGGCTGGGACGATATCACTCAAATTCGCCAAGAAGTTGCACTGCGTGATGGCAAGGTGATTGTGCGCGGTAACATGGGTGTACGCAAAACCGTCAAAGCTGCTGACATTGTTCTTTACCATAAACCGAATATCCCGCTGGCTGTGGTCGAAGCCAAATCCAATAAACACGGCGTTTCTAAAGGCATGCAACAGGGGCTGGATTATGCCCGTTTGCTTGAAGTGCCCTTTGTGTTTACCAGCAATGGCGATAGCTTTGTCTTTCACGACAAAACCGCCCCAGCCAATGGCGGCCAGCTAGAAAGTCAAATCAGCCTAGAAGACTTCCCTACACCGCAACAACTATGGGATAAGTTTCGCGCGTATAAAGGCTATACCGATTATCAAATTCCTTTTATAACGCAGCCTTATTATGATGATGGTTCAGGAAAATCCCCGCGTTATTACCAGCTACAAGCTATTAACAAAACCGTAGAGGCTGTTTCCCGTGGCCAAAACCGTAATTTATTGGTCATGGCGACTGGTACAGGTAAAACCTACACCGCGTTTCAAATCATCTGGCGTTTATGGAAAGCAGGATTAAAAAAACGCATTTTATTTTTAGCTGATAGAAACGTGTTGGTAGATCAAACCAAAACCAACGACTTTCAGCCATTCGGTACGGCTATGACCAAGGTAACAAAGCGTACAGTTGATCCTTCATACGAAATTCACCTTGCCTTGTATCAAGCGTTAACAGGCCCAGAAGAACATCAAAAAGCTTATAAACAAGTAGACCCCGATTTCTTCGATTTAATTGTTATAGATGAGTGCCATCGCGGTAGTGCAGCAGAAGACAGCGCATGGCGAGAAATTCTGGAATACTTTTCGGCAGCCACGCAAATTGGTTTAACCGCCACCCCAAAAGAAACCGAAGAAGTATCCAACATCGACTACTTTGGTGAACCGGTTTACACCTACTCGTTAAAAGAAGGTATCGAAGACGGTTTCTTAGCCCCATATAAAGTGATTCGCGTGGACCTTGATGTAGACCTTCAAGGCTGGCGACCCACCAAAGGGCAGATGGATAAAAACGGCGAGTTAATCGACGACCGCATCTACAACCAAAAAGACTTTGACCGCACCTTAGTCATTGATGAACGTACTCAAGTAGTGGCCGAAACCATTACCGCTTATTTAAAACGAACCGACCCAATGGCCAAGACCATTGTCTTTTGTAATGACATTAACCATGCAGAACGTATGCGTCAGGCTTTGGTGAACTTAAACCCAGAACAAATGGCCAAGAACGAAAAGTACGTCATGAAAATCACAGGGGACGACGATGAAGGCAAAGCACAGCTAGACAACTTCATTAACCCTAAAAAGGCTTATCCAGTCATCGCTACCACCTCTGAGCTGATGACCACAGGCGTAGACGCCAAAACCTGTAAGCTGGTGGTGCTAGATCAAAATATACAATCCATGACCAAGTTCAAACAGATCATTGGTCGCGGTACTCGCATCGACGATAAATACAACAAACTTTGGTTCACGATTCTCGACTTTAAAAAGGCTACCGAGTTGTTTGCCGACGAGCGCTTTGACGGTATCCCAGAAAAAGTCATGGTTACTAAGCCAGATGTGATTGTGGATATAGACAACCCGGACTTTGATGATGAGCTAGCAGCGACAAATGAAGAAGACACCTTGGCCGATGGTGTTAAAGAAGAGCAGGGTGACTACGGCGCTGCTGATAACGGTCAAGGCACTTCAAGCGAATCAGAATGGACCGACGGCCCCATAGGTGATGACGAAGAAAAGCGCTTTATCAAGTTCCATGTAAGCGGCGTAGAAGTAAAGAAAATGGCCGAGCGTGTTCAATATTACGACAGCGACGGCAAACTCATTACCGAGTCTTTCAAAGACTACACCCGCAAAACCGTCATGCAGCAATACACCACGCTGGATGAGTTTCGCAAGCAATGGAACGCCGCCGAGCGCAAACAAGCCATTATTGATGAGCTGGCCAGCCTTGGGGTGATCTGGCAAGCACTAGAAGACGATGTCAGCCGAGACCTCGACCCGTTTGATCTCATTTGTCACGTGGCGTTTGATCAGCCGCCACTAACCCGTCAAGAGCGTGCCAACAATGTGAAAAAGCGCAATTACTTTGGCAAATACAACAACGAAGCCAAACAAGTGCTAGAAACCCTGCTCGAAAAATACGCAGATATTGGCGTCACCGAAATCGAATCGAAAAACGTACTTAAAGTGGCACCCTTTGATAGAATGGGCCGTCCCATTGAAATCGTACGCAAAGCCTTTGGTGGGCCAGCCGAATATGATGCAGCGGTTAAAGACTTAGAGGGTGCCTTATATGGCAACTCTAACGATACAGAGTCGCAAAGAGCTTAATAAAACAAGATAAAAAATTGCAAAAGAACTAGAGTAGCAAAGGGACTTATATGTCAGAAGCAACCTCAACACTAGAGCCAGAAACTCAAACAAGCTCTAACAATGTATTAAGTAAACTTTATGAGGGAATTTTCCTTCTCATTTTATTGTTTGTATTTCTGTGGAACTGGGATGGCTTTTGGCAAACCGATATAAGTTGGTTAAATAAAGCACAGAAGTCTTTCTTTCCTAGTAAGTTTACGGAGGAGCAATTAAAAGTTTCTCGTGTAGCGGATAACACCGAAATTTTTCAACAAATTGCTCAGCGCCTTGCAGAAATAGAAAGTGAGAATCAAAAGTTATACGATGAAAAATTACAAGCAGAACGTAATTTAGATCAAGTATTGAGTAAAGAAAATCAAAAGTGCCGTTACTACGACACCTCGTTACGAATGTTCGACATTATGGCAAAGAAATATTCAGATGATGAATTGCGTCGAGTCCTTAGCTGCACTAGCGCAGAATGTGAGCATATTTTGCTTAATCGTCATTTAGCAAAGAGCATTTGTAGCTAATGCCTTTGTAAACAAATTTGAGCAAGGTGGCTAGGCCACCTTGTTTACTTTGTATCTACCGATTTCCTTAAGAGTTTTAATTGCATGTCCGTAACCTCCGTCATTAAATCCATTCAAGACATCATGCGTAAAGACGCCGGGGTAGACGGCGACGCACAGCGCCTCGGCCAAATGTCATGGCTACTGTTTTTAAAAATCTTTGATGCCCAAGAAGAAGACCTAGAGTTCGAGCACGATGACTACCGCGCGCCGATTCCAGAACAATACCTATGGCGCAACTGGGCAGCCGACGCCCAAGGCATTACCGGTGATGC
>JBFHVZ010000115.1:0-12604 GCA_041589295.1 Pseudomonadales bacterium
ATGAGCTTGTATGCCCGCAACCAAGCGTTACTGCGTTCACCCGGCGAATGGGTTGAAGCCGGTGACATCATCGCCCGTGTGGGCCGCAGTGGTGGTTACGACAACGACGCGTTGTACTTTGAAATTCGCAAAAAAGGCGATCCACAAAACCCTTCGTTATGGCTGGCCGAACGCTAACGAACACGTTCGCCACCACGGCCTAATCCGCTCTTGGTATTTATTAACAACACAGTGCAGCTAACTGGTAACTTCTCATTTCATAACAATCTGTTATAACTTATAAAGCTTGTTAGCACGTTCGCCTGCGTTTCTTGGCCCGCGTTTCCTGTTAGCAACCTGAAAACCTTAATCCGCTAGTGTTGGGCATCACCATGTTTCGTTATGTTTTAGCGTTAGGCTATTTACTGCTTTTGCCATTTTCGCAATTGGCTTTGGCCGAAGAAGACGTCATTGAAGGCCAAGCGCAAATTGCGCCATCGCGTCTGCCATTAGAAGAACTGCGCGCCTTTGCAGAAATTTTCGAACGTATTCGCACCAGTTACGTCGAAGACGTCGACGACAAAACCCTGTTAGAAAATTCCATTCACGGCATGCTGCACGGTCTTGATCCGCACAGTGCGTACTTAGGCCCAGAAGACTTTAAAGACCTACAGGTTAGCACCAGTGGCAAGTTTGGTGGACTGGGTATCGAAGTCGGCACCGAAGACGGCTTTATTAAAGTGGTTTCCCCCATTGACGATACGCCTGCACAAAAAGCGGGTATCAAAGCCGGTGACCTCATTATCAAATTAGACGACGTACCGGTTAAAGGCATCGGCTTAAACGAAGCCGTCGAACGCATGCGTGGCGAACCGGGCAGCGAAATTATTCTAACCATTCTGCGTGAAGGTGTTAGCCAGCCACTGACCTTTACCCTCAAGCGCGCAGAAATCAAAGTCACCAGCGTCAAACACAAATTAATTGATCAATACTACGGCTATCTGCGCATTACCCAGTTCCAAGAAACCACAGGCACCGACATTCAAGAAGCGCTCGGTAAATTGTACGAACAAAGTGACGATCAATTGCGCGGCGCCATCTTAGACCTGCGCAATAATCCCGGTGGCGTTTTAGATGCCGCCGTACAAGTCTGTGATGTGTTCTTAAATGAAGGTTTAATTGTTTACACCAAGGGCCGCATTGCCAACGCCGACGTCAGTTACGAGGCGTCCACCGACACCATTGCGCCCAGCTTACCCTTAGTTGTTTTGATTAACGGCGGCAGCGCATCGGCGTCTGAAATTGTCGCCGGTGCACTGCAAGACCATAGTCGTGCGGTCATCGTCGGCACGCAAAGCTTTGGTAAGGGCAGTGTCCAAACCGTATTACCGCTTAACGGCGGTCATGCGTTGAAACTCACTACCGCACGTTACTTCACACCCAAAGGACGCTCGATCCAAGCCCAAGGCATCACGCCTGATATTGAAGTGCATCCTGGGGTATTTACCGCAGAGAAAGAACAACGTTTTTATAAAGAGGCCGACCTTGAAGGCCATTTAGAAAATGGGGCAGGATCGGACAAAACCAATCAAAATGCTGAAGATTCCCAAGTTTGGGCCGATAAAGATTATCAACTACAACAGGCTATGACCCTGTTAAAAGGCATGCATTTCTTGAAACCAAGACTGTCAGACGTGACCCCAGTTGAATCCGACGAAGTCGACCCGACAAACACGAGTGAACATGCGACTGATCAGCCTGACGCTTAATCTCTTCTTGCTCGCTGGTTTGGCTCACGCCGAACCAGCGCTTCTGCTCCCCAGTACTTCTAGCTCAACACCCAACACGGTTAGCCAGACTTTTAACGATTCGAGCACCAATACAACCGCGACGACGCAACCCTCTGAAAAAACAACTGAGCCTGCCAAACTGGCTATCATCATTGATGACATCGGCAATAATTTAAAAGCGGGTTTAGATGCCTTGTCGTTACCCGGTGAGCTTACTTTTGCCGTACTGCCCCATCGACGCCATAGCCAAGAGCTGGCTGTACGCGCATCACGTCTTGGCAAAGAAGTCATCTTACATGCGCCCATGAGCACCCTAGATGGTCGCTTTATCGGCGCGGGTGCGTTATCGGACGAGTTAAACGAAAAACAATTTAAAGATCGCCTGCGTCATGCCATCGACAGCCTGCCCTACATACGTGGCATGAACAATCACATGGGCAGTCGCTTAACCCAAAATCCACAAGCCATGGCATGGGTAATGGACGTATTAAAAGAACAAGAATTGTATTTTGTTGATAGCCGCACCACAGCCGAAACCGTCGCGTTCTCCACAGCGCAGCAAAGTGGCATCGGCAGCGCCACGCGGGATGTTTTTTTAGACCACAACGTCAATACCGAGGCCATTCATCAACAATTTAAACGCGCCATCGCCGTCGCGCAGAAATACGGCAGCGCCATCGCCATCGGCCACCCTCATCCAGAAACCCTAAACTACCTTGCGCAAATGTTGCCCGAGCTAAAAGCCATGAACATTGAATTAGTCAGTGCAGGTAACCTTATCGCCTATGGCATCCAAACCCGACCACTACCGAGCGGTTACGCCGCCCCAGCACAAGCGCCCAACTTGGATATGCTGATTAAAAACATCGCGTTGAAGAATTGATTTTTAAGTCGGGCGTCTGGAGTCAGACGTCGGGGGCTAGATGCGTGATGAAAGACGCAAAACCAATGAAGGGTTCCGCAACACAAGACCTGATAAGGAGCTAATAGTAGGTCAGGTGCAGGGGGGCGGCCTCAGCGTGCCCCGCGAACGCAGTGAGTGTTTTGGGTTCAGGCCGAAATCCGACAACGGCCATCGCTCACGTTGGGATAAATCCCAACCTACATGCGAACCGCCTACCTAAATCGACAATATATAAAAAATCAAAATTGGTTTTGCTGCAAGCTTCCGGCGTCAAGCTTCAAGCCTGCTATGCATTCGACGTCCGACCCCTGACTCAAATTATTCTAACGCTTACAAGGAGTACACTGAGAAAAACAAAGCACATCCTCTAAGGTCGTGCTCGGACCACGCCCCACCAGAACCACTTGAGTTTCACCGTCAATTGTCTAACCTGTAGCGCTCATTTTCTGTAGTGAAGGAGCATTACCATGCCAGCCAACTTATTACTTTTACCTGTGTTTCTTATGGTGTTGTTAACCATGGTGGTGTGGTATCGCATGCTGACTGTACGGGTTGCTGCGTTAAAGACAGCCCGTATACATCCAGAAAAATTGAAAAGCCAAGCAGCGAGATCGCTACTGCCAAACGAGGCGCATATTCCAGCAGAGAATTTCGCAAACCAATTCGAAGTGCCTGTGTTGTTTTATGCCTTAATGGGATTTTTGTACATCACAGATTCGGCGAATTATTACTTTTTAGCTGCGGCACTTTGTTACGTTGCCCTACGCATTGTGCACAGTACGATTGCACTCACCTACAATCGCGTGATGCATAGAT
The DNA here is from genome assembly GCA_041589295.1 of Pseudomonadales bacterium. Lineage (GTDB taxonomy): Bacteria > Pseudomonadota > Gammaproteobacteria > Pseudomonadales > Oceanobacteraceae > Bermanella. The sequence continues at coordinate 3,490 of JBFHVZ010000115.1, forward strand.
TCAGCAGCTATATCGCGAGTTGCATCGTATTGTGGGGCATGTGGATCGCGTTTGGGATTAGCCTATATACGCGTTAGAACAGGTGCCGTAGGTCGGCCTCCGCGTGCCCAGCGAACGCAGTGAGTGTTTTGGGTATCAGGCCGAAATCCGACAACGGCCATCGCTCACGTTGGGATAAATCCCAACCCACATGCGAACCGCCTACCTAAATCGACAATTTATAAAATAATCGAAAGTGGTTTTGCTGCAGGTTTCCGGCGTCAAGCTTCAAGCCTGCTATGCGTCCGACGTCCGACTCCCGACTCTAATCTACCCTTCCAATTCGCTTTGCAAAACTTCCAGCTCCTCGAGTTTTTCCATCCAGCTTTCTTCAGCGGTTTCCAGCTCGGCTTTTTGTTCGGCTTGTTGGTTTAACAAGCGCTGTAAGTCATCTTTGCGGCTGGCGTCGTACAAGCTGGTGTCGCCCAGTTGGGTTTCGATGTCGGATAAACTGGCTTGTAAGGTTTCCACTTGTTGTTCCAATTTATCTACGGCTTTTTTCAGCGGGCTGAGCTGTTTGCGGATTTCCGCTTCGCGGCGTTTTTTCTCTTTACGGGCTTCGGCGCTGTTTTCTTTGTCCACTACTGGGGCTTTGTTGCCTGTGGTGGCTTCGATCAATTGTTGTTTCAACCACTGACGATAGTCATCAAGGTCGCCGTCGAATTCACGTACTTCGCCGTGACTGACCAACCAGAACTGATCCACGGTATTGGCAAGTAAGTGACGATCGTGGCTGACCACCACAATGGCCCCTTCGAAATTTTGCAACGCCATGGTTAAAGCGTGGCGCATTTCTAGATCCAAGTGGTTGGTGGGTTCGTCGAGAATAAGTAAGTTGGGTTTAACCCACGCCACACGGGCAAGGGCTAGGCGAGCCAATTCGCCGCCACTGAATTTTTCGCAGGACTCTGTAGTTTGCTCGCCGCGAAAACCAAAACCACCAAGGAAGTTCCAGACTTCTTGTTCGCTGGTTCCCGGTTTGATTTGCTGCAACTGGACGGTGGGCGATACCCGCACATCAATGGCGTCCACTTGGTGCTGAGCAAAATAGCCCACGCTCAAGTACTCGCCAGTATGACGTACACCTTGTTGCACGGCTAATTCACCGACCATGGCTTTGATAAGCGTGGATTTACCCGCGCCATTTGGCCCGAGCAATCCCACACGCTGGCCTGGGCGTAAACTTACGTTCACACCTTGTAAGGTGGCGCTGTCGCCATACCCAATATCGCTTTGCTGCAAGTTCACCAAAGGGTCACTGACTTTGTCGGCGTTGGGAAAGGTGAAATGAAACTGGCTGTCGATGTGAGCCGGAGCAATGCGTTCCATACGCTCAAGGGCTTTCACGCGGCTTTGCGCTTGTTTGGCTTTACTGGCTTTTGCTTTAAAGCGTTCGATAAAGCTTTCGATGTGTTTGATTTGCGCTTGCTGCTGTTCGAACAAACTTTGCTGCTGTGCTAAACGCTCGGCACGACGACGTTCAAACGCTTCGTAGTTACCGCTATATAAGGTGAGCTTTTGTTGGTGCAAGTGCACTATGCCGTCAGCCACGGCGTCGATGAAATCGCGGTCGTGACTGATTAACAACAGGGTTCCCCGATACTGTTGTAAAAAGCCTTCAAGCCACATGGCGGCATCTAAGTCCAAGTGGTTGGTGGGTTCGTCCAGTAGCAATAGGTCGGACGGCGTAATCAAGGCTTTGGCCAAGTTCAAACGCATACGCCAACCGCCACTGAACGCTCGCACGGGGTGGTCCACCTGCTGGGGTTTGAATCCCAAACCGGCCAACATGGTTTTCACCTGTTGCGGCACTAAGTAGCCTTGCAGAGTTTCGAACTCACCGTAGAGTTTCGCTAACTGTTCGTCGTTGTTGTTTTGTTCGGCCAGTTGTATGGCATCTTGTAGACGGCGATAGTCTTGATGACCATCGAGCACGTAATCCAATGCAGTTTGGTCGCTGGCTTCTACTTCCTGAGCCATGTGAGCGATACGCCATGCGCTAGGGATGTATAAGTCCCCTTGGTCAGGCACCAATTGACCCAACAATAATTTAAACAAGGTGGATTTGCCTGCACCATTGGCACCGACGATGGCGAGCTTATGACCGTCGTGGGCGGTAAGATCGGCTTGTTCGAGCAGTGTTTTACTGCCAAGGTGTAGATTAACCTGTTGCAGGCGTATCATCTTGCGTTACTTCATATTCGGGGAGAAAACAGGGCGTGCATGATGCCACAAATAACCCTTTTTGGTCTTATTCTTTAACGCAATACCAACGGCCCGATGTGGCCCATTTGTGTTTGCACAGCCAAGACGTTCATGGCTTGGATGTAAACCTGATCTTATTTGCTTGCTGGCTTAGCGAGCTTGGTGTTCGCATCGACGATTCGGTTTTTGGCTTCCGTCCCATATCGGTATTGCAGCAAGAACTTATTGAACCCTTACGGATGTTACGCAACGCATTGAAGGCACCCAGTCAAAAACAAGCGCAGGTACATCACTGGCGTGAACAGGTTAAACAGTTAGAGCTATCTGCAGAGCGTATCGAACAGGATTGGTTGTACGCGTGGTCGCAGCAACAAGCCAAAGGCACTGAGAGCGTAATTGAATTACGGGAAATAAATCTAAGCTGGGTGTGGCGTTTAGGGAAGGATGCAGCGGATGAAAAAGCAGAGCAGGCTTGGATAGAAGCAACCTTACGTTGCTTCTATCCACCCCACGGCGAGTGTTAACTGGCCTTAATTGTTGTCGCCGAATAGGCTTTTAACAGGTGCAGCTGGCATCTCTGGCTTTTTCTCTTCGGCCGCTGGTGCTGGTGCAACCACTGGCGCCGCAGCGATTGGTGCAGGTGCTGGCTTAGGTGCTACAACTGGCTTGGCTGGCGCTGCTGGTTTCTTGGCAGCGGCAGGTTTTTTCGCAGCGGCTGGTTTTTTCGCAGCAGGCGCTTTCTTGGCGGCTGGCGCTTTTTTAGCAACCTTCTTCGCAGCTGGTTTTTTAGCTGTCGTTTTCTTCGCGGCTTTTTTCTCTGCGGCCTTGGCTTTGGCAGCGGCTTTCTTAGCAGCAGCCTTTTCTTTTGCGGCGGCTTTCTTGGCAGCAGCTTTTACTTTAGCTTCGGCTTTGGCTTTAGCGGCCTTTTCTTTTGCTTTGGCTTTTGCTGCTTTAGCCTTTTCGCGAGCTTTTTTCGCTTTAGCGGCTTCTTTGGCTTTAGCGGCTTTTTCTTCCGCTTTTACCATTTTGTTGAATTCAGCTTCGGCTTTAGCAACGACTTTAGCGCGCTTAGCAGCGACTTTAGCTTCGGCAGCCAGAGCAGCGGCTTCGGCTTTCAGCTCGTCAACTGCAGCTTTAGCAACAGCAGTAGCCTGTTTTGCTTTAGCCAGTTTTGCCTTGGCATTGGCTAATTGCTTAACGCCAGCAGGGGTCTTTTTGGTCTTAACTTTGGCGGCAACTTTGTCCACAGCAGCTTTTGCTTTGGTCTCGGCACCTTTCGCTTTGGTCAGCGCTTTGTTAGCAGCTGTCGCTTTTTTGCTGGCTTCGGCATTGGCTTTCGCTTTTGCTGCTTCTAGCTGTGCGGTTAGCTTAGCGATTTCAGCCTGAATCTTCTCAACTGGAGAAGCGGCTTTTTTCGCTACACGCTTTGCCGGTGCTGCCTTTTTAGGAGCTGCCTTGCGTACTGCCTTTTTCGGTGCTGCTTTTTTTGCTGCTACCTTACGTACTGCTTTTTTTGCCGCTGGTTTGCGAGCTGCTTTTTTACGTGCCGCCATGTTTGACCTCTCTTGGACTCGGTGGGTGGTAGCAATTATACAAAGCAAGAAATGATAATCTAGTTAAAACATAAACAAAAAAAGCTAAAGCACTGTGCTAAGCATCAAGCTTTTTGCTTTTTTTGGGATTTATCAATGTGATGGGAAAGCCAATCAAGTAATGGTTTCCATTCGTCAATGTCTTTCACACTGGGTTGAGAGAAATCAAAAATGCCCATTCCGTACTCCGCTGCCCTAACATAGTGCTGTGTATCTCGTAGTGAGGTCACGAATGGAATACTCAAACTTTTTAAAAACAACTCTAGTTTGGAGTAACCCAAGGTATTGCGTTTTACGCGATTTGCGACCACGGCAATGGGTTTCGGTTTGGCGCGATAACCTGGGCTAAGCAATACGTCTTTGATGAATCCAGTTGCAGCTCGAATATCAATGGCTGACGGCACAACAGGTATCAGTAATAAATCGCATTGGCGTATGACATCGGCCAGTGCATGGTCTGTCAGACCTGCCGGTGTATCTATAATGACGTGAGTGGTGTTGCTGGGAACCTTGAGTTGAAATGAGCGCGTGGCATGGGGGTCTGCTTTTTTAAAGGCAGCGACCGAATGTATTGTCGGTAAGGTTTCGTTACGAGCTTGTAACCATTGTGTAGAGGAACCTTGCGGATCGTAATCAATAAGCGCGACATTGCCACCTTGCTTAGCGAAATACGCAGCGGTGTTTGTGGCTAACGTGGTTTTACCACAACCACCCTTCGCATTGGCGACTAACATGCGACAAGGTAGCTTCTGCTCGACCACCCTTGCCGTGTTTTGAACCAGCGGGCCAAAGGCCGAAACCGCTTCCTTACTCATAGATGACATCTGTTCCACATAATATCCAGACTCTCACAACACTGTGCGTGATCGCTGGCATTTTTTAAACCATCCCGTGTTTAAAATAGTCTAGAATACTTGCCTTTGCGAAATGGACGATGTCTTAGAGGGAGCCATTTATGAAAATTCTTACAAAACTCATGTTATTGGGCTTAATCGGTTTGTTAGCAGCACCGTTTATTTTGAAAAAGCCAGATGGGACGCCTTGGCTAAAATGGTCGGACTTATTTTATGGGGCTAGTGAGACGGCGAGCTCAATACGAAGCCAATTGCCCACTACAAATAGCAGCTCACAAATGTATAAGTGGCAAGATGCCGCTGGTAAATGGCACTACAGCGACCGCCCTTCTGAAGACTTCGAAACCGAGAAAGTAAAAATTGATGCTGCTTATAACCAAATGAAGCACATTGAATTACCCGAAGGCTTTGGCGAAAGCAAACGCAAGCAAGCGGAAGAAGAAGCTGCACAACAACCCAGCGTACCCGTTACCACAGCACCGCTTGGAGAAGTACCAAACATGTTAAAAGACATCGAGAAGATGCAGGAAAAAATGGATCAGCGCCAACGCGCCCTAGATAACCTTTAATGTCTTTTAGCTACCCGCCTAAAGCGTTGTAATGATAAACAATGCCATTTGCACCCACCGCGCGAATGGCACTTCCCTGAAATGTCACGTCTAACACTTGTGTGTTTTTGGTAACCCAAGGATTCCTCGGTGGCATACTCCAATGACCTTGTTTTTCACCTTCGGGGGCGGACCATAACTGAACCTGTCCGCTAGAGGTGCCGGTCAATAATTTAGTGCCGCCGCGATCAAATCGAGCCACCGTGTAATGACCGCTCACCGTAGGTAAATCAGACAAGGCTGTTCCGGTTTGCAAATCCCATAATCGAGTAATACCACGATGACTGGCGGCAAAACCAAGGCGACCATCATTACTGATGGCCACGGTTTTAATTTGATTATCTAATTCCCATTGGTGCAGCAACTTGCCACTTTGCAAATCCCAAACTTTTACCATGGAATCGTCTCCACCACTGATCGCCCATTTTTGATCTGGCGTCATGTCCACTGCTTGTACAATGCCTTCATGATTTAAACGTCGCTTAACGCCGCCATTGCGGATATCAAATAAAACCGCTTCGTAACTTTCTAACCCCAACAGTGCCACCAGCCCTTGGTCATCTAAGTCGATGTCTCGAATATCAGCTGGCGCCTCCCAAAGCCAAAAGGCTTCACCTGTTTGTGTGCTCCACAACACTAATTTGCGATGCTCACAGGTGACCGCATAACGACCATCATCGCTTACGGCACTGGCTACCACGCCGGTTTTTTGCTCTGCGCTGTGATTCCAGTCATACAGGCGTTCCTTAGGTTTGACCTGCCAATAGCTGCCGCCATGGTGTATGGAGCCGATCACAGCATTTGCGCCATTGGCAGAAAGCGTCGCACTGTAAACACCCTGCACGGCCATTTCCCACTGTTCATCAGGTGGCGTGCCGCTGCTGCACGCAGTAAGCCCAGCAGCAAAGGTGATAGATAGTAAGAGGGATTTTATTATGCGCGCCATGGTCAGTCCCTGAACCTAAGGTTGCGAAGTCGAGAGTTCACTGATTAAAAGTGTAGACGCTTAGGCGAACTGGCGCAGGGTAATGGGTAGGTTAGGTTAAGTTGCGCAAAGCTGGATGCATGAGTTCAGACAGAACTCATGCAGCACAGAGAATTAAGCAAATTGCTCTTTGTGTACGTTATGCAGTGCTTCGATGAGTTCATCTTCCAACTGAAAGCGCTCTTCCAACAACTCGCCAAGAATGGACAGCTCTTTAGGTAGGTCGCTCATTTTTTCCAAGCAGTGTTCAGCCGAGTCGTAATTATCGTTGAACTCGACACAGGCCTCGGTAATTTCCTCCAAACGAGGATAGTGTTTTTTAGCCAATTCCAAGCCGCCATCGTCAAACTCTTTGGCTTCTTGAATGAGTTGCTCATACACCTCAAAGTGTCCAGCAGAGCAGTAATCCATGAGCACTTGGCAGAATGCTTGTACTTTGACTGACACAGGTGTCTCGCGAGGTGAATAAGGTTTAAGCCCTTTGATAGCACAAAATAGGACGATGAGTTCTTGGCGCTCGTTGAGCCAGCGATCAATCAGCTTATGTACTCCGCCCCAACGCTCTTTAGCTGATTTGCAGCCTTCTAGCATAATGCTTCCTCGCTCAAGGTATTCGTTATTATTCGTTTTTGCCCATTCAATATAGGCAGTGAAATTCGCCGCCGCAAGGCGATAATTTTTTAAAAATTTCTATGTTTTTTTGTCTTGAGTTAGCCGATTAAATTTCATACTATCGACCGCTAAGACGTTTTTTGTGCGGCAACTTTTTTGCCAGCGTTTAGGTGTTTTTCTGCCTTCCCAGCATCCAACAAAACCCCACACCCACCAGGGTAAAACCGACAAACCACACTAGTGTCCACTGTGGCATAGACAAGCCCATAAAGCTCCACACAGCTTCCGCACAATTACCATTACCGCGCAGCATGACGGAAATCACTTCAGCCAAGGGCAGCGTATCCACCATGTAGTCAAGACTCGGACCACATGTAGGCACTTGATCGGGAGGAAGGCTTTGAATCCACACATGCCGACCCGCAATGGCCGCGCCAAATACGGCAGCCAGAATGCCGAAGCCTGTATATACCTGCTGAATCAACACACGGGACGGGCCGTGAATCGCTCCCACCAAAAACACCAAAGCCAACGCAAACACCGCGATGCGCTGCATAATGCACAACGGACAAGGGTCCAAGTACATGTAGTACTCGAAATAATAGGCTGCACCTAGAAGCGCAGCGCATGCTAAAAAACCTAAGCTATAAATCTGTCTAAACGAAAACGCGAACAAGACCTTCTCCTCAATGAACCGCGTGGTCCCACTACAAAAACTCATGCTCAACTTAAATACGGCATCAGTTTAGTTGGGCAATATGCAGGCTATGACCACTCAGGTCAACGAAAGCTTCAATAGTCAAAAAAAGTCATCGGCCCGATCCTTTGGCCTAGGTAAATCTCAGGTGCGAGGAATCTTGTCTATGCTGTATGGACTGATGAAAAGAAGGAGGTTTGCCATGATCAAATGGATTGGCTTAATCGGCTTATGGGCGCTGATGCTCGCTTCACTGGCGCAAGCACAAGAAGGTGGCGGCGGCATGGACGGACCGCAGTACGTGCATTTACAGCCCGCCTTTGTTTTAAATTACGGTGTAAACACCACGGGACGACTTAAGTACATTCGTACCGATGTAGCATTGCGAGTGATTGGTGCCGAAGCTGCTGGCAAAGTGAGCATGCACCAGCCTTATATTCGGAATCAATTAGTGTTGCTGTTAAGCCAACAAGATGAAGACACAGTGAACACAACGCAAGGACGCGAAAAGTTAAGACAGGTGGCTTTAGATGAGATACGGGCACTGATGCAAAAACTAGAAGGTGCGCCCTTTGTAGAAGACTTGTACTTTCAGAACTTCGTCGCTCAGCACTAGTGCTTAATTGAAATCTGAAGCTGGGCGGAGTGGTTTCTCTTGCCAATAACCGATGCCCGTTGGCTGTGGATTTGACTGGTAGCCACAGCCTTCATTAATCGGATTAGCTGCTGAGCGTTTGGTTGGTTTCATCCAACGTTTGCTTTTTCTCAAACTGAACACGACCATCTTGCCAACCGGCTTCCCACGCCGTGACGATGACCTCAGCTCGATAATCACAAGTGTCTTGTGCTTTCCCTGTCATGCCGGCCATAAATCCGTGGCGATAGGCTTTTTCTAGGGTCTCGAGGTTCCAGTGGTTTTCCACTAATTCCATAGTGTATTCCTTAGCTGCGTGTAATGACTCTATTACACGCGTCCATTTTGGCAACCTGAGGGTTCAGGTAAATTGCGCCAATAGGCAAGAATTAATTCGATAGTGTGAAAGTTATCACAAGGCCTGAAGGTAGCGTGTAAGATATTTCGCAAAATCCTCAGTGTCACTGTCCTCAATTTGGCGTTGATTTATAAGGGATTTTTCCGCCAATTCTCGCCACGCCTGCTGAGTCTGTGCGGCTAATGCTGAATTCAACTGTTGCTTAAACTGCTGCGCCTGTTGATAACCAAACTCAGCAAACGATTGCTGTCGCTCTTGCAGTACCGCCAACACTTGCGCACTTGGGGTAAGCGTTACATCGGCAACACGTTCCGCCATGGCCGCCAACGCATTACTAAACCCCTGCGTGTTTTGCTGTTCATCCATCAACTTTGCTAACGGTGCTAGCTGCGCTAGAAGCTGTTCAGCCCAATCGCGCAAGGCAATCTCCTCTCCATGGCGCTTCAATTTAAAATCAGGATTGCGACCATCAACCACTACGCGTCTGTGGTTGGCGTCCACCTCAGCGCATTCCTCTGCACTTAAAGCAGG
>JBFHVZ010000116.1:0-12550 GCA_041589295.1 Pseudomonadales bacterium
CCTGTTGTACGAACTCGGGTTGCCAATCGCCACGACACACTAACGGAGTTTGCACCCAACGCCATTTAAGCCCGGTCAAAATAGTCTTTAATGCGTTGCAAGTGCCGGTGCCGTCGCTGCCTGCGCGCACTAAGGCAGCCGCCGGTAGGCCTTGTTTTTGTTCCAGTACGGGGTAATAGCAGCGGTCGAAAAAGTCTTTTAACGCACCACTCATGTAGGCGAGGTTTTCTGGCGTACCCAAAATAATCGCATCCGCCGCCAGCACATGACTGGGCTGCGTGTCGAACGGCGAAAGACACAGGGTTTCAACACGAGCCGCTTCGCTTTCGGCTCCGCGTTTAATGGCATCCATCAACGCCCGCGTATTGTCAGAAGGGGCATGGAAAACAATTAGCAGTTTTTTCATCTCAGGCTTTTAATTTAGACGGTGACCCTAGTTAGATGGTGACCTTAGCAGTTTTAACCAGTGCCTTAGTGGACACCGACGGTTACACTTTAGCTTGATCTTACGAGGAGCATACACCCATGGCCGACGTTATTCACAATGAAGCTGCGCGGGTTTTTACCTTAACACCGGATGCTGCCAACGCCGAAAGTGAACCGGCTGTGCTCAAGTACGTTTTCGTCAGCGAGAGGCGCGTGGACTTTACCAGCACCTTTGTGCCGCCCGCATTGCGCAATCAAGGCTTGGCCGAAAAATTAGTGCATACCGGTTTAGCGTGGGCCAAGGAAAACGGCTACGACATCGACGCCAGTTGCTGGTACGTAGCTAAATTTATGCGCCATGGCTAAGGCAGAGTCAGAAATCGCAACGACAGCGCAATGGTTTACTTACATGGTGCGCTGTGCGGATAACAGTTTGTACACGGGCGTCACCACCAACCTTGAGCGCCGCCTACACGAACATAATCATTGCGATAAAAAAGGCGCGCGCTACACCCGCGTGCGTCGTCCGGTAAAACTGGTTTATAGCGAGCCTTGTGACAATCGTGCCCACGCGTGTCAGCGTGAAGCGGCCATTAAAAAATTGACCCGCCCACAAAAACTCAAGCTGTTAACCAAGCCGCTTACCAAATAAGTTTGTGCCCATGTTGCTTTAACCATTGTCTGTGCTGGTTATAGTCCGGACAGAGGCTCTCGACGTGGGCCCAAAATCGTTTGGAATGATTGTGTTCTAGTAAGTGGCTGACTTCATGGCACACCAGATAATCCACCACTTGAGCACTGGCTCCCATGATCTGCCAATTAAATTGCAAATTGCCCGTGCTGGTGCAGTGGCCCCATTTGGTTTTGGTGCGGCGAAATCGAATTTGATTTAAACGCTCCATCACACCCAGTTGTTGGCAACGGGCATACACCAATTGCGGAATATAGGCTTTGGCTTGTGCCTTGAACCATGCTTCTAACGCTGCTTTTAACGTCACTAAATCGAGCTTCTCACTGGCAGACACCATGAGTTGTTGTTCGACTAATTCAATTTGAATTTTGCCTTGAGCCAAGCGCGATTGCGACGCAAATGTCAGCGTGCGCGGCTGCCCTAAAAACAAAATGGGTTCGCCCCACGCGAGGGTCGGCGTGTCTTGTTGGTGCTGCGCTAACTTTTGTTGCTGACGCGCAATCCACTGACGTTTGCTGAGCACAAAGCTGTCTACCCAATTCACATCCACGCCATAGGGCACACGCACTTCGACCCCTTGAGGTGTGACATGAATCGCCGCCGTTTTCCGGCGTGCACGTTTGATTTGATAATCCATGGCAAAGATTTAACGCATGCGCAATTAGTGAATTTCAGGCATGTGCTTGCCTGCTTTCATGGGTTCGATCAAACCCTCTAAGCCGTTGATTTTGATTTCTAAACACAATGCCAACAACTGGCCTAAACGCCCTGTGGGAAAGCCCTTGTTTTGAAACCACAACAGGTATTCTTCTGGCAGGTCGATGAGCAAGCGCCCCTCGTATTTGCCAAAGGGCATGGGCATACGGGCCAACGCGAGTAGGTCTTCTTTTTGGAACACGGTATTGGCCCTCGTGAAAAAATCAGCTGAATAAATAACGGGACGGGAGTTTAGCACAGGCAAGATAGGAGGCGCTCAACGCTTGAAGCTTCAAGCCAACCACCTTATATTAGGCTTTATTAATATTAAATTCACTGGGTATTAAAATTCGGAGCAAATGGCCATGTCAGACATAACACCTGATTCAGCCCCAATCACCAAGGACCAGCTGCTACAAGCCGCGCGCGACAACATTACCATTCTCAACGCAGAAGACGCCCAAGCACTCATCGAGGAAGGGGCTACCATTCTGGATGTCCGGGAACCTAGCGAGTTTGATGCAGGCCATTTACCCGATGCCGTGCACATTCCCCGCGGTCTATTAGAGTTTATGGTGGGCAACCACCCCAAACTGCAAGACACAGAAAAACCGCTACTGGTGTATTGCAAAAACGGCGGTCGCAGCACCCTCGCCACCGATCTGCTTAAACGCATGGGCTTTACTCACGTCGTCATGCTGGCAGGCGGATTCGATAACTGGGCGGGCACAGTGCATAAGGTTGAAGTTGATCCGAACCAATATAGGTAATGACACATGAGCAACATGCATTTCAAACCGCTCACGCTGCGAATATTCGTTAGCTGGGGCTTAGTCCTAGGCTTGGCTTTGCCGACCCACGCCGACAACACACAAGCGATTAACGACGCCAAGCCCATCATCAAGCAGTTTGGCGAATCCCTAAAAAGCGAACTGCAACACGCCATGAAAACCAGTGGGCCTGTCGCCGCCATTGAAGTCTGTAACACGCAAGCGCCCGTCATTACCCACAAAAGTGGGCAGGCCGGTTGGGAGGTTGCCCGCACCAGCCTGAAATGGCGCAACCCAGATAACCAGCCGGACGTGTGGGAACGCAAACAGCTTAACGCGTTTGAAGCAAAACTCGCTGCTGGGGCTAACCCTGACACCTTATGGGCAGTAGAAGAAACCGATACGCAAATTCGTGTGATGAAAGCCATTCCCACACAAGGCATATGTTTGACCTGCCACGGTGATCCATCGGTGCTTAGCCCAGATGTCAAAGCCAAACTCCAAGCTCTATATCCGCAAGACCAAGCCACAGGCTATAAACAAGGGGATCTGCGCGGTGCATTCACCTTGATCAAAATGAAAGACGAAGCACATTAGAGCAATAGAGCGAATCAAATGAGCGAGCACAAAGTACAAGTACAATGGCACAAGCAAGGCCAGTTTAATCACGAAGGCTTTGATCGTACCCATACCGCCATGGCATCCAATACGACTGTGCCCATGGCCGCCGCCAACACCCCCAACCACGTCGACCCAGAACAAGCCCTAACGTTTAGTCTCGCCAGTTGCCACATGCTGACGTTTTTAGCCTTGGCCGCTAAAAAGCGCCTCGTGGTCAGTGCGTATCAGGATAATGCGGTGGGCTTTTTAGGTGTGAATGCGCAGGGCAAAAACTGGGTTGAACGCATAGAGCTTTATCCACAAGTTCAATTCGAAGGCAAAGCTCCTGATGCCGAAACCCTGAATAAAATGCACGAAAAAGCCCACGACCATTGTTTTATTGCCAATTCGGTTCTAACCAAGGTTTTAATTAAGCCGCTTTGATTTAACCAACCCTTACTGACGGGGCTATGGTTACCTTGAGTGTTTCTATCTCTCGCAACCGTATAATAGAACCGCGCAAGGATTGCCCATGTCAGTGTTGGACCCGCTCTTTTCCGGCAGCTATATGCCCCACGGCATGTGTTATGCGTGGGAACCCAGCATTTTATGGACCTCCATCGTTGCCGACGTCATGATTGCGGCGTCCTACTTTTGCATCCCCGTTGCCATTGTGATTTTTATGCGTCGTCGCAAAATCACCACGGGCTTGCATATCTACGCATTATTTTCGGCATTTATCTTTTTGTGCGGTCTAACCCATATCATGGGTATTTGGACAATATTCCAAGGCTACTATGGTCTTCACGCATTGGTAAAAGCTGCTACTGGCATTGTTTCGTTTATTACCGCTATTTTCGTTTTCCGCTACCTACCATTGGCGCTGGAGATGCCAACCCTAGAAGAGTTTAAACAAGAACAGCAAAAAACAACCGAGAACCAAATTTTCCGCTCGTTAAGTTTGAATTCCCCCAGTGGGTTAATGGTGGTATCCCAAGACCTCACCATTAAGCATGTTAACCCCAAAATTTGCGCACTCTTTGGTTATACCGCACACGAGTTACAGGGCGAACCCGTAAACATTTTGGTGGACGAAGACACCCGTCACTACCACCAAATGATGATGAAGCAGTATCAGCAAAACCCAGTGGATCTATACAAAATGAACTCTGGGCGTTTGGTTCACGGTGTCACCAAAGACCACAGACAAATTCCTATTCAGATCAGCCTAACCTCTGGCCAATTCGATAACGAACCTCACATATTTGTTGCGATTTCGGACGTAACCGAACGCCACGAAGCAGAACAAAAACTGCGTAAATCCTTAATGCGCATCGAGCGAATTACCGCCGCCGCAGAAAGCGGATTGTGGGAATGGAATATTCAAACCAGCGAGCTTTGGGCATCACCAACGTTAATTCACATGGTGGGTGCATCGGTAGACGAACCGTTTAAGCTTGAGCATTGGTTTGAGCACATATTAGAGCCTTACCAAAAAGCTGTCATGACCGCGGTAGAAGAAGCCGTTTTACACAAACGCAATTTTGAATTGGAATACGAAGGCCGCTTGGCCAATGGCGGAACCCGCTGGTTTCGTTTAGCGGGAAAATTATTTTCATCCGATGCTGAGCAACCCATTTTAATCGCAGGTTCACTTAGTAATATAGATACGCTAAAAAAACATGCGCTTGAACTAAACCAAAAAAGCGATTACCTAGAAAAAGTACTAAACAACTCCATTTGCGGCGTTTACATTTTCAGTTTTAAAGCCGGTAGCAATCTCTACATTAACGATCAATACACACGCATGACCGGCTACACCCTAGCCGACCTAGATCGTATTAAGGACGGCGAAGGCTTTGAAAGCCTATTTCATCCTGACGAGTTACAAAGTATTTTCGATCACATGGGCGATGTGCAGCGCTCTAAACCTGGTGAATCCCATTCCATTGAATACCGTTTTAAACATAAAGATGGCCATTGGATTTGGTGCCTCTCACGCGACACGGTATTTACCGAGGAAAACAACGAAGCCATCGACATGCTGGGTACCTTCATTGATATCACACAAATGAAAGATGCCCAAAAAGCACAACAAACTTTATTGCGCGACTTTAAAAATACCTTTGAGCAAGCCGCCGTGGGTGTTGCTCACGTCGCGTTAGATGGAAGTTGGATAAACGTCAACCAAAAAGTATGTGACATCGTCGGGTATGAAAAAGACGAACTGTTAGTGACCGACTTTCAAACCATCACTCACCCGGACGACTTAGAGCTGGATTTAAATCATGTCCAACAACTGATTGATGGTAAGGCCGACAATTACGAAATGGAAAAACGCTACATTCATAAAAATGGCCACATCGTCTGGATTAAGCTCACCGTTTCTATCGTGCGTAACGAACAAAAAGAACCCGAGTATTTTATTTCGGTGATTGAAGACATAGGTGAGCGGAAACGTATAGAGCAAACACGCAACAAGCTCTATAAAGAGCTGAAAAAATCCAACGAAAGCTTAAGTCGTTTTGCTTATTCTGCTTCGCACGATTTGCAAGAACCACTGCGCAAGATCACATCATTCTCCACCAGCTTGCTGCAACGCTTAAAAGATAAGGAGCTGGACAGTGAATCCAGCTTTGAGCTAAGCCGCCTGCATAATTCTGCTGCGCGCATGAAAACCATGATTGAGCGGTTACTGGAGTTATCACGCTCCACACACATGAAACTGGATAAGCACCCCTGTGAACTTGCTAACGTAGTGGAAGACGCCACTTCACAAATTTCTGTGCTAATTGAAGAGTCGCAAGCCAAAGTGAACTTGGAATCAAGTGGAACTCTGTATTGTGACGACACAGTACTTTCGAGCGTGGTGCAAAACCTCATCAGTAATAGCATTAAATATCGACATAGGGAACGCCCGCCAGAAATCAATATCAACCTAGTACAAGATGAGTATTACTCTATCATCGCCATACAAGACAATGGCAATGGCTTTGATAACGATTTTGCCGAACAAATATTCGACCCCTTCAAACGCTTAGTCAACAACAGTGAAATTGAAGGTACGGGCATGGGGCTCGCGATTTGTAAGCAGCTTATTGAGCTGCACAAAGGCACCATTGCTGCCACGGGCGCCGAAGGCCAAGGCGCGACCTTTGTCATTCATTTACCGAATCAGGACAACCATGAGTTATTCGATACTGATGCTGGATGATGACGGCGACGACATTTACTTGTATCGCCAAGTATTTACCCGGCTGGATGAACAACTGCAGTTTTTTAGCTTACCCAGCATGGATGAACTAATGCAGCATTACCCAGAACAAGGCAATGCCGATTTGCCCGTGCCCAACTTGATTTTATTGGATATGAATTTACCCAAATACAATGGCCTTGCCATTTACGAATTCATTCAACGCAACCCACTGCTACAACAAGTGCCGACTTTGATATTGACAACCTCGTCGTCACCGCTGGATATGGCCGATTGTAAAAACGCGGGCATACACAGCTATTTCACCAAGCCCATGGACTACACTGAAGTGGTTGCCATGGCGGAATGCATTTACGGCTATTGGTTCAAACACAATCGCCTTGGACATAGCGAGCGATCTGGCAATGGGTAATCACCCATAAGCGTAGGTTTAAGATGAGAAGTCGAGCTTTAAACGTATTGTTAATTGAAGACGACCCAGATGATATTTATCTGGCCCAGTCTGCTTTAAAGCAGGACGCCATCGCGCAATACAACATTTCTATTTGCAGTAACATTAAAGATCTAAATCACGTTGATCACACGGGTTGGGATGTGATTTTACTGGATTTGAACTTACCAGACTCCCACGGCTTAAAAACCCTGACCTATGTTTTAAATACATTTGCTTATTGCCCAGTCATTGTCATGACAGGCTTACAAAACGAAGTCATAGGTCAAAAGGCCATCCAACAAGGGGCCGAAGACTATTTGCCCAAACACGAAGTCACCGCGTCGTTATTATCCCGCTCTATTCGGTTTTCCATTGAACGTCATAGCTTAATCAATAAGCTGCGAAATATGGCGTTGGTGGATTCCCTCACGCTGCTATCAAACCGTGCCGATTTTGATAACAAGTTAGAAGCCACCTATGAACAGTGCCATCGTCACAAACAATCTTTCGCCCTGTTCTTTATGGACTTAAACAAGTTCAAGCTCATTAACGATAATCACGGCCACCAAGCGGGCGATCAAGCATTGATGCAAACCGCGACTCGGCTGAAACAACGTTGTCGAAAGTCTGACTTTTTAGCGCGCATTGGTGGCGATGAATTTGCGCTACTGGTACCAACCGAAGCCAATCAAGCAGCATGCGAACGCATTGCACATGACTTTATACAATGCGTCGAAGAACCATTATTGGTATACACAGATAAAGCCGTACAAGAAGTCAGTTTGGGCATCAGTATTGGCATTAGCCTGTACCCAGATCATGCTGCCCACCTATCAGAGCTGATAAAGTCGGCAGATAATGCTATGTATCGGGCTAAATCCCGTTCACCGGAAAGCACATTCCAGTTTGGCTCGGTGATGTAGAAAATAATGAAAAACACTAGGGCGATTCATGAAACCGCACATGCCCAATATTCTCGGTCTGGCCGGTGTGGCCAGCAGCGAAACGCTGGCAGCTAGACGGGCTGCTAAATTACTCGAGTGGCCCATGATGTTCATGGCCATTTGGATTATCTTAGAGTGGTACTTAGAAAGCGTTTACGGCCGTCTGTTTTCTAGCCGCTTCACCGACTGGTTAATCTGGGGTTTCTTTCTCAGTGAAACCTTATTGCTGTCTTACCTTGTAGACAATACCCGCGCTTATCTCAGAGGCAACTGGATTAATGTGCTGATCATTATTTTTGGTTGCCCGATTGTCTGGGAGATTTTTCCCCATGCGGCCGGTTTACGCGCGCTCCGCCTCGTTATCATGTTTACGCTGTTTATACATATGTCGGCCACCGCAAAGCGTATTCTGTCGCGCCATCATTTGGGCAGCACACTTATTGCCAGCTTTTTTATTATTATCATGGCGGGCACCATCATGTCGGTCATAGATCCTAACGTCGACACGCCTTTCGATGGCATTTGGTGGGCTTGGGTAACCGTCACCACGGTCGGTTACGGAGATATTGTGCCAGGCAGTACCGTAGGCAGATTATTTGGCTCTATTTTGATTCTCATGGGTTTTGCTTTGGCAACCCTACTCACCGCCAGTTTTGCCGCCTTCTTCATGGCCGAAGAAGAAAAAGACATGCTGGATGCCGAAGCGGAAAACATTAAGAAGCTCGCCATTATCGAAACCCGATTAATGACCTTAGAAAGCAAATTAGATGCGCTGCTAAAAATGGAGCAACGACTTGCGCGGCAAGATGACCAGCGGCAAGACTCTGGCCATATCGCGCAACAAGACCCGCAACAAGACGACGAGCCACCCGAGCCAACATCCCAATCCCCCAAATGAATCAGGCTGCCCCTCAGGGCACCAATTTATTGCAGGGCGTTTGATTCATCCTAGGGCGATATCAAATTGTTAGCGCCCTACTTTCACGCAAAAACCCCGCTTTCTCCCTAAAAGCACTACTGCTTTGGTCTGAAATACGAAGACTCGTCAAAATTCTGCGATTGGCAAAGCCCTTGCTCTAGGACTTAACGAAGATAATAACGCGCGGTTCACCGCGACGCAGTTAGCGTGCTCGAAGAAGCACCCAACTTCCCTGCCAGTTTTAGGGACCGTGATAGATGAGTGAATTACACAGCCAGCCGTCCCGTAGCCAACATCAGGTCAGCGGCAAACAAAATCCTGCCATTGTGTGGGATGTCATTGTGGTGGGCGCAGGTCCTGCCGGTGCGCGCTTCATCAAAAAGTACCGAGCCTTGAATCCCTCCGCCACCATTCTATGGTTTAACGCCGAGTCTTATTCGCCTTATAACCGCGTGAAGCTGTCCGAGCTTTTGGCGGGCAATTTGTCCGGTGACTTTTTGCAAAGCGAATATCAAGACGCACTGCAAGAAGACGAAAACTTGTTTTTGCAGTTTGGTTGTGAAATCGGCTACATCATTCCGCGCACCCATCAAATCATCGACCAGCAGCATCGAATCTATCAGTACAAACATTTAGTACTGGCCACGGGTTCACGACCTTACGTCCCTAACATTGCAGGTAAAGACGCTAAAGGTGTTTATACCTTTCGTGATTACGCCGACGCAGAAGCCTTGAAGGCACGTTTATGCCACAGCCGCCATACCGTAGTGATTGGTGGTGGCCTACTGGGGATCGAAGCTGCCTGCGCCATGCAGCAAGATGCAACGCAAGTCACCTTGGTGCATCAAAGTCAGCATCTAATGAACAAGCAATTAGATGACACCGCTGGTGCACTACTTACCAAACACATAGAGCAAAAAGGCATTCAGGTCTTTACCGGCTCTGGCCTAAGCAAAATCATCGAAAAACAAGGGCGCGTCGTCGGTGTTGAGTTAATGAATGGGCTCGACATTCCTTGCGACACTGTGGTGCTCACCACGGGCATTAAACCCAATAAAGAAATTGCATTAGAGGCAGGACTAAAAGTTGGCCAAGGCATTCGCACTAATATTTATATGCAAACGTCCGATACCGACATTTATGCCATTGGCGAATGCGCAGAGTTTAACGGCGAAATTCATGGTCTGGTCGCACCCGGTTTAGAGCAAGCCAGTGTTGCCGCTTTCCACATGGCAGGTGAAGACGCCCGCTATTTAGGCGCCATAAACAGCGCACAATTAAAAGTGGCCAACCAACCTGTATTAAGCGTGGGTACACTCACCAAAGAGGGCCACCCACTGCGCGAAGAAGAAACTTACAACTACACAGACGCCAGTGGTAAACCTCATTACGTAAAAATTATTTTGCATGCGGGACATTTAATCGGTGCGATCTGTTATGGCACTGACAAACAGTTTAACCGTCTACAACAAGCCGTCACCCAGCACGAACGGATTTGGCCATGGCAACTATGGCGCTTTCGCAAAACCGGTGTACTCTGGCCTGATACCGAAGCCGACGATGTTGTGGCTTGGCCCGAGACGACACGAGTTTGCCAATGTACTGGCGTCACCAAAGGCGACCTAACCCGAGCCATGGTCGAACAACAAGCCACGAGTGTTGAACAATTATCACAATGCACAGGGGCGGGAACTGTGTGTGGTTCATGTAAACCGCTACTGGCCGATCTGGTTCAAGACCACGCCAGTCGATCCGGCGTCGAACAAGTTGAACCCAATACCATGGTGGCGACTGGTAAGAAAACCCTGTTAATCAGCGGTCTATTGGCACTGATCGTTCTTAGCCTTTGGCTATTATTTCCGGCGTTTCCAGTGCGAGATTCGTGGTCGGGCTTTCATATCAGCGACGTATGGAGCGACAGTCTTTATAAACAAATAAGCGGCTTTACTCTACTAGGGTTAACCCTGTTAGGACTACTACTCAGCCTACGCAAACGTACGCAATGGATTGAGAAACTTTCGTTTATTAGCCTTCGACACCTACACACCTTGTTGGGCGTTGGCATATTGCTATTGGTGTTATTGCATACGGGTTTAAACGCAGGCAGCAATTTAAACTTTGCGTTGTTAACCACCTTTTTACTGGCCAGCGCCATGGGTGCAGTGACAGCGGTGGGCATTGCCGCCAGTTCGGATCGCGGCAAGCAAACCTTAAGAAAATGGCTTAGCCAATTGCACATATACATTACATGGCCGCTGCCGTTCTTGCTGGCCTTCCACATTCTTTCCGTTTATTGGTTTTAACGGGAGCACATAACCATGGCTATCAAAACGCGTTATCAAGTATTTCTTTGGCTGCTGCTTACATTAGTGGGTGCTGGCTATTATGTTCAATCACTGGTGCTGGACGACAGCCACCCAGATTTTTTACCCGGACAAACCAGTCACGGCCATTATCAAATTGAACTGGCCTGTGAAAGCTGCCACACCGAACCCTTTGGCAGTGAAAAAATCATTCAAAACGCTTGCTTAGATTGTCACAAAGAAGAACTCAACCAAGCCAATGATTCTCACCCGGTGAAAAAATTTACCGATCCACGCAACGCCGACCGTCTAGCTATTCTCGACGCCCGTTATTGCGTCAGTTGCCACAAAGAACACGTACCACAACACACGCGCACCATGGGTGTGACCTTGCCGGATGATTTTTGCGAAGCCTGCCACAAAGACATTGCTAAAGAACGCCCCAGTCACGAAGGCATGGGATTTGACACCTGTGCCAGTGCAGGTTGCCATAATTACCACGACAACAAAGCCTTATACGAAAGCTTTTTGTTAAAGCACAGTGCCGCAGATGATACCAAGCCCCTAGCCAGCATCGTCGCCATGATCGAATCCGCTACCTCCGACACTAAAGCGCAACAAGAAAAGAAACTAACATTGGCCGACGCCCGCTACCCAACATCTTTAGCCATGAGCGGTGATGAACTGGTGGAGTGGGAACACAGCGAACATGCCAATGCAGGTGTTAATTGTGTGGATTGCCATACCAATGATTCACAAAAGGTTCAGGCTGAATCTTCTAACAACAAACTGGCACAACTCTGGTTAGCAAAAACCTGGATAGAAAAACCGAGTCTGGAACAATGCGTCGATTGCCACAAAGATCAAGTAAAAGGCTTTACCGCAGGCAAACACGGCATGCGCTTAGCCGCCACGGCAAACGGGTCACCCTTGCCCGCAATGACTGTCGGTGAATCCCGTTTAGCACAAGCTGATAAAATGCACGCCAACGCATTTAATAGCGAACTTAGCTGTAATAGCTGCCACAGCGCTCACAGCTTTGACCGCAAAGAAGCGGCGGTGGAATCCTGCTTGGGCTGTCATAACGATGAACACAGCCAACAGTTTAAACAATCGAAGCACTTTACATTAAAATCAGACGCGCTGATTGCAAATGGCCATTTAAATAAAGAAACGGCAAGCGACCCCATTGTTACCTGCGCCAGCTGCCATTTGCCAGAAACCGAGATTGAACACTTCGGGCAAAAGAAAACCATTGTGCAACACAATCAAAATCACAACCTGCGCCCCAACGAAAAAATGATCCGCAGTGTGTGCTTAGACTGTCACAGTTTGCGTTTCTCCATCGACGCCTTAGCAGACGATACGCTGATTAAAAATAATTTTAATGACCAACCTGCCACGCATATTCAAAGTATTGACATGGCGTTAGAGCGCGAGAAGAAGTAGCGAGAGCTAGAAGCTAGGAAGATGGTTTTGCTGCAAGCTTCCGGCGTCAAGCTTCTAGCTGTCTTGGCGTCCGGCCCCAGACGTCTGACTCCCGACTAAACACAC
>JBFHVZ010000117.1:0-12461 GCA_041589295.1 Pseudomonadales bacterium
CAGGAAACGACAACACCTCTGTTGTCGGTCCGTGATTTATGTGTTGAATTTGACACAGAGGCGGGACCAATTCGGGTATTGGACCATGTCAGCTTTGACTTACGGGCAGGCGAAACACTGGGTCTTGTGGGCGAGTCGGGCTGCGGTAAAAGTGTTACCTCGCTCTCCATCATGCGCTTATTACCACAACCCATCGCACGGATCGTCAGCGGACAAGTACTGCTAGAACACCAAGATCTCACACGCGTTGAGGGTCCGGTAATGCAAACGGTACGCGGTGATCGTATCGCCATGATTTTTCAGGAGCCCATGACGGCACTCAACCCTGTGAAGACCATCGGTAGCCAGCTACTCGAAACCTACCAATTACACCGCAATCACCTATCTAAAAAAGCTCAGTTTCAGGCGGCCGTTGCCATGCTCGAAAAAGTAGGTATTCCTGCCGCCGCTAAACGCATGTCAGAGTACCCCCATGAACTATCTGGGGGCATGAGGCAAAGAGTCATGATTGCCATGGCTTTGGCCTGTGAACCCGATATTCTGATTGCGGACGAACCCACAACCGCACTGGATGTCACTATCCAAGCGCAAATTCTTGATTTAATTCGCGACTTGCAAGCCGAAAATGGCATGGCTGTTTTATTTATTACCCATGATTTGGGTGTCATCGCTGAGTTATGCGATCAGGTAGCCGTTATGTACGCTGGCCGTGTAGTCGAACGAGCCAGTGTTCAACAATTATTTGAACAACCCAAACATCCTTACACGCAAGGTTTACTCGACGCGATACCACGCTTAGACGGCATCCCAAAAACCACTTTAAAAACAATCAAAGGACAAGTGCCGACTCTGCAGGACATGCCAGCAGGTTGTCGCTTTCGCAATCGCTGTCCCTATGCGCAAGAAAACTGCGCAGAATTATCCCACACGTTAACCAGCATTAATCCCAAACAAAGTGTTAACTGTCTTCATTGGGAGAATTTAAATGGCTGATGTCCGTGGCAAAGACCACTTGCCCGTTCTAGAAATTAAAAACTTAACTAAATACTTTCCGGTTAAGCGAAATGGTTGGTTCAAACCACAAAGCCAACTGCATGCAGTTGATGGCATTTCATTAACTATCCAACCCGGTGAAACACTCGGTGTCGTGGGTGAATCTGGTTGCGGCAAAAGTACTTTAGCCAAAACCATTGCGCGTTTATACGAAAGTACGTCTGGCGATATTTATTTCAAAGGGCAAAACATTACGCACATGAGTCAAAAGTCATTGCGTTCAGTCCGCCCTAAGATTCAGTACGTCTTTCAAGACCCTTACGAAAGCCTGAACCCCAGGCACACGGTATCGGCCATTCTGGAAGAGCCGTTTGTGATTCACACGCAGCTCAACCGTCAACAACGCCAAGAAAAAGTACTAGCTTTATTGCAACGTGTTGGTCTCCCAAGCTCTGCATTAAACAAATATCCCCATGAGTTTTCCGGTGGCCAACGCCAACGAATTGGCATTGCACGGGCCATCGCGCTGGAACCTGAACTCCTTATTTGCGACGAACCTGTTTCGGCGTTAGATGTTTCTGTCCAATCGCAAATACTAAATTTATTGTTAGACCTGCAAAAAGAAATGGGCCTCGCAATGTTGTTTATCGCACACGACCTTGCCGTGGTGAAGCACGTATCTGATCGCATTGCCGTGATGTATCTAGGTCAAATCGTTGAACTAGCAGATGGCCAAGATTTATATAAACGACCACATCACCCATACACTCAGTTTTTGATGGACGCGATCCCCACTATAGACCCTTCACCCAAGCGTGTACGCAAGCGTCTACAAGGTGAACTGCCCTCACCCATTGATCCTCCGGCAGGGTGTCGTTTTTTCTCGCGCTGTCCACTTGCGCAACCAAACTGTCAAACGAACACGCCAGAATTAACCATTTCTGATCAGGGTTCTCATCCAGCCGCGTGCTTTAGAACCGAAACCTCAATAGTTACATGGGAAGAATCATGGGATTCCTTAAAGGAAAACGCGCCCTAATCGTTGGTATCGCCAGCAAAAAATCCATTGCTTATGGCATTGCTAAATGCTTTCACGAGCAAGGAGCCGAACTGGCTTTTACCTATCAAAATGAAAAGCTAAAAGGCCGCGTAGAAGAATTTGCACAAGAATTTGGCTCAGACCTTGTCTACCCATTGGATGTCACCTCAGACCAACAAATTCAAGAATTAATGGGCTGCATCAAAAATACGTGGGGCAGCATGGATATCTTGGTTCACTCCGTGGGATACGCCCCTGCCCATGAGCTAGAAGGTGAAATCATTGATGCTTCGACTCGTGAAGGCTTTAACATCGCCCACGATATCAGCAGCTACAGCTTGCTGGCATTGGCTCAGGCATCTAAAGATTTACTCACCGAGCAAGGTAGCATCCTTACCCTAACCTATCATGGCTCGACTCAAACACTACCAAACTACAATGTAATGGGCATGGCCAAAGCCAGTTTGGAAGCCGGCGTGCGCTATTTGGCTGGTAGCTTAGGCCCTAAAGGTGTTCGAGTTAACGCGATTTCTGCTGGCCCTATTCGAACCTTGGCTGCGTCAGGCATTAAAAGCTTCCGACGTATGCTCAAGCAAGCAGAGCAACGGGCACCATTACGCCGTAACGTGACAATTGAAGAGGTTGGTAATTCAGCCGCATTTCTATGCTCTGACTTAGCAAGCGGCATTACTGGTGAAGTACTTTATGTGGATGCAGGCTTTAACACCTGCGCGATTTCGGTAGACAGTTTCGAAGAATAAAATCATTCAGAGCAACGCTAGCGCTTAACAAAAAGGCCGACACCTATGACTGTGAAACATTACTGTCTTTCAGTCTAGGATGTCGGCATTTTTGTGGGACCAAACCAAGGATACTAATCGTCTAAGGTTGCACTACTTTTTGCTTAACAACCTGAGACACGGTTCGCGTCACGTAATCACCTGGTGCATCCATGAGGGCTTTTAGCTTACCTGTACCGGGTTTTCTGGCCTCAACTTGTTCGCCAGTAAACTTACTTGTCCATTTATCCCAGTCTGGCCACCAAGAACCTTCAGATTTAGTGGTCGCCTGATACCAGTCGTCTGGGTTTTCGGGCAATGCGTCAGCTGTCCAATATCCGTATTTATTCGCACTTGGCGGATTCACGATACCCGCTATATGACCAGAGCCGCCTAGCACAAATTTAACATCGCCTTTAAACAGGCGAGCACCTGAGTAGGTCGATTTCCACTTTGCGATATGGTCTTGAGCAGTTGAAATAAAATACGATGGTGTTTCGACCTGAGTTAAATCGATTTTTTCACCACACAACTCAATACCGTTAGGCTCCTTCAGTTTATTTTCTAAGTACATGTTTCTCAGATAGAAGCTATGCATCTTAGCAGGCAGGTTTGTGCTGTCAGAGTTCCAGTACAGCAAATCGAAGGCCGCAGGCCGCTCGCCTTTTAAATAATTGTTAATAAAGAATGACCAAAACAGGTCGTTCTCACGCAACAGGTTAAAACTAAACGCCATTTGGCGACCATCATAATAACCCAGTGCATTCATTTGTCGTTCTAACGCACGAATCGCGGTTTCATTAATGAAAACACCAATTTCACCCGGGTCATAGAAATCGATTAACGTCGCCATGTAAGTGGCTGACTTAATCCGTTTATCACCCTTGCGCTTCATATAGCCAAGCGTCGTTGCCAACAAAGTGCCGCCTAAGCAATACCCTATAGCATTGACATCACTTTCACCGGTAGCTTGCTCAATGGCATCTATCGCAGCGACTGGTCCTTCCAACATATAGTTTTCAAAGCCTTTGTCGCGTAGACCTGGCCCTGGGTTTACCCACGAAATACAAAATACGGTATGCCCTTGGTCGACCAACCATTTCAAGAATGAGTTCTGCTCGCGCAAATCAAGGATGTAAAACTTATTGATAAACGGCGGAATAACCAAAAGCGGTGTTTTATGTACTTTCTTAGTGGTCGGCTCGTACTGAATCAATTGAATCAAATCGTTTTGATATACCACTTTGCCCGGTGTAGTCGCCACATTACGACCTACTTTGAACGCCGCCATGTCTGTCATGGAAACATTTAGCCCGCCAAACGATTTGCCCATATCGTCAATTAGGTGCTCCATGCCTTCTGCTAGGTTTTCCCCGCCGGTTTCTACCGTCTTACGCAGCACTTCTGGGTTAGTTAAGGCGTAATTGGTTGGTGACATGGCGTTAACAAACTGGCGCGTAAAGAAACGCATATTGTCTTTAGCGTGCTGATTAAGATCGCCCGTGCTCTGTGATAGCTCGATTAAATAGTCGGAAAGAATCAAATAGAATTGTTTGATATAGGAGAAGACAATGTTGTCGCTCCATTCTGGGTCTGAGAAACGCTTATCTGCTGGCGCAGGCTTTTTGATTTCTTCAGCTTCTTGCCCCATAAATTTCAGCGCAGTTTGCTGGTAAAGACTCATCAGATCTTGTTGCAGCTTGATCTGTTTAACCAGCACTTCGTCCGGATGGGCTGCTAACTCTTCAGTGAACGCCATATAAGAGTCTGCAAAGTCATTAAAAACCGATGCAGCTGGGTCACTCTCTGAAGTTTCGCGGGAAATAGATTTCTCGAACAAGCGGAAAGCTTGATCAGCGGACGTAGCCGCCATATTAAAAAAGTCTGCTACAGCATGTTCAAAGGTGGGTTTTTGCTGGGCGTTACTACTCATGTATTCCTTCCTTAAAATACGGGCAGACTGCCAGGCAACAACACTAGATTAGGGTGGGGATCTAGACTACCTGGCAATTGACCAACTAAAAGAGATTAGCTGGCTTTTTTAGCAGCCGCTGGCTTAGCTGCAGTTGTAGCAGCTGTGCGACCTTCTTCCATGATGGACTCAACTTTTTCTTTAAAGTCAGTCGCCATTTCAGTCAGGACTTTAGCGTCTTCGATTACTTTTTTGTTAATGGTGCCCGCTGCTTCCGCTTGAGAAGAAGAGAAAGTGCGCAGAGTGTCTACATCTTTAATCTCAGCTGCTTTCTTCATCTGACCCAGTGCGATGTCAGTGTAGGCTTTGATGGCATTGATTTGGAATTCGGCCATCTTTTCCAGGCTTTCAACCATCAATCCATTAAACTTACTTGCAGGTGCAAACATAGTTTTTGCTTGCTCAGTAAATGCGTTGATTACATTTTCTTGCATGGTCATGCTCCTTTTGATTTGTGGTCAACCACTCGATAATACTAATGAGAAAATTTTTACAGCTTAATGACGGTTCATTAACTGCGTGACATTCCTCACCAGAACTTACTGCCCTTTTTAGCCTTTTGCGCTTGCCGCAACGACTGTTACTTAAGCGAATTGGCAAAATTGTGAGCGCCATTTTCACCTAAGTATTTTTAAAACGCTTTACACCAACATCGCCATTTTTAGAGCGGCCACTCTATTGACTTAATCCGTTTTTTCTTTGGGTGACATGTAGCCCGTCATCATTTTCATCATGCTATCTTGAAACTTTTCCATACCCGAAAAACTGTTATTGATAACAGGCTGCATTAGCGAAAAAGGGTCATAGCCTTCTTCACCCTTGTTCATTTTTTCTAATACTGCGGCCATCAGATCTTCGTAAAATTGACTCATATCAGGCATCCCCATTGCTTGGCGGAATTCCTCCGGAGTCAGGTCGACTTCAAACTTAACCTTCATTGTTTTGCCTTGTTTTGCGAAAGCATTAAAGCTAGACCAAAACGTTCTAAAAATCTAACAGCGTAAAAATGTTTTTGTAAGGTTTGCTATCAAACAACCTTCATCTAGCAAAATCAAAGCCTTACCAAAAATTGTCTGAGAAAACTCATACTATTTGGCGTGATCAAACCAAACGAAAAAAGTTGCGTTTGCAAGCATTCGTCTGACGTCACCCAAAGATGTGAAAAACGGAAAGATCAGAAAGATCAGAGGGAAGAAAAACCAAAGAAGTGAGGGTTAAATTTAAAAAAATGTTAACTCATGCTTAACAAACTGTTTTGCTAACGTTTGATAAAACGCCACACCAACAAGAATCCGACAAAAGCTGCCAACGCCGACATTTCAAACATGAATACCGCGTTAAAACGGTCCCACAATATGCCCGCAAAGTAGGCACCAGCTGCACTACCTGCACCATAAGCAAGCCCGCTATACAAACTTTGCCCCTTGCCCTGATGCCGCCCTTTGAAGAATTCATACACATAGTGCATCGACACCGCATGCATGGTACCAAACGTCGCTGCGTGGGTAAGCTGTAGCATAAACAGCAGCAGCATGGAATCGACCCAGTGCCCAGTAAAATACCAACGCAAGGTCGCAAGTATTAAACTGGCCAATAAAATTTGTCGCATTCCAAACTGGGAAGCAAGGCGGCTCATCACCATAAAGATAATAACTTCGGCAATAACGCCTACCGCCCATAAAAAGCCAATTTGCGACTTACTGTAGCCTTGCCCTTCCAGAAAAAGGCTAAAGAAAGTGTAGTAAGCGCCGTGGCTCACCTGCATTAAAAAGCAGGCTGCAAAAAATGCTGCCACTCTGGCATTCATTAATTTTCGCATTATGCCCGTGCCGTCAACATCAACTGTTTGAATGGCTGGCTCTGATACGCTAAAGCTGCTTAGAAAAATGGCGAGAATCAAACTCAACATAAAGGCTGGCAGTGTGGCTACCGAGATCCAGTCGAACAGAAAGCCGAGCCCCCAAACCATGACGATAAAGCCGATGGAACCCCATAATCTAATCCGGGCGTACAACCCCATTTGGCCGTCTAAATAGTTCAGGGTAATGACTTCAAATTGCGGTAACACCGCCGCCCAGAAAAATCCGTAGAGCACCACTATGATGGCGAGTTGATTAAACCCTTCCGCCCAAAAAATCGTACCAAAGCTTAACGCACACAACCCACTTCCAATTCTTAATAGACGCAGCCGTTTACCTGTACGATCCGCTAGCGCACCCCAGATCATCGGCGCAAAAATGCGTGTCACGCCAAACAGCGCCACCAATTGGCCAATTTCTAGAACAGACATGCCTTGGGAGTCGAGAAACAACCCCCAATAAGGCGAGATACAGCCCAGTAGGCCGAAGTAGAAAAAATAGAAAGATGATAAACGCCAGTAAGGCACGTTAAACGTGCCTACTTGGGTTCGGCTGGAATGACCGGTGTGCTGCACTGCACGTCGGCATTTTGGCCACGGTGACGCAGGTAATGATCCATTAATACAATCGCCATCATGGCTTCTGCAATCGGTGTCGCACGAATACCCACGCAAGGGTCATGACGGCCCTTGGTGATGAGATCGGTAGCGTTACCGTCTACGTCTACGGTTTTACCCGGAACGGTAATGCTCGAAGTGGGTTTAAGTGCAATGTGAGCAACAATGTCTTGCCCTGAGCTGATACCACCAACGATGCCGCCCGCATGGTTACTAAGGAAACCTTCTGGGGTGATTTCGTCGCGATGTTCTGAGCCTTTCTGTTCTACCACATCGAACCCATCGCCAATTTCCACCCCTTTTACTGCATTGATGCTCATAAGGGCATGGGCCAAATCGGCATCCAGACGGTCGAAAATAGGTTCACCAAGACCAGGCTTAAGACCGCTGGCGGTGACCGTAATTTTGGCACCAATGGAATCGCCTTCTTTACGCAGGGCGTTCATGTAGTTTTCCATTTCAGGCACCTTGTCGGCATCAGGGCTGAAAAATGGGTTTTGACGTACTTGATCCCAATCTAGCTTTTCGACCTTGATTGGACCTAGCTGAGATAGGTAGCCACGTACTTCGATGCCTTTGGAGGCCAAGAATTTTTTAGCAATGGCACCTGCTGCCACCCGCATGGCGGTTTCGCGCGCCGATGAACGACCGCCACCGCGATAATCACGGAAGCCGTATTTTTGCGTATATCCGTAGTCCGCATGGGCAGGACGGAATTTACGTGAAATATCACCGTAGTCTTTACTGCGCTGATCTGTGTTCTCGATCAGCATGCCGATAGGCGTACCTGTGGTTTTGCCTTCAAACACCCCAGACAGAATTTTCACCTGATCGGGCTCGCGGCGCTGGGTGGTGAACTTGGAGGTGCCCGGCTTGCGCAGGTCCAATTCAACCTGAATTTCTTCTTCGGTGATTTCGATACCTGGAGGACAACCGTCCACGATGCAGCCCAAAGCCAATCCGTGGCTCTCACCAAAGGTGGTCACGGTAAACAACTTGCCGAAAGTATTTCCTGACATAGCTAACTACTTAAATACGGTTCATAGAGAGAATAGCCGCGCATTATACACGGAACTGGGACTGGTAGCGCACTAAGTCTGCGCGGGTGAAGATGAAGACGCCGTCACCTCCGTGCTCAAAGCTAACCCAGTGAAACGGTACTTCTGGAAACGCCGCTTCTAGGTTAATCCAAGAGTTCCCTACTTCCACCACCAACACCCCTTGTTCGGAGAGGTAATCGGCAGCCTGAGCAAGAATACGACGGGTGATATCCAAGCCGTCATCACCGCTGCCCAAGCCCATGGCTGGCTCATGGTGATACTCGGCTGGCATATCTGCCAAGTCTTCTGCATCTACATAAGGAGGGTTGGATAATATCAGGTCATATGGACCTTGCAGGGCGTCAAACAGATCGGACTGAATCATGGCCACTTGCTCGTAAAGGCCGTATCGCTCCACATTGATCTGAGCCACATCCAAAGCGTCGCCAGACAAATCGGCAAGGTCTAATTGTGCTTCTGGGAAGGCCTGCAAGCTGGCAATGCCAATACAGCCACTGCCGCAGCACAGATCCAATATACGGCTTGGCTCGATGCCATCCATCCAAGGTGATACTCGATTTTGAATGACTTCAGCCAAAGGTGAACGTGGCACCAGCACCCGCTCATCGACATAAAATGGCATGCCTGCAAACCAAGCTTCGTTGATTAGATAGGCCACGGGTGTGCGGGATTCCACGCGCTGGCGTATACGATCTGCCAGTAGTTGTTTTTCTGCATCAATTAAACGGCACTGCCCCTGCTCTGGAGTGAGATCGTATGGCATACGCAGCGACGCGCTTACCAGTAGCACCGCCTCATCCCAAGGATTATCTGTACCATGGCCATAAAATAAATCGTGGTTTTGAAACTGTGTATTAGCAAAACGAATCCAGTCCAGAATGGTTTGGAGCTGCTGAACGGCCTGAGAGTAAGGATCTGTCACTGAGGGTTCCTGAGCGTATGCACGGGGCAAAAAAGAAAGGTGCCGATTCTACCCCATGGGAGAACGAGTTTTAATAGTCACTAGCCACTTAGCCCGTAGGCATTCGGCTGACCATTTTCATAAGCCTCCAAAGCCTCATGAGCTATGTCGTACCCCAGCTGAATTTGTTGTTCGGCTCGGTAAAACTCGTAAATCTGACAAGACTCTTTGGGAATTCGAATCAACAAATCGGGACGATAACCAGCGATCTTGTACTGGGTTAGAGATGCCTGCATGGTCTCGAACATTTCATACATGATTTCAAGTTTGCCCAAACTCTCGTTTACCGCTAGACGAGAATCCTCGGCTTCTTTATCACTCATCCAATACAGAGCTTTGGCTTTTAAAGAGTCTAACCAACTACGCTTTTCTTCTCGCTCATACCGCGCCCGAGCTTCGTTTTGTTTGCGTGCACCATCAGGCATAACCACATCGGCACTTAGGTCTACCGCTATCACATGTTTAGCATGAACCGATACGCTAGGCGCAATAGGCAATGGGTTCAGCACCCCACCATCAACCAAAATACGACCATTACTAATCACAGGTTTGATCAAACTTGGAATCGCACAAGATGCTCGGATGGCTTCCTCTAGCGAGCCATGTCGAAACCAGACTTCTTTTTGATGCGTTAAGTCCGTAGCAACCGCCGTAAAGGGTTTTGGTAATTCTTCTATTAAGGCGTCTTCGAGAATTTCTTTTAAAATGCTAAATACCTTGTCGCCGCGGATCGCACCACTGGACAAAAAGCTCAAGTCCACCAACTTGATTACGTCGAGGTAACTTAGCGAACGAGCCCACTCTTCAAAGGCTTCTAACCGCCCAGCGCAGTATACGCCGCCCACTAAAGCCCCCATGGAGCAACCGGACACGCCACGAATATCGTAACCACGTTCGGTCAATGCCTTAATGACGCCAATGTGCGCATAGCCCCGAGCACCACCACTGCCTAGTACTAGCGAGACTGTATTTTCTTTCATCGATTGATTACCACCAATTCAACACGGTTAGCTGGCATGCCCCCACGGGGCAACATAGGTCCAGCGCCATGAATATATAAATTTTTCACAAAACCATTTGCCGCCGCGATTTGATCCAGCAGTTTTTGCGCTTTAAGACGGGACTGCTCCATAACCGCATCCGGTTCTTTATTTGCGGCAATATGCACCACAAAGCCAAATCGTGCTTTGGGATACTCAACCGTCAACGACTTAATCCAATTGATCTGTCCAGTGCTCAGCCCAGTTGGGCCTTCTGCTCCATCCAATATGTGGTAACCCAGCTTGAACAATTGCTTCGTTTTCGACTTCACCAAATGCTCATCGAACTTAGCCAGCTCACCCTCTTCTAGAACAATTTTTTCAACGTAGGCGTACACTTTTTTATTACTACGAGTGGTGGCATACAGCACCCATACCACAGCTGGGGCGCCAGCCTGACTGCCCTTTTGTAAACCTGACCAATAACGCTGTAGTGACTCTCGACCATATAAAATTGATTGTTCAAAGACCTGATTTGCAAAGTCATTGCTAGGCCCACAACTGCGCCCCTCGCATTCAAACAAGCCTATGCTGCCTTCCATTAATTGTAACTTTATATCTTCGAATGCCTCTTCGCTTGAGACACCAACCGGCAACTGCCACAACCACTGGGTGACCTTGCCGTTCAGCCTTAGGTCTAGTTCTGGCGTCACAGCACCTTTAATTCGCTCAATTGCACCCAATATCAGCCAGTGCCCCACAACCTGTTTGTTGCCGTAATGCTTTTGATAACTGCCGGAGGGCGGCTCGATGCCCCAAGTCATAGATGACATCACCAGACCTAAGCAGACCGCCATGAATTTGTTCATAAGCTCCCTTATCACACCTTAATCACACCAACGTTGGTGTTTAACGACACAATTTCAAACCAACCGAAACGATTTTTTCGCTGGTTTCTGAGGTATTCATAGTTTGCAGTATAATGGATCACTTTCACGTTAAATAGATGACTGCTTTCATGCCTACGGCATTTTGTATTGACTGCACCCTGCCATTCAGCCATTGCATTTGTAAGCTATGGCCAGCGGTTACACTCAAACAGTTTTCAATTTTGTTTCATCCGTTGGAACGTCAAAAGCGATCCAGCACTGGACGATTAATCCAGCGACTTAGTCACATGCACAATGCAACTTGGCATCGTTGTGATCACGAAGTACTGGCACATCAATTCCAACATCACGTATTGCTGTACCCAGAGACTGCTGACGTAACATCACCGACTTTAGTAAAACTCAGCGAACTAAAGGCTCCCTTGTTAATACTAGACGGTACCTGGCAGCAAACCCGTAAAATGATGCGCCAATCACCCTGGCTGCAAGCACTACCTCGCGCCAGTTTCCGGCTTGATAAAGACAGCAGTCCATCTCAGTTTCGGCTACGCCGCAACCAGCAAGCTCAGGGACTATCCACCCTAGAGGCCATCGCTAAAGCCCTATTTGAACAAGGCCACAGCCAGCAACAGCAAGACCTGTTAAACTTCTTCGCTGAATTTCAATCTTCATTTTGTGCCGCCCAAACGGTTGGCGCACTTAAGTAAATTGGTTAGAGAAACACCATGCCACGAAACCAAGTAAGCATAGTCGGAGTGACCAACGGCGCCGCCAACCTGATTAAAGCAGGCTTACTGACACTCCCCCTCACACTGGCTTTAAGCGGCTGCCAAACACTACAACCTACATCGCCAACGCCTGAACCCGTGGTCGTCGTCATCAGCGAAGAAGAAAAACAGCAGGCCGAACAAACCGCAAGACTCTTGTTTGCGCAATACGCACAGCAAGCTCTGGATGCCAGTCCAATGATGCAAGCCTATCGCGGTCTGAAAACGCAGTACGATCAATGGGACGACCTAAGCGAGCAGTTTTCTGCCCAACAGCACTTAAAAGACACCGCATTGTTAAAGCAGGCCAAAGCCATTAATCCCGCTGCACTAAGTGACGATTTGCGCCTGAGCTTAGCTCTGCTTATTTACGAGCTAGAACAAAGCCAAACGCTTTATAGTTACCGTCACTACAACTATCCGGTTAATTCACTATTTGGTCTGCATACCGAGATTCCAAGTTTTTTAGTGAACATCCATCAAATCCACACCATCCAAGATGCAAAAGCGTACATCACGCGCATAGAGCGTCTACCGGAACTA
>JBFHVZ010000118.1:0-12112 GCA_041589295.1 Pseudomonadales bacterium
CATAGACAATGTAGGCCTTCTGGTTGGTCAGGTTGCAACCATAGGGCTATATCGGCCTGTTGTGCCCATTGCTTAAGCTCGCTTAGGTCTTCTTCGGGTAAGGTTTTTAGGTGACGTAGTACCACTACTGGTCCGCAGTTGGCCTTAAGCAATTCGACCTGAGTGATACGGGATTTTTGTTGTAGGCCTTGGATAAGCGCTTTTAGCGGACTCATTAACGCCGACAGTTCTGGCAATAACACAGGGCAACGAGCAAGGTCGCTGAGGTGTTTATTGGCCTGCTCGCGAAAGCCCACAATGATTTGATCCTGTTCGTTGCGATAGCGCACACCTAAACGGGCGCGACGGCGATACCCAAACGGCGAGCTTTCGATAGGCGCCTGCCATGGCAACTGGTCAAGCTTAAGGTGGCGCTTGAGGTTTTGGTCTAGGTTGGCTTGCTTGTGTCCCAGCTGGAACGAGCTGTCGAGGTGTTGCAATTGACAGCCGCCACAGCGTTGATAGTGCTCACAAGGGGGCTCGACCCGTTCTGCGCTTGGGGTAATAACCTGCTTGATCTGACCCACATCGAAGCTGCGTTGCGCTTGCGTAATCTGCACTTCGACGGTTTCGCCCGGTAGCGCACCATCTACAAACAGCACTTTGTCGCGGCTACGGCTCACCCCTTGGCCATCGTGGTTGAGGCTGTCAATCACCACGGTCACCGGCTCGCTAGGCACTGCCGCATTGCGTTTGGATTGCTGGCCACGAACCTGAGGGGTGCGCTTTTTCTGGGGTTTAAATCTTGCCACGGGCTGCCCTTAATACTTTGTGCTCGCCTAAACTGCTGGGGCCCTATATGGCCCCGCGAAATCGAAATTCAAGGAAGGAGGTGTTTCTCAGTCCAAGTTATTCCGGCTGCGCATAAATGCCTGTGGATAAATAACGGTCACCGCGATCACAGATGATGGCCACAATCACCGCGTTTTCCACTTGTTCGCTTAGACGGAGTGCTCCGGCCACGGCACCACCAGAGCTAACACCGCAGAAGATGCCTTCTTGGCGAGCCAGCGCGCGCATGGTTTGTTCGGCTTCTTCTTGGCCAATGTCCATAACTTGATCCACTCGGCTGGCATCAAAGATTTTGGGCATGTATTCCGCTGGCCAGCGGCGAATACCAGGAATGGAGGCCCCTTCTTTAGGTTGCAAACCCACAATTTGAATAGCTGGATTTTGTTCTTTCAGGTAACGACTGGTGCCCATGATGGTCCCTGTCGTGCCCATTGAACTCACAAAGTGAGTCACCGTACCTTGGGTCTGTTGCCAGATTTCTGGGCCAGTGGATTCATAATGAGCAACTGGATTGTCTGGGTTACCAAACTGGTCCAGCACCTTGCCTTTACCATCGGCTTGCATTTGTAGCGCTAAGTCACGGGCGCCTTCCATGCTTTGTTCTTTGGTCACCAAAATCAGCTCTGCGCCGTATGCTTCCATGGCCCAGCGACGTTCCATTGAAAGGTTGTCCGGCATGATGAGAATCATTTTATAACCCTTGATGGCCGCCGCCATGGCCAACGCAATACCTGTATTACCACTGGTGGCTTCGATTAAGGTATCGCCGGGCTTAATGTCACCGCGGGCTTCGGCGTGGTTAATCATGGACAAGGCGGGACGGTCCTTAACTGAACCGGCCGGATTATTGCCTTCTAATTTAAGCAAAATGGTATTGCTGGTATTGCCAGCCAGTCGCTGCAGTCGAACCAAAGGCGTGTTGCCCACATAGTCCGCAATGGTGGGAAAATCCATGCTGTACTTCGCTTGTTGCTACAATTTGGCCGCATAATACGACGAAACAAGGCCTGTGCGTAATATCAAAAGGCGATTTGCTGTTACACTTGCCCACTTTGATTGTTCGACAGCTCACAAGACGGAAACACATGAAGTACTGGGGCGTACAGAAACGGATTCTACTTATCACCCTCATGCCCTGCCTAATGACGGCGCTGGCACTGGGTAGTTACTTTACCTTTAGCCGCATGCAGGACTTAAAAGCACAGTCGGTGCAAGTAGCGCAAACGCTCACACGCCAAGCCGCCATGAGCGCTGATCACTGGTTAGGTCTGGACCACAGCCAGTTACATCAAAGTATGCAAATGTACCTAGACCTTAAAGAGGTCCAATCCATTGCCTTGCTGAACCCTCAGCAAATCAGCCTGTTTCAATTGGGTCCGCGCCTAGAAGACCCCGCCAGTGATCAGCTAGAAATGATCCAAGACCTTCACCAAATCGCCAGTGCGGACAGCCTGCGTGTACGAGCGCCCATTTATGCCAATGGCAACACCAGTCAATTACTGGGCTGGGTTGAGATGGCCTTTGATAACAGCCGTGTACACATTCAGCAGTATCAGGCCATCGTGACCGCGCTGTTGCTGATATTGGCCAGCACAGTAGTCGGCCTTTACCTTTCTCTAAGGGCCAGCCAACGCATTAGTCAGCCATTACAAGGCATTGCTATTACTTTAGAGCAGCTCGAAGCAGGAAACCTAGACGCGCGCGTACGCATGGATACCGAAAACGACTTTTCTATGCTCGCTGCTGGTATTAACGCCATGGCCACCAGCTTGCAGCACGCCCAGCAAGAACTGCAAGAAAGCGTCGAACAAGCCACCCACGACTTAAAAGAAACCTTAGAAACCCTCGAAGTTCAGAACATCGAATTGAACATGGCGCGTAAAGAAGCCCTAGACGCCAGCCAAACCAAGTCGGAATTTTTGGCCAACATGAGTCACGAAATTCGCACTCCATTAAACGGCATTTTAGGCTTCGCCAAGCTCTTGGAAAAAACCAAGTTGAATCGCCGTCAGATGGAATATCTACACACCATAGAGTCGTCGTCGTCCAGTCTGCTCACCATCATCAATGACATTCTCGACTTCTCTAAAATCGAGGCCGGTAAGCTGGTGCTGGATAAAGTGCCCATGCAACTGCGTGATGTTATGGACGAAGTAACCACCATGCTCGCCCCCGAAGCCCACAAAAAGAACCTCGAACTGGCCACCCTGATTTATCACGATGTGCCCCACGAAATGGTGGGCGACCCTAGTCGAATTAAACAAATCCTCACTAACCTTGTTAGCAATGCGGTGAAGTTCACCGAACAGGGCTCGGTTGTGATTCGTGTCATGCTGGAAGAAGAACAAGAACAAAAGGTCACCCTAAGATTTAGCGTGACCGACACGGGTATTGGTTTGAGTGATACCCAAAAGGACAACCTTTTCAAAGCCTTTAGCCAAGCCGACGCATCCACCAGCCGCCGCTTTGGCGGCACCGGTTTAGGACTGGTTATCAGCAAATACTTAGTGGATCACATGCACGGTGATATCGGTGTGGAATCCAAAGCTGGGGCGGGCTCCACGTTCTGGTTCACCGCACAGTTGGAAGCAGCCGACACCCATGCAGAGCACCACGAAGATCATCAAGAGGAATACCCTTGGCAGCAAGCGCCTGCATACTTGTTATGTCAGCGCACCGCCACGCGCCAAGCGCTGCAACATCAGCTCATGGACCTTGGCTTTGATGCACAGGTATTTACCGATATGGAGTCTCTGTTACAAGCCTGCGAACAGAAAACTCCCGAAGTGGCACTCGTCGAAATCACCGATATTCAGCACCACCCAAAACTGTGGAAAAAACTTGCCAACCAAACTGAAGTCATTGCATTGCTGCCGTCGAACGACGCGGTATTACTGGATTACTGCCAACAACAAAGCATCGACCGTCATGTGGTGTTCCCTGTGGCGCAACGCCGCCTAAGTCATCTCATTCATGACATGCTGCATGTTGAGTCCAACCAGCACATAGGGCAAAACTCAACACGAAGTGACAAGCCAACCAAATCAGTACGCGTTCTGGCGGTGGACGATAACGAACCTAACTTGCAACTGCTCACCACATGGCTGGGCGATCTTGGTGTCGTTTACATGCGCGCCCGTGGAGGCAAACAAGCCGTCAGCATGGCCAGCAATCATCACTTCGATCTTATTTTTATGGACATACAAATGCCCGACATGGACGGTGTCACCGCGGGTAAACTGATTTGTCAGGGCGGTCCCAACATGAAGACCCCACTCATAGCTTTAACCGCTCACGCGTTGCCCAACGAGCGCAAACAGTTGTTGCAAGAGGGCTTTGATGACTACCTAACCAAACCCATCAGCGAAGAGCAACTGGCCCACACACTACGCAAGTGGACTCACTATCAAGGGGCTAACATCACCAGCATTGAGGATGCCGAAATCGTGGAAACACCAACGGCAGATACCGCTCTGGACCTTAACGAATGCTTGAGTCTGGCTGGAGGCAAAGCGTCACTGGCGCAAGACATGCTGCGTGGTCTACTGGCAGAGATGGAACGTGTAAAGCCCTTGATTCATGCCCAAGAGCCGGACCAACTGATCGAGCCTGTGCACAAATTACATGGTGTCTGTCGCTATGTGGGCGTGCCTAAATTGCGCGCGGCTGTGGAAGCGGCCGAAACCTGTTTGAAAACAGACTGTGCTCAGTGGTTTATCTACCGCCCAGCATTGCTTCAAGCCATAAGTGATTTAGAAGAGCAGATTAGTCAGCAGGACTGGCTGAACGATCTGGAGGCCTTGGCCAGCTAAACGACGGGCATCGCAATCATGATACGTGCACCCACTTCGCTGTCGGCCACCCAAATTTTGCCGCCCATACGTTGAATCAAATCGCCGCAAAGTTTTAATCCGATACCGTGGCCTTTCTCCCCGCCACTGCCCTCGGTACTGGTAACGGTACCGCTAAACAACTTGTCTTTGAGATGGTCTGGCACACCAGCCCCCTCGTCTTGTACGGCTAAGTGGATTTGGTCATCGTGCACATGGGCCTCAATCGCAATGGTGCTGCCTTCTGGCGTGTATTTGATGGCATTGGACAGCAGGTTGCGCAACACGGTTTTAAACAAGGTTTCGTCGGCACGGGCACGCAGTTGCGCATCAACCCCCACTTTTACAGATACCTGTTTGAAGTCCGCCGCATCCTGACTGAAGGACACCACTTCCTGCACGGCTGCCAGCAGCGCCATGCCATCATGGTCAATATTCAGCGCGCCCAGTTCACTTTTGGTCCACTGCAGTAGCTCATCGAGTAGCTGATAAACCTTGAGCGATGAACTTAAAATGCCTTCAGCAGATTGCATAATACGCTGCGGGGTGAGAGTTTCGGCTTTGCTTTTTAATATGCGAGACAACCCCAAAATGCCGTTAAAAGGCGAGCGTAAATCGTGGGCGACCACCGCAAACATGCTTTCGCGCTGCGCGTTAATGCGCTCGATTTTACGGGTATGAATACGTAGCTCTAACTGAGTTATGACCTGTTTCGCCAATATCTGCAGAGCGCGCTCTTGATCTGGGGTGAGTTTTTTCGGTTCTTGGTCAATCACACACAAGGTACCGAGCGGAAGGCCATCTGGCGTGACTAATGGCGCACCAGCATAAAAGCGAATATCGGGTGCACCTGTTACCAAAGGGTTATCGTAGAAGCGTTCATCTTCGAGGGCATTAGGCACCTCAAATACCTTTTCTTGCAAAATAGCATGGGAACAAAAAGCGACATTACGAGGGGTTTCGGTGGCCTGTAAGCCAACCCGACTTTTGAACCACTGACGATCCCGATCCACCAAGCTGATAAGTGAAATTTCGGTGCCACAAATCGCACTGGCCAGTTCGGTTAATTCATCGAAGACTTTTTCATCTTCGGAGTCCAATACTTCGTAGTTGAAGAGCGCATTGAGGCGCTCAACCTCTTTGGCGTGTAAAGGAGCGCTTTTCATATCGTCTACCTCTTCCTAGTCGACATCTAGCAACGACTTGGCAACTGTATTAGAAAAGTATAGTGATAATTTAAGCAAAACCACCTAAGCCAAACCTGCAAAAAAGGCTAAAACTAACAGGCATAAAAAAGGGCGGCCTAAAGGCCGCCCTTGCTCCCTTCGCCCTATTGCTCCATTCAGTTAGCATGACGCCCTAGCCTGATTGGTCAGGTTCCCCAAGGGTCGTCTTGCAACATCAGCAGCAGGAATAATTAGAGTTCTTGTACGCCAAATAGCGCGCCTGCGTTTAAACCTTGTTTTTCCATGATTTCGCGCATGCGTTTCAGAGCTTCTACCTGAATTTGACGTACACGTTCACGGGTTAATCCAATTTCGCGGCCCACTTCTTCCAGCGTGCTGGTTTCGTAGCCACGTAGTCCAAATCGACGAGCGATGACTTCCCGTTGTTTTTCGGTCAGCTCGTCCAGCCAATGATCTAGGCTGTAGCTGATGTCATCGTCCTGCAGCACCTGACATGGGTCCGCACTGCCTTCATCCGCGATGGTGTCTAACACTGACTTGTCGGTGTTGTAGCCCAGTGGCGAGTCCACGGACGTGACACGTTCATTTAACCCTAGCATACGTTTTACATCGTCGACGGGCTTTTCCAACAAGTCGGCGATTTCTTCAGCCGTGGGTTCATGATCCAACTTTTGTGTTAGCTCGCGAGCAGCACGTAAATAGACGTTTAGCTCTTTCACCACGTGAATCGGCAGACGAATAGTACGGGTCTGGTTCATGATGGCTCGTTCAATGGTCTGACGAATCCACCAAGTGGCGTAAGTTGAGAAACGGAACCCGCGTTCTGGGTCGAATTTTTCGACGGCGCGAATTAATCCGAGATTGCCCTCTTCGATGAGATCCAACAAAGACAATCCACGATTAACATAACGTCGTGCTATTTTGACCACCAAACGCAAGTTGCTTTCGATCATGCGCTTGCGGCCTTTCTCATCACCTTTTCGCGCTAGGCGCGCAAAGTGCACTTCTTCTTCGGGCGTAAGTAAAGGAGAGAAACCGATTTCATTCAGATACAGCTGAGTCGCATCCAGATTTTTCTGGTTTTCAGACTCTCTGTCTTCTGCGTAAGCGGCAATTTCTCGTTGGGAGGAATCGTTATCAGTGTCGGAATCATCCGTTTCCGCGACATTTTCTTGATCAGCATCGTCCAGTGCGATATCGCTGTCATCCAGATGCTCTAATTCCTTTTTAACTGCCATAGTCTAGCCCCGCCAAGTCTAATTGTTGTTGTGATGGAACGGTATTCAAATCCTGTTCCAAAATTACAACTTTGTGAGATTTTCGAATCCCAGCGTTGCCAAGTATCGTTTTTTATTTGACCTTTGGCAGGTATCGCATGGGATCCACCGGCTTACCATCGCGTCGGATTTCGAAGTGAAGCTTCACTTTATCCGTACCGCTAGAACCTATTTCGGCAATCGGCTGACGAGCTTTAACTTGTTGATTCTCTTTGACTAACAAACGCTGACTATGTGCATAGGCACTGAGGTAACGGTCGTTGTGTTTTATGATCACCAAGTTTCCGTATCCGAGAAGACCACTCCCCGCATACACCACTGTTCCAGCCGCTGCTGCCAACACAGGTTCCCCCAAGCGCCCGGCTATATCAATCCCCTTATTCACGGGTGAAACTGGTGAAAATTTGGCGATAACCTCCCCCTCTGCAGGCCAGTGCCAAGCTGTATTAGCAGAAACTGATGTGTCTACTGGCTGCTTATTTCTACTTTTATAGGCACTCACCGCCCCACTTGAATCCGAAGGTGTGTCATTCGTCAAATTTTTGGAGGGTCTGTGATGCATTTTGGCCGATTGCGACCCGTAGTTAGGGGTAGAGCGAAAACTCAGGCTTTGGCCAGGGTAAATGGTATAAGGCGCAGAGATCGAGTTAGCACTCGCTAACTCCTTATAGTCCCAACCATAACGGAATGCGATGGAATATAAGGTCTCGCCAGTACTCACCACATGCACCCCCTCGGCTGGGGTCGTGGCTCCGAACTTGGCATCCACAGAGGTGAATCCGGCGCAGCCTGACATACCAGTTAAAATGAGCGTACCAAAAACCAAAAAGGCCAATGGGAACTGGACGAGAAATAGTCGGTATTTTTGACACTGAAAATCTGGCACGTTGATACAGCTTTTAAAAAAAGTGGGTTTTTATGGTCTTTCAGTCTGAGAGACTAAACCACAATTAAAAAACATTCTAAAAAAAGGGCAAAGCGCACAGCATGTCCTTTGTTTTTTTTATGGTTCGACAATTTTTTATGGGCTAGTAGTCAATTTCCTACACCCATTTGGGGTTAACACCTGAGCAAAAAACGCTCTATCGGAACATTTTTCCTAGTCTTTCTAAGACAAAAACTACGCCAGCACCGGCCAGTGCACAGATGGCAGCTTCGATAATCTGAGGGTCGCGCAAAACATAATCAGTAGGCCACAGTAGCTTTTCCACTAAGGGCTTTTGTGCACCTGAACTGGATACTGTGTAACTCACCACCAGCTTCCACGGCCATATTTTAACTAAAGCCCCCAGCATAAAGCCTGTCAGCAGCGCCAACATAGCGTGATGATATCGACTGAGCAGCCAACTTAATAAACGAGAGAAGGCCAAAATCCCCACTACGCAGCCACCCGCAAAAATACCTAAATTGGCGAAGTCCAACCCTTTTACCGCGGCGATGATTGGCGTGTACATGCCAATCATTAATAAAATAAAGCTGCCACTGATACCCGGTAAAATCATCGCGCAAATGGCCAATGCACCAGCGCCAAACAAGGTGAGTGGCGTCACAGCAACGGATGTTGGCGCCATGCTGCTAATCCAAGCGGCCACGATTGTCCCCACTGCTAACCAAAACCAATGGTGTTTTTGCCATTTAGGAAGCTGGGTCCCGACATAAAGCGCTGATGCCAGCACTAAACCAAAGAAAAATGACCAAACCAAAATGGGTTGAGTATCTAACAAGTGGTGGATCAAGCTGGCCAACAAAACAATGCTGGTTAGCACGCCGGAAAATAAAACCAGCAAAAAGTTGCCGTCGATTTGCCGCCAAGCGGCAGCAATACCACCGTTTCTAAGCGCGTTGAGCGTATCGAGTCCGACGCTTTTAATGGCATTGATGAGGCGATCATAAATACCGGCCACCAAGGCAATGGTGCCACCAGAGACGCCGGGGACCACATCAGCAGCCCCCATGGCCATGCCCTTTAAAAACAAAAAAATGGTTTGAATCACAATACGCCTTTTAAAGTATCTGGTTTTTTATTGGTAAAAATGCGTTAGCGAGGCAGGCTGCATTTTGCTATCGAGTGCCGGTTACCATAGGAACAAACTTAACCGACTCTAACCGCTTACGACTTACGCCTTCCTCATCTCGCGTCACCATATAGAGGTGTTGCGCGCCATCTTCCGGCCCCACGGGGATAATTAAACGCCCGCCCACAGCCAATTGATTGACCAACTCTTGAGGTATGCGTTCCGGTGCGGCAGCAGACAATATGGCGTCGAATGGGCCTTCGTCTGGCCAACCCCAATTACCATCGGCGTGCTTGAAGCGCACATTGTTTAGCCTAAGCAGTGCGGCGCGTTCTTTTGCCTTGGCTTGTAACGGCTCAATGCGCTCCACA
The DNA here is from genome assembly GCA_041589295.1 of Pseudomonadales bacterium. Lineage (GTDB taxonomy): Bacteria > Pseudomonadota > Gammaproteobacteria > Pseudomonadales > Oceanobacteraceae > Bermanella. The sequence continues at coordinate 9,512 of JBFHVZ010000118.1, forward strand.
CTGTAAATACTGCCGACTAGCTGGGCCAACACCGTGGTTTGATAACCGCAGCCGGTGCCAATTTCTAGCACCTTGCCGAGCGGGCCTGCTTCTAATAACAGCTCGGTCATTTTGGCGACGATGTAAGGCTGACTGATGGTTTGCCCAAAACCAATGGGCAACGCAGTATCTTCGTAAGCGCGATGGGATAGCGCTTCATCCACAAAAATATGACGCGGGGTGTTTGCCATTACGGTCAATACGTCTTCGTTGCGGATACCTTGTTCTTTTAAACGGTTCACCAAGCGGTCGCGGGTGCGTTGGGAGGTCATGCCGATCCCTTGTAACTGCAAAGGGGTCACTTGCTTGAGGTCTCCTTGTTAAACGCCGTTGTTGCCAGCTCAGACAAGGCGGCTTGCGCAGAATACGCTGTCATATCCACCTGAATCGGCGTAATGGAAACATAGTTGTGCTCGATGGCGTAAAAGTCAGTACCTTCGCCTGCATCCGCCCCATGGCCAGCGGCGCTGATCCAAAAGCACTCTTTACCCCTTGGGTTCGTGGTACGCACAGGATTATCACTGCGATGACGATGACCTAATCGCGTAATCTGAATGCCTTGAATGCGATCATAAGGAATGTCCGGTACATTGATGTTTAACAAGGTACGTTCAGGCAGCTTTAAAGACTCAACTTTAGGCAGCAGGTCCACCACAATTTGTGCGGCCGTTTCAAAATGACGATTCCCCACCAACGATACCGCCAAAGGTAGAGCCCCTAAAAAACGTCCTTCGGTGGCCGCCGCTACGGTGCCGCTGTACAACACATCATCACCCAGATTGGCGCCAGCATTGATGCCAGAAATAACCCGTTCAGGCATGGGTTGACACAAGGTGTTAATGCCTAGGTGCACGCAATCTGTGGGTGTACCGTTAATGCTAATAAATTCATTGCTGAGATAAATCGGATGCAGGGGACGATCCAGTGTAAGTGAATTACTAGCACCACTACGGTCTCGATCCGGTGCGACCACCTGAATCTGGTAACCATGATCTTTTAGCGTGTGGGCTAAACAGTTCAAACCGGGCGCGTGTACGCCGTCATCATTACTGAGCAGAATATTGGTCATGGGTATCGCTCGCTAAACCTGTTCGCGCTCGGCTTCGACAAAATCGCCAAGCTCTCGCAATAAAGAGGTCGCATAGTACCCTGATGGCAAACTAAAGTGCAGTGTCAGGTTTTGTGCCTCAGCGCCGTCTGCATCGGCTGATTGCCATTGCCAAAATAAATCGGGAATCAACATGCGCGTAGCACGACGTTCTTGCTTCATGCCTTGCTTGCACAAGCCCTCGGCAAACAACGGATGCTGTGCAGCAATGCTTTGCTCAAGCGAAAGCAATTCGCCCTGACTTAGCGCCTCGCCCTTGCCCCACATGGCAGTGGTCGGGTGAATTTCTTGCTCGCGCCAACGCTGGTTTTCTTCGGCTGTATTTTCCTGGCGGAAGCCGCGTAAAGAACCAGGAAAACCAAACACTTCGCCAGCCATGGGGCGGTCCCAATTGTGCTGCTCGATACGTTGCTTCAGCATCTCATTAAACAAAAACGAGCGGGCCGCCGAATAATACATGGAGGCCTTCTGACGATTGCGCGGACGCTTACCGGTTTGAAATAATTTTTCGGCTTGAACGAGGTTTTCAAATTCATGGCCGAAACGCTGAGGACCAAAATAATTTGGCACACCCCGTTGTTTGATCAATTCCAAACGCTGTTGAATTTGGGCGGTATCGCCTTGGATATTGCGCAGCACCAAGCGGAAACGATTACCCCCCAAGGCACCGCGTTTTAACTTAGCGCCGTAAAATCCTTGTGCCAATAAGGTAAATTCGTCGCTATTAAACAAGTGCGTTAAATCTGGCACCTGACCATTTTTTAGCGGCACACTGAACCATTGACGGGTCACCGCATGGCGGTCTTTTAAACCAGCGTAACCTACGTCGTTAAGATTGCACTGTGCATGATTGGCCAACTTACGAGCAAGCCAATGGGTGTTTGTACCTTGCTTTTCGATCAACAAATAAAGGTGTGGACCTACAGCGTTTAACTGACGGTTGGTTAACTCAGTTACATGAAAGTCTTCATCTTTAACACGATAACGACCGGATACATTTAGCTTCGCGTATGCACATGGCCAGTTTACTTGCCAAATATTTTCTACTTTTGAATCATTCATTCAATTATTCCGAAATTTAAAGCGTTTTCCGAGGCAGACAGAACAAGGCAAAGAATCATTTAAAAAACGGAGTTTACTGTTGTTAAATGAGTATTTTTAAATGATTCTTTAACGCAGTTATGGCAACGCAGGTAGCTTTAAACCAAAGATTCCAATAAAGCCACAGCTTCCACCGCAATGCCTTCTTTACGCCCAACAAAACCAAGTTTTTCTGTGGTGGTGGCTTTAACATTCACCTGATCCAGTTTCACGTCTAAATCCAGTGCAATGTTTTTACGCATGGCTTCAATATGCGGTGCCATTTTCGGTGCTTGGGCCATAATCGTTAAGTCCACATTGCCTACGCGATAACCTTTTTCGATGACTGCATCCATCACCTGACGCAATAACTC
>JBFHVZ010000119.1:0-12098 GCA_041589295.1 Pseudomonadales bacterium
AACGAACAAAACACAGGTCAGTTTGAGCGTACCTTGATTGTTGCGGACGAAGGTTCCTACGTCAGCTATTTAGAAGGCTGTACCGCACCCATGCGTGACGAAAACCAATTGCACGCAGCGGTTGTAGAACTGGTTGCGCTGGATAACGCTGAAATCAAATACAGAACGGTGCAAAACTGGTACCCCGGTGACGAAAACGGCAAGGGCGGTATTTACAACTTCGTAACCAAACGCGCCGTCGCCCACACCAACGCCAAAGTATCTTGGACCCAAGTAGAAACCGGCTCCGCAGTTACTTGGAAATACCCAAGCTGTGTTTTAAAAGGCGACAATTCCGTCGGCGAATTTTACAGCGTGGCGTTAACCAATAATTATCAACAGGCCGACACCGGCACCAAGATGATTCACTTGGGTAAAAACACCAAGTCCACCATCATTTCCAAAGGGATTTCCTGCGGTAAAAGCCAAAATACTTACCGTGGTTTGGTGCGTATGAATCCGAACGCAGCCGGTGCGCGTAACTACACCCAGTGTGATTCGTTGTTGATTGGCGACAAGTGCGGGGCGCACACCTTCCCGTACATTGAAAGCAAACACCCAAGTGCCGTTGTCGAACACGAAGCCACCACCAGCAAAGTCAGCGACGACCAATTGTTCTTGTGTCAGCAACGCGGCATTGATGTGGAAAAAGCCGTATCCATGATTGTTAATGGCTTCTGTAAAGAAGTCTTTAAAGAGTTGCCCATGGAGTTTGCGGTGGAAGCAGGCAAGCTCTTGGAAGTTTCCTTGGAAGGTTCGGTGGGCTAGGGCTACTTTGCTTGTTGTGGCGGTGTTAAAAAATTTTTCAAACTCCTCATTTAAGAACAACTAAACTCCGGGTTTGAAAAATTTTTTGCCTAGCCACAACGTCGCCAGTGACGCCCTAGCGGATTAAGGGTGTGGGAATTCAAATTGTAGGAGCGAGCCTTGATGTTTTTTGACTAGGGCTCGCGAAGAAGAAAGTTTCGGATTATCAAAATGCTTAAAATTCAAAATCTACAAGCCAGTGTAGAAGACAAACAAATCCTAAAAGGCCTGAACTTGGAAATTAAACCGGGTGAAGTCCACGCCATCATGGGTCCTAATGGTGCCGGTAAAAGCACACTGGGTAACGTATTGTCCGGTCGTGAAGGCTACGAAGTCATTGGCGGCTCTGTGGATTTTGATGGCAAAGATTTGCTCGACATGGAAACCGAAGAGCGCGCCCGTGAAGGTTTGTTCTTGGCGTTTCAATATCCGGTAGAAATTCCTGGGGTATCCAACCTTGAGTTTTTAAAAGCCTCTGTGGATGCGGTGCGTGAACACCGTGGTCAAGAGCCGTTAGACAGCGTTGCGTTTTTGAAACTGGCTCGCGAAAAATGCAAAGCAGTTAACCTAGACCAAAACTTTTTGAAACGCGGCGTAAACGAAGGCTTCTCCGGTGGTGAGAAAAAGCGCAACGAAATCATGCAAATGATGTTGCTAGAGCCCAAGTTATGCATTTTGGACGAAACCGACTCCGGTCTGGACATCGACGCTCTGCAAGTGGTTGCCGAAGGTGTGAACAGTCAGCGTGATCCAAACCGCTCGTTCATCGTGGTAACCCACTATCAACGTTTGCTGGACTACATAGTGCCAGATTACGTGCACGTATTAGCCGGCGGTAAAATCGTGAAATCTGGCGGCAAAGAACTGGCGCTGGAACTGGAAGAAAAAGGCTACGGCTGGATCGAAAACGGTGAGGTTTAAGCATGACTGCAACCGTTAACTTTATTCAAGACGCCTTGGCGTTTGCACAGCAGCAACCTGCCAACGACCAATTTGCCGACATTCGTCAGCAAGGGCAAAGTGCGTTCGCGGCCATGCCGTTCCCAACGCGCAAAACCGAAGAGTGGAAATACACTAACTTGCGTGCGCTCACGCAGGCGAATTTCCAAAATGCCGCGAGCGAATTTGATGTAGAAAACGCCCAAGCGTTGTTCGCCATTGACGGTTTAGACGCCATTCGTTTGGTGTATGTGAATGGTCAGTTAAACGATGCGCTTTCCCATGTGCCTAACTCAACTCAAGGTTTGACTCTGATGTCATTTGCTGACGCGTTAAGTGGCAAGCATGCAGAGCAACAAGCGTTGATCGAAAAACATTTAGCCAAAACCTGCGTGACCAACCGTAATCTATTTACCGCGTTAAATAACGGCGCGGTAAATGATGGTTTGTTGCTGCATGTGGCAAAAAACCAGCGCATCGAACAGCCAGTGCATGTGGTGCACCTGACGTCGCAACAACCAAGCGAAGCCAGTGTGTTTGCGCGTCATTTAATTGTGCTGGATACCCACGCGGAAGCCACTGTAATTGAACATTTTGTTTCGACTCAAACGGAACAAAACGTATTGCTGAACCAAGTCAGCGAAGTGGTGGTGGGCGATGGAGCCAAATTAAATCACTACCGTATTCAAACCGAACACGAAAGTGCTATTCATTTAGGTGCAGTCCATGTGGACTTGAACCGTGACAGCCAATTCGAAAGCTACCAGTTAGCATTGGGCAGCAAGGTGAAACGTCTTGACGTTGTGGTAAATCACAATGTGTCTGGCTCTCACTGTGAAATGGCTGGTGTGTACTTGCCAAAACACGAACAGCAAGTGGATTTCCACACCTATATTGAACACAAAGCCCCACATTGCACAACGAATGAAGTGTATCGCGGCATCATGGCGGACAAAGCCAAAGCCGTGTTTAACGGTCGTATTCACATTCATCCCGATGCGCAGAAAACCTTGGCCGAGCTGAGCAACAAAAATCTATTGTTGTCGAATCAAGCTGAAATCAATACCAAGCCTGAATTAGAAATCTACGCCGACGACGTGCGTTGTGCGCACGGTGCCACCGTGGCTCAGTTAGATGAAAAAGCGCGCTTTTATTTGCAAAGCCGTGGTGTCAGCCGTCAAGAAGCCGAAGTCATGTTGAGCTTTGGTTTTATTAATGAATTGCTGGACAGTATGCCGGTGGAAGCACTGCGTAATCATGTGCGTCCAATGCTGGCTCAACAGTTCACTACTAACAAAGCGTTAACTAAACACTTAGTGGATGAAACACTGTCAGAGCAAGCTATGGTTGAAGGTTCAATTGAGAGCCTAGACGAGGGTAATGCCTAATGTTCGATGCCAAGGCTGTTCGTGAAGACTTTCCCATTTTGCATCAAAGCATCAATGGCAAGCCTTTGGTTTATTTGGATAACGGTGCGAGCACGCAAAAACCCAAGTGTGTGATCGACGCCATCGACGACTATTACCGTCAATATAATTCCAATGTGCATCGCGGTGCGCATACGCTAAGCGATCGCGCCACCGTTGCATTCGAAGATGCACGCAAAGGTGTGCAAATATTTTTAAACGCCGAGCACAGCGAAGAAATTATTTGGACCCGTGGCACCACAGAAAGCATTAACATTGTGGCGCAAAGTTTTGGTGCTCGTTTTATTCAAGCAGGCGACCAAATCATTGTGAGTGCCATGGAACACCACGCCAATATCGTGCCTTGGCAAATGTTGTGTGAGCGTACGGGTGCGGAATTAAAAGTGATTCCCGTCAGTGCGGAAGGCGAACTGGATATGAACGCCTTTGCAGCCATGTTGAACGACAAAGTAAAACTGGTCAGCGTGGTGCATGTAAGCAACGCCTTGGGTTCGGTGAATCCGGTTGCAGATATTATTCAACAAGCCCACGCCGTAGGCGCAAAAGTGTTAGTCGATGGTGCGCAAGCCGTCGCGCATTTTACCGTGGATGTTCAAGCGCTGGACGCAGACTTTTATGTGTTCTCCGGTCACAAGGTTTTTGGTCCAACGGGTATTGGCGTGTTGTATGGCAAAAAAGCCTTGCTCGATGAAATGCCACCGGTACAAGGCGGCGGTGAGATGATCGAAAAAGTCAGCTTTAACGGCACCACCTATCAAGGCCTGCCCTTTAAGTTTGAATCTGGCACCCCACATATCGAAGGTGCCATCGGTCTACACGCGGCATTGAAATATTTAATGTCGTTAGATCGCGCGGGTTTAGTGGCCCACGAAGAAGCCCTGCTGCAATACGCTCACGAACGTGCGCAACAATGTGAAGGCATGCGTCTAATTGGCACCGCCAAACACAAGGCAGGAGTCATGAGCTTTTTGTTGGACGGTGCCCATCCGGCAGACATTGGTATGTTGTTAGACCAACAAGGCGTTGCCGTGCGTACAGGGCATCACTGTGCCATGCCGATTATGGATCAGTTTAAAATTCCGGGTACGGCGCGTGCTTCGTTTTCCATTTACAACACCAAAGAAGACGTGGACGCGTTGTTTGACGCCATAGAAAAAGTAAAACTTTTTTTAATGTAGGATAAAAATCATGAGTGATGTGAAAGGCCAAGTAGAATCCTTCTCGCCTGATGAGATCAGCATCTCCATGACAGAGGCTGCGCTCAACTATGCACGTAAGCAATTGGCGAGCAATGCGGACGCCAGCGGCATTTTGCTGGGTGTGAAAAGAAGTGGATGTTCCGGTTTTATGTACGACCTGCAACTGGCGAAAACCCTGCAAGGTAATGAGCGTCCATTTCAATTGGCGGACGATGTGACCGTGTATGTGACCGCAGAAGCCTTGCCGTATGTGAACGGCACCGAGATTGATTACACCAAGTCGGGATTAAACAGCACCATGGTGTTTAATAATCCGAATGCGAAAGACCAATGCGGTTGTGGCGAGTCTTTCAGCATTTAGTTACTCGCTGTTGCGCTCGGAGATGCGGCGTTAAATTTTTTCGTTCAATGCTCATGTGGTGAACCACACTGCGCTTGCCCGAAAAAATTTGCCTTGCCTCTCCATCGCTCACGACGCGATTAACGGTGGAAGGTTATTTGTAGGAGCGCAGCCTCTGCGCGACAACCGGCGTTGCCGGTTCTTGTAAAACGAATCGAGAAGTTTTCCTAATGGAAAGAAGAATGGTTGTCGCCCAAAGCGACGTTCCCGCTCGCTTAGTGCCAGTAGGCACGCCCATTACTATTCCGTCTGGGAGTTTCGTGACTCTGACGCAAGCCTTGGGTGGTAACTACACCGTAATTTACAACGGCAACATGGCCCGCGTGGATGGCACCGATGCCGCCGCCCTTGGTCTCGAATCCGAAGTGCTTGAGTTTGCCCCAGCCGATGGCGACACCATTCGTGAAGATGATGTGTGGCAAGCCCTTAAAACCATTTACGATCCAGAAATTCCCGTTAATTTAGTCGATCTAGGTTTGATCTATAAAGTCGATATCGACCAAGCCGATAAAATTGTGCGCATCGACATGACCTTAACCGCGCCTGCTTGCGGCATGGGGCCAGTATTAGTAAGCGATGTGAAATACCGCACCAAGCGCGTGCCCAATGTGAAAGACGTGCAGGTGGAGTTGGTGTTTGATCCGGCGTGGTCGCGGGAGATGATGAGTGAAGAGGCGCAGTTAGAAACGGGTATGTTCTTCTGATCTGAGCTGGCTGCGTTGCTTCGGCGGTGTTAAAAATGGTTTCGCAATGCTCATGTACACAATACGTACACTCCGCTTGCTCAAACATTTTTGCCTTGCCGAATCTGCCTCGCCGACGCTCAGATATTTGGACCTGAGTTTTTGTAGTTATTAATTTGCCTTGTTCTAGCTTCCTCAATAACGCTTTAACGGGGCTATAAAGGTGTCGCCTCGCCGACGCTCAGATCCTTGAATTTGAGTTTGTTCTAGCTTCCATAAAAATAAAAATTAACGCCTAATGTTATGAAATCAATTGTTCTCTTAATCCCCGTCTTACTGCTCTCAGCCTGTACCGCTCTCATTACTCCCACGGTTGAAAAAACCGTCACTAAGTTAGACGGTGGGAATTATCAAATCGACCCGGCCCATAGTCGTGTGATTTTTAAAATCGGCCATTTAGGTTTGGCTAAATACGTTGGGCGTTTTAACACATTTGACGCGCGTTTAACCTTTGATCCCGAGGCGCCACAACAAACGCAACTGCAAGCGACGGTGGATACCGCGAGTATTGACGTGGCAGATGCGGATTTTTCCGAATCATTATCGGGTTCTACTTGGCTTGATAGTCAAGATTTTCCGCAGGCGGTTTTTTCTTCCAAGTCGATTGAGTTACAAGGCCTAACGGCAGACGACCGCCAACAAGCGCAATTTTGTGGTGATCTCACATTATTAAACGTTACAAAGCCCTTATGTTTTTTAGTGATTTTTAATGGTGGCGCATTTAACGTATTATCCGCGCGCTACACATTGGGTTTTGAAGCGCATGCGCAGTTTAAGCGCAGTGACTTTGGTATGGATGCTTATATTCCTGCCGTATCGGATAACGTTGAGCTGGAAATTCATGCGGAGTTCGTAAAGCGATAAACCCATAACAATAACGACAACTCACAAGCGTATTGCACCTCGAGCCAACTAGGATGTTGTACTTTGAGGATCAGGTTGCGCTGTATAAACCTGAATATGAAAAATAACCTCGCTTTTTGTACGACTGCCAGCTTGGTAGCGTTTACCTTGCCTGCATTATGCAAGCGCGCGTCGAGCTTACGCTCCATTGCATTGTTTCCCATGCTATTGGGTCCGTCCGTGTCCGTGTTTGCGCAGCACAGCTTAGAAGAGTCCAGCACGCAATTCGAAGGCGAGTCCTTACCTTTGGTCATTACACCTACTCGACTTAAACAATCCCATCACGATGCACCAGCGTCTGTGACGCGCATTAGCGCTGAAACGTTACACTTACTGCAAATTCGAACCATTGCCGAAGCTTTGCGTTATGTCAGCGGCATGGTGGTGGACTATGCATCAGGCAATCAACCGCGCGTTAATTACCATGGCACAAATGGTTTAGTGCCCAGACGCATGCAAGTAACGGTGGATGGTATTAGTGTGTATCGTGCTGGTTACGCAGAAATCAGTTGGCCTGTGTTACCGGTTAGTGTGGATGATGTGCTTTATATCGAAGTCATCCGTTCACCCAGTTCGTCGGCCTATGGTGAAAACAGCATGATGGCAGCCATTAACATCGTGACCCAAAGTGCCGAAACACTCACGCGCCCCAGTGCCACTTTGCGGGTATCAAATAGTAATGAACGCTATGTTCATACGCGCTTTGCTACCCCTTTGACCGCGCATACCAATTTGTCCTTAAGTGCGTCGGCCCATCATGACGACGGCTATGACGAAAACTTTCGCGATGAAGAGCGTCACGACAGTTTTACCATGGGGTACTTGCGTGGCCGCTTGGACTATCAATTTGATGATCATACTACGCTGGATGTCTATGCCGCTTATTCCCAAGGGTTAAACGAGCTTGAGTATCGCGATGCGGAGCAACAGAGTTTTCCCGATATTCAAATGAAGACGCAATATTATCAAGCCGATTTTCGCCATGGTTTTTCTGCGCAACACGAAATCAAAATTAAAACCTACTACTCAGAAGTAAATCAAAAAATTGCATGGGATACGTGCCGACCCGCCGCATTTTTTTTAGATAGCCTGTATCAACTTGATCAGAGTAATCCGGATTATGTGATGGGGTTATTCGATGGTGATGCTTCGACCCCGCAAGGGGGAAGCCCACAGGACGATGCGTTAGCTGCGCAAGTGCTGGCGGATGTAGGTGCGCTCGGCATGTCTCCGTTTACACCCGTGTGTGGTGAGGTAAATGAAGACGGCGTAGAAACCAAACTCGATATCGAAGTAGAAGACACCTATGTTTTTTCAGACGCCATTCGACTGGTGTACGGTGCTGGGTATTTACGTAAAGGTGTGCAGTCCGATACGTTTGTAAACGGTTATGTCGAAAAAGAAGGCGTCCGAGGTTTTGCTAATGGTGAGTTTAAATACGAGCGCCTGACTTTTAACTTGGGGTTAATGGCAGAAGAAGCACCGCAAGTGGCGCGGGTTGAATATTCGCCTCGTTTTGGTGTGAACTTTAGATATTTACCTAATCACTCGGTGCGTTACAGCTTGTCAAAGGCGGTGCGCACGCCTGATATTTTAGAAACGGAACGTGATTGGCGTTACCGAATGAGTGGTGCCTCTCCCACTGTGCAAGGTGAAACGGAGTTGGCATTTTTTAAGCGCACACGCAGTGACACTCAGTTATCGTCCGAGACAATTATCTCTAACGAAGTTGCCGCCTACGGACTTTATAACGCGCCGCAGTTTACGTTCGAATACGACGTAAAAGTATTTTACGACAGACTTTATGATTTGATTTCGGAAAAACAACAGTACTTTGATTATCAGCCGACTAACCAAGGCCGAACAATTTTAAAAGGCGCGGAGTTTGATTTAAATTGGCGCTGGTATTTTGCTCATCACATTAACCAGTTAGATCTGCACCTAAACTATGCTCGTGTTTGGGCGCAAACCAATAACTTTTACGAAACGTCATTGCATGCCGATCATGTGGGGGCGGCGTATCTAATTGCCCGAGCGCAAGGTGGTTGGTATGGCACATTTGCCTATTACGGTAATAGCCCCATTCAGGGCGAAGCCTACGATGGTTTTGAATTGGGCGGCGGTAAAATGATTCGTTTGCATAAAGCCAATGCAGACATTGCAGTAAAGTGGATTTATCAGCCGGATTTACACCACAGTTTTACCGTGAGTGAGCAGTTCGCGGTCGAGAATAATCACGCGTCACCCTCGACTCTGATGTTACGGGTTAAATATGAATTCTAAATGGCTGTGCAGACTAGGGTCTTTAAAGTGCGGGTTCTGTCACCGAGTCATGACCATTGGGCTGGCAGCTGGTTTGCTAATGGGCGCTGTTCAAATACAAGTCCAAGCACAAACACAAGTTCAAGCCCAATCAGAAGCAAACACAGATACCGTTATTAGCAAGCCGTCGGCAGATGCTCAGCCCAATCTCTCGAATTTAGCTTTTTCGAATTTGAAGCTCCAGCAAGGATTATCGCTGATAGGCGTTACCGGCTTGCAGCCGTCAGGGCTTGGCCGATGCGAGGGGGAGTTGGTGTTTGTGTCAGACAAACACGATGACCGTATATTTCGTATTGTCTTAGAGCAGGCAGACAAGCAACAGCAAACCGTTCCCGTTACGACCTACCGTGAGTTAAGCAAGATACCGCCACCACCTACCACAAAATTTTCATTTTGGCGGCAAATCAAGCGAACACTGGTCGAAGCCATGGGGTTTGCGGGAGGCTACGACTGGGAAGGCATAACTTGCGATGCGCTCGGCAATGCGTACTTGGTTAGCGAATACTATTTTGCTGTGCTCAAGGTATCGCCTGAAGGTCGCGGGCAGTGGATTACCCCCAGTTTGCATGAGCAGGGCGTCAAAGCCGGCGCGTTTCAGCGTGACAATGCCTACTTAGAAGGCATCGTCCTGTGGGACGAAGGTCTGTGGCTGGCCGTTGAACGTGAGCCCAGAGGCCTGATACAAGTGCCTGATGCCAACACTGCGCATTTTAGTATTCAAGCAGGCCCTGTTTTGTCTGACCAAGGGTTACCTTGGGATTACACCGGCCTGTCGGTGTGGCAGAACCAGCTTTACGTATTGGAACGAAATCATCATCGTGTGTGTGTGTGGCGACCTGTGGCGCAAGCCGCACCTGACGAAATGTCGCGGTGTTATTCGTTTGCATATCAACACGCGCAATGGGGATTTGAGTCTGGCCCTTATGGCACCGCCGAAGGTCTTTTGGTCGAGGACCAAGCTCTGTGGGTCATCACAGACAACAACGGCAAGCCTCGCTTGATACCTCAGGGAGATCAGGCTGGTGAACCCACGGATAAACGCCCGATATTGCTGCAATTTGCTTGGCCGTGATGCCTGTAACAGCGCGCATCGGTGGCGCTTGAATTTTGCGCTATGGGAGCCAAATCCGTACAATGCGCCGCTGAAATTCCTACCCTTGTCCATGTGGTGCCCTAACTATGACGAATCCAGCTGTCACCAGTGCCTTCGGGTCTGACATTACCCCAGAAGAAATCATTGATACGCTGGGCTTCTTCGACAGTTGGGAAGAGCGCTACAAGTACATCATTGATTTGGGTAAGCAATTGCCGCCCATGGACGAGGCATTAAAGACAGACGATCGCCTTATCCAAGGCTGTCAGAGTCAGGTGTGGATCGAACCGCACAAGATCGACGGCAAGCTTTACTTCGAGGTGGCCAGCGATGCACACATAGTGTCTGGCCTGTTGGGCGTGGTCATGGCGGCCTACAACGGCAAGACCCCAGAGCAAGTGCTGGCGTTTGATATCGAGCAGTTCTTCACCCAGTTGGACCTGATCAAGCATTTGTCCCCCACGCGCGGCAACGGCCTGCGCTCCATGGTTAAACGTATTCAGGGTGTGGCACAGAAGGGTTGATGACCGTCTGGCGTTAAGTCGGACGTCGGGAGCTGGGTGTCCGGAGCGGAACGTCGGGTGTCGGGCTAAGCCGCGACCTACGATCTACTGCGGTCACACCTTGTAGGTCGCCCTCGGCGCGCCCCTTGTGGGTGTTAGGGCGACAAGTATCTTTGAGTCGGACGTCAGGAGTCGGACGTCGGACGCAAAGCAGGCTTGAAGCTAGACGCCAGAAGCTTGTAGCCAAACCATCGCTGTCCAGCGTCCATCACTTCGTGACGAGCATCCACCGTCCAGCTCCAGCATTCTAATAGGCCGAAAAACCCCTGTTTCTGAACAAAAAACAACCAGTGGTAATTTGATTCAGATCCCGTATAATCCGCGAGATTTTTGACATATCACGCCCTTTATTGGAGAAGAAAATGGCCGTTGAACGTACTCTATCTATCGTTAAGCCAGATGCAGTTGCTAAGAACGTAATCGGTGAAATCTACAGCCGCTTTGAAAAAGCAGGTCTGCAAATCGTTGCTTCTAAAATGATCAAGCTGGATGACGAATTGGCTGGCGGTTTCTACGCTGAGCACAAAGAGCGTCCTTTCTTCAAAGACCTGGTTGGTTTCATGACTTCTGGTCCTGTTATGGTTCAAGTTTTAGAAGGCGAAGGCGCTGTTCTGAAAAACCGCGAACTGATGGGCGCAACTAACCCTAAAGAAGCGGCTGCTGGTACTATCCGCGCTGACTTCGCTGAAAGCATCGACGCTAACGCTGTTCACGGTTCTGACTCTTTGGAATCTGCTGAGCGCGAAATCAACTACTTCTTCAAAGCTGAAGAAATCTGCGCACGTTAATTAAGTTGCTCGGGCTAAGGTCCGAGTCGCTTTAGTGGCAGAACAATGACCGTGTGAGCGGTCAGAAAAGGGCGGCAAAGCAGATGGATCAGTCCAGTTTGCGACCGCCCTTTTTCCGTATTTAAGCAGTACGCGCTTTGAGTTACTCAAACGCAAGAGAGAGCCCCATGACAGACGTTGTAGAGCAACACGAACCCCAAGCAGAGAAGATCAATCTTTTAGGTTTGTCACCTAAAAAGATGGAGCAGTTCTTTGTGGATATGGGTGAAAAACCGTTTCGTGCGCAACAACTGTTAAAGTGGGTGCACCAAATCGGCATCGACGATTTTGAGCACATGACCAATGTCAGCAAGGCCATGCGTCAAAAGCTCAGTGAGATTGCCTGCATCGAATATCCGGAAGTTATCTATCACGATATTTCCAAAGACGGCACCAAAAAATGGGTTATGAAAATGCCCGGCGGCAGTGCCATCGAAACCGTCTATATCCCAGAAGGGGATCGCGGAACCTTATGTGTGTCCTCCCAAATTGGCTGTTCACTGGATTGTAGTTTTTGTTCCACCGGTAAACAGGGTTTTAACCGCGACTTGTCCGTGGCGGAGATCATTGGTCAGGTTTGGGTGGCTGCAAAAAGCTTTGATAAGCCCGGCGAAAAACGCGAACGCCGCATCACCAACGTGGTGATGATGGGCATGGGCGAACCCTTGCTTAACTTTGATCACGTGGTCGATGCCATGGACCTGATGATGCACGACTTTGCTTATGGATTATCTAAGCGCCGCGTGACGTTAAGTACCTCGGGTGTGGTGCCAAAACTGTATGACTTGGCCAAGGTGTCAGATGTGTCGTTGGCGGTGTCGTTACATGCCCCCAAT
>JBFHVZ010000120.1:0-12040 GCA_041589295.1 Pseudomonadales bacterium
CCGCTACAGCCACTAAGTTCATACAGCTGAATAGATGCTCGCGTTTGACCCACTGCGGACTCGGGTGCGGTCGACTTGCCGTTACAGCGGGCGCATCCAAGGTCGCCTAAATGGAAGCTCCATCAACCTCGCTCGGCCTCTTGCGATCGCTGGTTTACAATTTTCTTAATTGAATTATGCGCCTGCCAAGCTCAAAGGCAGATCACGCCACCCGCTTAAAGAATCGGTTGCGCTCGCGCCACAATGGCCGCCACGTCAATGCCCGCTGGCAACGTGCCATAGTAGTGACCACCCTCACCTGCGATACGCGATTGAATAAACGCATCGGCAATTAATGCATCGCCAAACTGCACCAAGGTGCTGGCTTGCCAAGCTAAGGCCAGTTTTTCTACCACGCTGCGAGCGCGAAATTCCAATGTGGACAGATCAGCGAATAACGGCTTGAGACTATCTAGGTAAGTATCCAACGCCGCATAATGACCGCGACCTTTTTCCAACTCGGCCAAAAACGCAGCCACCACTTGTGGTTCTTTTTGCATGGCGCGCAACACATCCAAACACTGGACGTTGCCGCTGCCTTCCCAAATGGCATTGATGGGCGCTTCGCGATACAAGCGCGGCAGGATGTTGTCTTCCACCACGCCCACGCCGCCGATGCATTCCATGGCTTCGTAGGTGTGTTGAGCCACGCGCTTACAAATCCAGTATTTGCCGATGGCCGTGGCCACGCGACTGAACAGATTTTCGTGTTCGTTGCTTGGGTCCAATTGCACGGCGTCGAGGGCATGGGCGACGCGCATGCTAATCGCCAAAGCCGCTTCACTTTCGATGGCAAGATCCGCCAGCACGTTGAGCATCAACGGCTGCTCATGGAGGTTTTTACCAAAAGCGCTGCGACCCGAGGTGTGATGCAGGGCTTGCGCCACGGCTTGACGCATAAGACCGGCCGAGCCGACCATGCAATCAAAGCGCGTCATAGACACCATTTCGATAATGGTGCGCACGCCGCGTCCTTCTTCGCCCACCATCCACGCAAACGCACCACGGTATTCCACTTCACTGGATGCATTGGAGACGTTACCCATTTTGTCTTTAAGACGTTGCACGTACATCTCGTTCTTTTTGCCATCTGGACGCCAGCGCGGTAATAAAAAGCACGACAGGCCTTGCTCTGGCGTGCCGGTATAAGCCAGTACCAAAAATGCGTCGCACATAGGCGCACTACAAAACCATTTATGCCCGACAATTTCGTAGGCTTGGCCTGAGCCGCTGTCGCCAATGGGGTAGGCCTTGGTGGTGTTCGCGCGCACGTCACTACCGCCTTGTTTTTCCGTCATGGCCATACCAATGGTCAGGCCGCTTTTTTCGTAGTACGGCACATTACGATGGTCGTATTCGTTACTGAGAATTTTCGGTAGCCATTCTTTAGCGAGGTCCGGTTGATGTTGCAGCGCCGGTACGGCGGCAAAGGTCATGGTTAATGGGCAACCTGTGCCGGGGTCCGCTTGGGTGTGCATGTATTCCAACGCGGCGCGGGCCACGTGCGCCCCTGCACGTTTTTGTGTCCAAGCGAGGCTGTGATGTCCAGCGGTAATGGTCGCGTCCATTAATTGATGATAAGCGGGGTGAAAATCCACTTGGTCGATACGTTGGCCAAAACGATTGTGAGTTTTGAATTCTGGTTTAAATTTGTTGGCGTCGAATCCAGCTTGAACCAATTCGCCGCCAACTTGCTGGCCGTAGGCACTTAACCCTTGGGCGTGCCAGTGACCGTCGAACGCTGCCACCCAGTGTTGTAATGCCTGATCAGATTCGTAGGCGTTATAGTCTTCCAACGCCGTGGGCTGGTTGAACACATCATGTGTTTCCGCTGCGGTGCGGCGGTCAAACAGCGCGTGCTGAGGTTGGTTTTTGGCGTTCATATCCGTCCCCGTTTTGGCCAATGCCATTAACGTATAGGCACATGACGCCGTTCAAACCTAAGGGGTTAGCTGGCCTCCACTGCTCGTAACGCCATGGCCAAGATTTCGTTTAGTAATTCACTTTTGTCAGCTTCGGTGAGGGTTTCCCGCTCACTGACTTGCTCTTGCACTGAACTCAACTGCGGTGATAGCGGGCCAACCAAGGATTCCGCCAACATGCCCACCAACGCCCCCGCACAAAAACTGGCTTTTTGCTGGGCAAATTCGCCGCTTTTAACGCCGTCTTCAATGAGGTCTTCAAACGCTTCGGAATAAGCGAAGCGAAACCTCAAGCGCTCGGCTTCGACCAATGGGTCCACCGGTTCGGCAATAAGTGCATACGCTAACCGAGGCGCTTTAAGCGCACGGGAAGCAAAAGTGTTCACGGCTTGGCGCAGACGTTCGGTGGGCGTCGCTTTTACCTGACTGGCTGCGGTTACCGCTTGCAGCTCTTTGCCGGACGCCATGCGAAAGACCTCGGCTACTAACTCACCTTTGGAAGGAAAGTGCCGATAAATCGTGCCGGTGGCGATGTCCGATCGCTGCGCTACCGCCACCACAGAGGCGGCTGCGAAACCGCCTTCCATCACCAATGCCCGCGCCTGCTCCAAAATACGCTGACGCGTGCCGGCCTTTTTTTGTTTGGTCAATTCGGTTTGCCTGTACACCATGCAATCGAGTCCTTACTACAAGAAGTGAATAACGATTCACTTCTTGTGTCAAGTGAATGAAATCCGTACTGTGCGAAAGGTTATCCGCCTATCGTTTAACTGTATCACCAATCTGGACATATTCGCCCTGAGTTGGCGGCTTTGGTGGTCATTTTGTTGCATTTGGAAGTAATTTTCTAAGTAAAATGGCTGAACATCACAAAAACCTAATCAAGCGGTCAAAATCCCCAATTGGGCGATGGCTTATTGTCACACCAGTTAATAAGCTGATCGGGTGATGGGAAAACGCGGACTTGGGTTTTCCTTGGTAACGGTCCTATGGATTGTTGCCCGTTCCTTTGCAGTTGATTTCAACTGAATTTTAGCCGTCGTTTCGACGGCTTTTTTATGCTTATGCCTCGCGCAACCAAGGTTCCCATGTACAATCGACTACGTCGCTGTCATAGGAATCGCATGTGTCTACCTCCGTATCCGCTTCGGCCACTAATCCTTATCAACAAGCGCTGCAACGACAGAAGTGGTTTTGGCAGCTGCAGTTTCCGCCCGAATTAGAGCTGGAGTTCATGCAGTACCGGCTGGAGTACTACATTCCTCGCATTCGAATTTTGGCCTTCACCGCCATCGCCATGATTTTGCTGTATTGCTATATGGACTACACCCAGTTCAGTGGCGATGTGTTAATGCAAACCATTCTGGTCCGCTTGGGCATAGATGTGCCGCTTATCTGCTTTGTACTGGCCGCAAGCTATCGCTTCACCCATGCCGGACGGTTTTATCGGCTGTTCAGCTTCGCCTATTTTGTGAATGGCTTATCCATATTATTTATCTTGCTCATATCGCACATTAACGGCATCGACTTGCCCTACGAGGGGTTATTTTTGCTGCTGATGTTTGGCTATTTTTTGTTTGGCTTGCCGGTTTTACACAGTAGCTTGGCGTCGATTCTCGTCACGGGTGGCTATGTGTTTGGCGAGTGGTTAATTGGCGCGCCGCAACAGGAAATCTTCTACGCCGCGTTTTTCCTTGCCAGTGCCAATGTGGTGGGTGTGGTCGGAGCATTTTTGTTAGAGCGACTGTCACGCACAAACTTTCTATACCTAAGCCAAGCACGCTTAAATCACGAACTGGCCTTGGCCGATGTGAATAACCGCAGTCGATTTATTGCCGCAGCCAGCCACGATTTACGCCAGCCCATTCATGCCATCGGTTTGATGATTGACCGCTTACGCAGTCACCCAGAAGAGGTCGAAAGCACCACGCCCCGTTTACATCAGGCCCATGAACAATTAAACGAATTGCTCACAAGCCTGTTAGATATTTCGCGCTTGGACTTTGGCCTTGTGGCCCCAACCTTAAACGACGTGCAACTTAGCCGCTTAATGGCCGTGGTCCCCAGCACCCCCACCGTCAAAGTGGATGTGGCCGATGACTTGTGGGTCCACACAGACAGCACACTGTTAAGCCGAGTGCTTGGCAATCTTGTCACCAATGCGCTGCGCCATGCCCAAGCTGATTTAATCGAAGTACGGGCTCACCGTCATGGCGATAAGGTGCGTTTAGTGGTTAAAGACAATGGGGTCGGCATGGATGAGCAAACTCGCAAAACCATTTTTAGTCCCTACGAACGAGGTAACCACGATCAACAAGGTCTGGGTCTGGGCTTGGCGATTGTGAAGGAATTGTGCGCCCTAATGGATATTGATTTAACCCTGACTTGCGCCCCCAACCAAGGCTGTGAGTTTTCATTATTGCTGCCTAAAGGCATTGCCAAAGTAGAAACCGTGGTGCCACGCCTACCCACCAAATCATTGTGCATTTTGTTACTAGAAGACGATTACCAACAGCGCCTGTACGTGGAAGCGCTGTTAAAAGACTGGGGACATAAGGTGGTAACACCGACACAGTTAGATGCGGTCGGCAACGCCGATATTGAATCCGTGGATTTGGTGCTCGCGGATTACGAGCTAGGGAATCAGGTGACGGGGTTGCAATGGATTGCGGCACTGCGCCAGCAGCGCCCTGAACTGCCAGCGCTCTTGGTGTCCGCCAGTGGCGATCGAGGTTTACCAGAAAAGTGCAAGCAAGCGGATGTAAGCTTTTTGCCCAAGCCAGTTACGCCGGTAAGCCTGCGAATTTGGTTAGAGCGTCACTCTCGCTAATTTTGAAAGCCTATTGCCCAGCGCCAATCTCAACAAGGCGCTGCTTGGCGGCCACTGCCACGCATTCGGTGCGATTATGCACGCCAAAATGAGCAAATAAGGCTTTGAGATGGGTTTTCACCGTGTCTGCAGTTAGGCCCAGTTCCTGACAGATAATCTTGTTGGGTAACCCTTGCGCCAACAGCGATAGTACTTCGTATTGACGTGGGGTGATGCCGTCGGCCAACGCGCGTTCGCGGCCCGTAAGGGTCATGCTGTCTGCATGGGGGGTATAAATCTCACCACTAATGATGGCACTGATAGCGGCCACCAGTTCGGCACTGTCGATGCCCTTGTTGATAAAACCACGGGCACCCATTTGCAGCGCTTTGTCCATATCGGTTTGCATGTCCGAACCCGTCAACATGGCGCAGGGAATGGGGGTCGATAGGTGACTGATCCATTGCAACAAGTCCCAACCACTGCCGTCTGGCAGGCTTAGATCCAGTAGCGCTAGATGCGGGCTGTTCTGCAACAACCAAGACTGCGCCTGTTCCACTGACCCTTTGGCCACTAGGTCCACTTTAAAATCCGCCGAAGCTAACGCCATTTTCAGGCCTTCAACGTAAAGGGCGTGGTCTTCAACCACTAAAATTTGCAAGGAGTGAGGTAAGATTGCGGCGGTCATATCGTACTACGAGACATTTTTGTTTGTATTTTGGACAGTATGATACTGCAAACCGGAAAAATAAGCCGCCCATTATGCACATCCTTTTACTGAGCGCCTATGACACTGCCAGCCACCGCAGCTGGTGTCAGGGTTTGACCCAACATTTAAGCCATCACCAGTGGCAATATTTGACCCTACCAGGGCGCTATTTTAGCTGGCGCATCCGTGGTAATCCGTTGAGCTGGGCACTGGGCGAACAGGCTGATGTATTGCGTCAGCCCTACGATTTAATCGTCGCTACCTCCATGGTCGACGTAGCCACACTCAAAGGTTTGGTGCCGTCGTTGGCGCAAACGCCAACACTGCTGTACTTTCACGAGAACCAATTCGCTTACCCCAGTAGTACAGAGCAATTTAACAGCCTCGAACCACAGATGGTCAACCTGTATAGCGCGCTTGCTGCCGATCAGGTGGTGTTTAACTCCCATTACAATCGCACCAGTTTTTGCCAAGGTGTCGACGCCCTATTGAAAAAGATGCCGGATCATAGCCCCCGCGAAGCGGTGCAGACGAAGCTGCAAAACAGCTGTGTCTTGCCCGTGCCTATTCGCCAGCCGATGGCTCAGTGTAAAGACAAGTCAGAGTCACAAAGCGACACCGCTGCTCGACCATTAAAATTGGTTTGGAACCATCGCTGGGAATACGACAAAGCACCACAAACCTTAGCCAAGGTTTGCCATCTCTTGGATGCAGCTGAACTACCGGTTGAGGTCTACATTCTGGGGCATCGTTTTCGTCGCTGGCCAGCCGCCTTTGAACAATTGCAAGACAACCGCCCACGCTGTGTTACACACATGGGCACACTGGCCGACAGACAAGCCTATGAGGACTGTTTGTCACATGCGGATGTTGTGCTTTCCACTGCCATCCATGAGTTTCAAGGCCTCGCCGTTTTAGAGGCCACAGCGTTAGGGTGTGTCCCCTTGGTGCCTGACCGACTCGCCTATCCCGAGTGGGTGCCTGACCACCTGCGATACCCGAGCAATCCTCAGCACCCCGACGTGGAAGCTGAACGAATTGTGCAAACATTGAAACACTGGATCGAATCTGGCTTACCCGATGCACCCGATACCACGCCCTACGCTTGGAATCAGTTATCGACTGTATATGACAAATTGCTCTCAGATGTGACGGCGAAACCTGTGATCTCTGTCTAAGTCATCTATTCTTTAAGGACGGGTTTGGCTTATTCAGGATGTGGTACGTTGCGTTTTATCGGCCTGTTGGTTTGGTTGTTCATCTGCTCAGCAGAGGCCAGCAATTTAGTATCCAGTGATCAGGACCTTGCCATGTTGAACCTAGGTGATCGGGTTTGGTACATGGAAGACCCTTCTGGTCGCCTGCGTTTAGAGGATCTTCTTGACTCTTCGCACGCAGCGGCACAAAGCACAGCAGAGGCCTCGCACATTTCACCACTGGCATGGCAAGCCAATCGTTCGCAACGTCTGAATTTTGGTATCACAGAGTCCGTCTACTGGCTCAAGCTCGAGCTGGAAAACGAAGGCATTGGCAAGGCCAATTGGCTACTGCGCATCGCCTACCCGCTGCTGGACCGCATTGATGTGTACGATGTTCACGAGTCCAAGCCCATCAAACATTGGCAAGCCGGTGATACCCTTCCCGCCTCTGGCCGCGCCATTAACCATCGTCACTTTATCTTCCCCATTGAGCTAGGCGGTGCAGAGCACACGGACATTTATATTCGCGTGCAAACCGAAGGCACAATGCAAATTCCGCTAAGCCTGTGGAGCGAGCTGTGGTTTTATAGCCACGAGCACGAAGCCTACGTCATGCACGGGGTGTTCTTCGGTATCTTTCTGGTAATGATTTTGTACAACTTGTTTTTGTACGTCAGCGTCAAAGACCTTAGCTTCCTGTACTACGTGTTATTTGCCAGCGGCTTTTTGCTGTTTCTGGTGGCATTAAGTGGCTACGGTTATCAACACTTGTGGAGTCACTCCCCGCAGTTTCAAAAATATTCCATCAGTTTTTTCATATCCTTGTCGTGTATTTTTATCGGCAAATTTACGCAGCACTTTTTAGGAATAAAAACCGAAGACACTTGGCCATACCGAGGCATCTTGTATGTCATGGCCGGTGGGATTTTGAATCCATTTATTGCGCTGGTATTGCCTTATGGACTGGGCATTAAGATTTTAATGATGTGGACCATTAGTAGTACCTTCCTATGCTCGGCCATTGGTATTTACTACTGGCTTCGAAAAGGGGAAATGGCGCGCATCTACACACTGTCTTGGTTGGTGGTCGGCGTGGGCGTATCCATGGTGGGCATTATGAAATTGGGCGTTATTCCCGATCACCCTTTAATGGATTTTATTCTCCCCATGACGGCTTCGTTGCAGGCTTTGATGTTGTCGTTCGCCTTAGGCTATCGCATTCAAGCGGAGCGCGCCCACCGTATGCGTGCCGAACGCGATGTACTACAAAGCCAAACCGAGCTTTTAAAAGCCAAGCTGCAAGCAAAAGAAATCGCATCGCAAAGCGAAAAAATCCGTATCGAAGCCGAAGTCGAAAGCAAAGCTAAAAATGAATTTCTTGCCATGATGAGTCACGAAATTCGAACGCCGCTTAACGGCATCATGGGCATGTCTGACTTATTACGTGCATCCAATTTAGAGGAACAGCAGCGCCGCTTTGTGAATACCATTTACAGTTCCGGCGAGTCTCTATTAACCATCATTAACGACATTTTAGATTTCTCAAAAATTCAGGCTGGCAAGCTCGACATTGAAAGTATCCCCGTGAACCTATTTGATTTTGTCGAAGACTGTACCTCGATCTTTGCGAGCCGCTTGCGCGATAAAAACCTCACGTTAACCGCAGAAGTTCGCCCTCACGGACCCATCTACGTGCAAAGCGACCCCGTTAGGTTGCGGCAGGTCGTACTTAATTATCTAAGCAACGCGATTAAATTTACTGAAAAAGGTGAAATCAAATTAGTACTGAGTGTAGACACCACCACAGAGCAACTAAAAATCGAAGTCATTGATACTGGCATGGGTATCAGCGAAGCCAACCAGCGTAATTTGTTTGAATCCTTCTCGCAGGCTGACTCATCCACCACACGAAAATTTGGTGGCACAGGATTAGGCCTCGCCATTTGCAAACGTTTGTCTGAACTAATGGGCGGGCGCACCGGTGTTAAGAGCGCTGAGGGTGAAGGTTCGACGTTTTGGTTCACTTGTAAGGTAGACGTACTTGATGAACAACCCGTGGACTTAAATGATGTAGAACGTCATGCCATTGGCTTGTTAATTGAAAATCCTTACGAGCAAGCATGGCTTTGTATGCACTTAACCTCTTGGGGTGCACAGCCTGTGGTGCTAAACCCAGAAAAAACAGATTCCCATCACGCACACACATTCAGCTGGCTGTTAGTGGACAATTCGGTCGTGAATCGCAGTTCCATCGACCATGTTTGCCGTCATTACAAGCTACCGGCAGACCGTGTGATTACGGTGGATGATTTTGACCGGCCAGCGCATATTAACCGCCCGCTAAATACCTCAGTGCTGTTTCGTAAACTGAGCAAAATGACCGATGCTAAACCTGATCATCAGTTTGTCGTTAACCACGACGATGATATGCCGTTAAACGGAACGCGCATTTTGGTCGCCGAAGACAATCAAGTGAATCAAATGGTCATCGACGCCTTGCTGAAAAAGTTAGGTGCAGAACCCAAGCTGGTGGAGAACGGCGAGGAGGCTGTAACAGAACTTAAAGCCCATGCCGGAAACTATGATTTAGTCTTGATGGATTGTGAAATGCCCGTCATGGACGGTTTTGAAGCCACGCGCCGTATACGTGAAATTGAACAGTCCGAGAATCGACCAGCCATACCCATTATTGCACTCACCGCCCACGCCATGGATAGCCATCGCCGTCAAGCCGAACAAGCCGGTATGAATAAATTCATTACCAAACCGGTAAAACGCACGGAGTTACTACAGGCTATCAGCGATATCTTAAGCCAGCATCTACTGGATATGCTTTAGTATCATTATTTACGAAGGGGTGTGACTTGATCGTGCCCATTTTTAAACGCACGCTTGTCTTCGTACATGCGTTTATCTGCACGCTTAACTAGATCATCGACAGTCTGAGCATCGTCGGGATAAATTGCATACCCCACGCTGGTTTTCAGTTTGACGTTTTGACCATCAACTTGTGTGACTTGTGCGAAGCTTTCTCGAATACGGCGCACTACGCTTTCAACATCTGAACGACCTTGAATACTTTCGAGCATGACAACAAATTCATCGCCACCAAAACGCGACGCTAAATCGTCTGCGCGAATGGCATCCAAAATCAAACCGGCCGCAATCACCAGCATACTGTCACCCACTTGATGACCAAAGGTGTCATTCACATATTTAAAGTCGTTTAAATCTAAATAGAGCAAAGCAATTTTTGCTTTACGCCGGTTGGCAGCGGCAATGGAACGTCGAAAACTACCATCAAAGTAATGTCGGTTCGCTAACCCAGTTAAATTGTCGTAATTCGCTTGGCGGTAAAGCTGAATACTGGCTTCCTGTTTCATTAACTCCGCCTCTAAATGCAGACGGAACATTAATGCAACGGCCAGCGACACCACTAAGGTAATCACAATCATAATAAATATCAGCGGCCAGTTAAGGTGTTTAAACCCCAATTGCTGTCGCAGGGTTAAAGTCAGTGTTTGCGCACCAACCTTAATGTGAAGTAGTCGAGTTAACTCAGGGAATAACCATTGTTCCCATTGACTCATGGCGTCGGTTTTAATGTTTAAAAACGAAAACTCACCACCCGACAAAGCTACCCGCAAAAAATAACCGGGGTCAGAAGGGCGTTGATTGGGAATTAACTCGTCGGATTGCACCACCAGCAACGCATATTGGCCGGGCTCTGCTTCTAATTTTTGATACACGGGTTTTACCAACACAAACGCAGGTTCCCCCTCGCTCAATTCGATAGGCTGGCTAATCGCACCTAAACCGGAACTACGCGCGTGGTTCATGGCGTCCTTAATAAATTGAATAGAGGCGATATCCAAGCCGACCACACTGAAGCCATCCGTAAATGTCGGCTCAACAAATACGATAGGATAATAATTAAATGCCTCATCTTGCGTGGCCGGAATTAAACCTCGTCCATAAACGAAACTGCGTACCAACATGGGCTCGTTCAGATGCAGACTCATCTCTTGCTCAAACGCCTGCACATCGTTACCCGCTACGCGCTGCGCCGCTTGAAACATGTAGAGGTGGTTATAGCGGTCCATCATGGTACGGGTGTAAAACCGCGCCCGATTCGGGTCTTGCATACCCACTTCGGCCAAAAAGGCGGCAAAGCCATCCAAGATGGTTTCGTTAACGGCAAAGGATTGAGTCAGACTTTGATGAACTTGATGGCTGTATTGGCGGAACTCGGTTTCAGCCTGATTGACATTCTGCATGACCAGCACAAAGGTGCCGCCAATGAATGTCACGCAACACAGCAGCATAAGCACAAAATAAATACCGATGAGCTTACGCTTGTTACCTTTGATTTCCTGATTACCGGGCTTAGCCACTGACGGATTCTTCCTTGCAAAACCGATATGGTCCAATGATAAGCCTAGCCTAAATCCACACAGGCAAAGAGAATCCTGTGGTCATAAAGCGTAAAGATGATGCACGCAAGAATCGCTATCGCACCAAAATGCATCCAATATCAAAGTAGCGCGCGCCCCAAAAGGAAGCCATACTTTAGGCTAACTCCGTCTAACCCCAGTAATCGCGCACAATGTGAAGGCTTTAGAATGAAATTGCCAAGAATCTGTAAGTTGGCCGGATTCCTGCTATAAGCGGATACCTTTATAATCCCGTCCGGCCTCACAAGGGCACTACGGAAACCACTGAACACAATTTGGAGTGAAATATGGGGCAAATCATCCAGACCGAAATGACCGAACTGGTAACCCCTTCCATGGCAAACTTTTCCGGCAATATGCACGGGGGCGAGCTGCTGAAATTGCTGGATAAAGTGGCCTACACCTGTGCCATGCGCTACAGCGGGCACTATGCCGTAACCCTGTCTGTGGACAATGTTCTATTTAAAGAACCCATTCACATCGGTGAAATGGTGACCTGTTTAGCCACAGTGAACTACACCGGTCGCAGCTCCATGGAAATTGGCATTAAAGTCGTCGCAGAAAATATTCAAGAAAAAACCGTGCGTCATACTCACAGTTGTTTCTTTACTATGGTGGCAATGAAGGACGGTAAATCCACACCAGTGCCACCGTTAGAATTGAAAAGTGATGGTCAGCGCCGCCGCTGGAACAAAGCGATCAAACGCAAAGAAGCGCGCATGAAGCTTCAACAGATGATGAAAGCCATCGAAAACGAAGACGATACTGAATTCATGAGTGTTGCTAGCTAGAAGCTAGAAGCTAGAAGCTAGAAGCTAGACAGATGGTTTTGCTGCAAGCTTCAGGCATCAAGCTTCAAGCCAAATTTATTTCATGCCTCTGGCGTCCGACTCACCCTTACTTGTCGC
>JBFHVZ010000121.1:0-11947 GCA_041589295.1 Pseudomonadales bacterium
ACTGCCCAAGTGCAAGACGATACCAGTATCGAAGAAAAACGTTTACGTTTGATCGAACTGACCGACGCCTTCGAAAAAGTCCAAACGCAATTCTACGAACTTGGGTCTGAGCTAGGACGCCTAGATCAAACCATTCAATTTCAAAGTCAGCGTACTTTGCAGATCGACTCTGACCTGCAAGAAGTAGAAGGCAGCTTTGAAGAATTGGCCATGCAGCGCGAAGACGATGCCATGGCTATGGAATCGCTTGACGAAGAACTACTAGCGCTTGAACCCGATTTAGAAATGCTTCAAGCCGGCGAAGAACAAGGCCACGAAAAACAACTGCAAGCCGAAGAAGCCATGCAAGGCTGGCAGCAAAAGTGGGATGAGTTCAACGAGAAATCCGCTGAACCTCAGCGCACCGCCGAGGTTAGCAAATCACAGATTCAGCACATCGAACAAAACTTAACACGTTTGTCGCAACGCCTTGATCGTTTGCACCGCGAGCTAGACAGCTTGCAAGTGGATGATGAAGCCGAAGAACAAATGGCCATGTTGGATGAGCAGCTAAGCGAAAAAACCTTGCACTTAGAACAGCAACAAGAAGACGCTCAGCGTTTGTTGCAACAAGTACAACAAACTCGCGAAAAACAGCAAACTCAAGAAAGCGAATTAAACGAAGCACGCAGCAAATTACAAACCCTAGTGGGACGTAAAGCCGCGTTAGAAGCACTGCAACAAGCGGCGTTAGGCACCGACGGCGAAACCGGTCGTTGGTTGCAAACCCATCAGCTACACAGCCAGCCGCGTTTGGCTGATCAGCTCAAAGTAGAAAGTGGTTGGGAGACCGCCGTCGAAACCATTTTGGCTGAACAACTGCAATCGGTTGTGGTGAACTCGCTGGACCAATACGCTGAAAAACTCTTGCAATTAAAATCCGGTCAAATGACCTTGATCGAAAACAACGCAAGCCCAACTCAAGGGGCTGCATTGGCGCAGAATTCTTTGGCGTCCAAAGTACAGGGGTTAAACGCTTCGTGGTTAAACACCATTCGCTGCGCCGATGATTTAGCACAAGCACTGCGTGAGCGTAGCAGCTTGCAAGCCCACGAAAGTATTGTCACACGCGAAGGTGTGTGGCTAGGTCCGAACTGGGTGCGCGTCAAACGTCAGGACGAAGATCAAGCGGGTGTGTTAGCGCGCAAGCAAGAGCTAGAGCAACTGGCCATTCAAGAAGACGACTTAGACGCGCTGGTTGAAGAGTTAGAAGTAGAACTTGAATCCACGTCGCTGCGCATCAATACGTTGGAGCAGCAACGCGACAACGCGCAAAAAGAAGTTAACAACGCTGCGCAACAATTGTCTGATCATAAATCGCAAATTCACGCTGAAAAAGTGCGCCTAGAGCAACAACTGGGACGTCGCAATCAGCTGCAAGGCGAGATCCAAGAGCTAAAAGAACAACAAGCGCTAGAGCAAGAACAACTGTCCGAAGCCCGTATGCAATGGCAAGACGCGCTAGCCGACATGGAACGCTTTACCCAAGAAAAAGAAAGTCTATTGCAACAGCGTGACGAGCTGCGCGAAGCGTTGGATATGGCGCGTCAAATGGCGCGCCAACAAAAAGACCACGTGCACCAGTTGCAACTAAAAGTGCAAACCTTGCAGCACAAAAAGCAAAGCCTGCAAGAAGCCATGGGCCGTCACGACCAAACCCAACAAAAACTGGAAGAACGCAAAGCCCAATTGCTAGAACAGCAAAACCAAGGTGATGCACCGGTCGAAGAATTGCGTGCTCAACACGAAGAGCTATTAGAGCGTCGCCTTGATGTAGAAAACCACATGAAGGGTGCACGCTCCGAAAAAGAACTGCTCGAAAACGAAATCCGCGAAATCGAACAGCAGAAGCAAAAAATCGAACAACAAGCCCAAGGCTTGCGCGCTCAGCTCGAACAAACCCGTATGCAGCACCAAACCATTAAAGTGCGCCGTACGGGCATCGAAGAACAGTTGGAAGAACAAAAAGTTCAACTGGAAGAAGTGTTGCAAAACTTGGCAGAAGAAGCGCAACCAGAGCGTTGGCAACAACGCCTTGAAGACATTCATCAGCGTATTAATCGTTTGGGTGCCATCAACTTGGCGGCCATCGAAGAATATAAAACCCAGTCAGAGCGCAAAGAATATCTCGATACGCAAAATGCCGATCTAGAAAAAGCGTTAGAAACATTAGAAAACGCCATTCGTAAAATCGACAAAGAAACCCGCACCCGCTTCAAAGAAACCTTTGATCGCGTGAACGCGGGTTTAAAAGAATTGTTCCCGAAAGTATTTGGCGGCGGACATGCCTATTTAGAACTGACAGGTGATGATTTGCTTGATACCGGTGTCGCTATTATGGCGCGCCCACCGGGTAAGAAAAACAGCACCATTCACCTGTTGTCTGGTGGTGAAAAAGCACTGACGGCCATTGCCTTGGTCTTCTCTATTTTCCGCCTGAAACCAGCACCATTCTGTATGCTGGACGAGGTGGACGCACCGTTAGACGATGCCAACGTAGGTCGCTACGCCAACTTGGTTAAAGCCATGTCTGAGCAGGTGCAGTTTATTTATATTTCCCACAACAAGATCGCCATGGAAATGGCGCAACAGTTGATGGGGGTGACCATGCACGAACCTGGTGTATCAAGGATCGTAAGCGTGAATATGGAAGAGGCCGTGGAACTGACGGAAGCTTAACTCGTCAGCATTTACGGCGTATTTTTAATAAGATCTTGGTGTATAACCTGCTTGGTACTTAGGGTTGTACACATTAATGACACCAAACGACTCTGTTTATGGATTTAAGTTTACACAGCTTTATTTTGGTCATCGGCCTTGTGGTCATGGCCTTTATCCTGTGGGACGGCATCAAGAAAGTGAAACAAAGCCGTGCCAATAAATTGCGCATTAAATTGGACGATCAATTTGATGACTTAGCTAATGACGCCTTGGGTAGCGAGTTTCCTAATGGGGGCGCGCGCACCCTAGGTGAGCTGGGCGACACCTCGGCAGACAATGCCCATGGGGATAAATACGACGAGCTTGAGTTTGATGATGCGGTGCTAAGCACCCAGTCTGCAAACGAAAGCGAAACCTATGTTACCGCTAACCTGCTCAATGATGTTGAGCAAGAACTGGCCGAAATGGATCAGGACTTCGTGTCAGAGCCAGCCCTAGATGCCGACAGTCAGTCTGAATTGTTACCCGAACCCGTTGTGCTAGAAGCGCCAGAGGAAGACTTTGATTTTAAAGCCTTGGCCAGCAAACTAGAAAAGGCAGACCGCGAGGTAGGCGAACCCATCACACAAGCTGATATTATCAAAGTTGACACGAGTAAGGCTGACCTAGCGAACACCAGTCACAATAGCACTCAACTTAAGCGCGATTCAGCTAAGAGTGATTCAGCTAAGACCACTCACTCTTCAATGGCTGATGATGAAAAAGCACAAGCTGCACTGAAAGCTCAAAAACTGAAAGACGAATTAGAAAAGCTACAGGCTGCGAAAAAGCAACAAGCAGCCAAGCAAGCTTATGATGATGCGCTTAAACAA
Source organism: Pseudomonadales bacterium (assembly GCA_041589295.1). GTDB lineage: Bacteria > Pseudomonadota > Gammaproteobacteria > Pseudomonadales > Oceanobacteraceae > Bermanella. Next base: position 3,573 of record JBFHVZ010000121.1, read on the forward strand.
GAGCAACAATCGACCACGGCAAACACTAAACTAGCCAGCGCCGATGTCGAATCTAAGCGTGACCCTTTGCAAGCGTCTAAGGCCGCAGCTTTGCCCCAATCGGCTGACAAACCTGTGCGACAGACTGAGGTGAAACCCAGCAGTCAATCCGACGCGGACCTAAAAGCTGTCGATCAAAAAACATCGGTCCCTAAACAGGTTGTTGAACAAAACACAGTCGATAAGGCATTGAACGAAAAACCATCAAAGCCCAAAAGCCGCGAAAGCGTTCCCATGTTGATGGACCCTGTTGAATTGGGCGGCGCTGTCGATCCTAATCCACCCCAGCAAAAAGAATTAACTTTGCCTGCGCAACCTGAACCCACAGCGGCTCCTGTTGCTTTATCGGCTGAGCAAGATGACTTTGAACATTTTTCAGCATTGGATGATGACGGCTTTGCCTCCGACGTGGACCCGTTGCACAAACCGGCTAAAACCGCTGCTAAAGCGGCGGCAGAGCAAACCCTTGCCGCAAAACAATATGGCGATAAAGCAAAAAAAGCGGATGCAGTTAAAACCGAAAAGCCAGAAAAAACGAAAACCAGCAAAAGTTCATTTTTAGCAGAACGTTTGTTGGGTGATCGACTCTCGGGTGAAAAGTCAGCTGAAAAGCAGCGAGCTATAGCGACCGAACTTGATCCGTTATTTGACGAGATTGATACCAAAGCAACGGATGCAGTGGTCGTTGGCGAGCGCTTGAAAGATCGACCACCAGCCCAAGAAGTCTTGGTGATTAATGTGCTAAAAGACGATGGCGAGCCATTACAAGGTCGCGATTTGCATCATGTGTTTAAAGTCTGTGATTTACGTTTTGGCGAGATGGATATCTTTCACCGATTTGAGCAGGCCAACGCGAAAGGCAAAATTCAATTTAGCGTGGCCAATGGTGTAGAGCCGGGAACATTTGATCCCTCGACGCTCGATACTGCTAGCACCACAGGCATTAGCTTTTTCATGAGCTTGCCTGGGCCTGAGCATCCAATGGAAGCGTTTGATGCCATGTTAGAAGTTGCGCACGTGTTTGCCCGTAACTTTAACGCTGAATTGCACGACGAAAGTCACAGCGATTTAACACCGCAAACCATTGAGCATTGTCGTCATCGCATTCGTGAATTTTCGCGTAAGCAAAAAATGAAAGCGACGAAAGCCTAATCCATAATGATGATGAAAACGCAGTCAACAGCTGAGGTGAGTCTCTACTGTTACTGCGTTTTTTGTTTGAATGAAAGAAAGCGACCGTATGTCAAAAGTCAATGATCCTAATGCCAATGGCCCTAAAGCAAAAAGTACGCAAGGCTCTTTGTTTGATGGCCCGACTGCTAACCCATCAGCAGGTCATGATTCAACCCATACGGATGTCGTTGCACGCATTGCTGAATTACGTAAGACCTTGGATCAAGCTAGCTATCAATACTATGTGCTTGATGATCCGAGCTTGCCTGATGTCGAATACGATCGGTTGTTTAAAGAGCTACAAACACTTGAAGGTGAGCATCCAGACCTTGTCACGCAAGATAGCCCAACGCAACGAGTCGGCGCAGCGCCATTATCCGCGTTCGAAACAGTTACTCACGAAGTGCCCATGTTGTCGCTAGACAACGCCATGAACGAAACCGACTTTACTGCATTTTATGAGCGCGTATCTGGGCTACTAAACAAACCAGAGACGATCCGTTTTGCTTGTGAACCGAAATTAGATGGCTTGGCGGTAAGCTTGGTTTATGAAAACGGGGTGCTCGTGCGCGGTGCCACTCGTGGTGATGGCAGTGTGGGCGAAAACATCACCTTAAATGTCCGTACCATTCCCAGTGTGCCGTTACGTTTGCAGTTAGCGGATGACGAGACGCCGCCGCCCGTATTAGAAGTACGTGGCGAGGTTTATATGCCTAAAGCGGGCTTTGAAAAACTAAATGAACAAGCCAGACAAAAAGGTGAAAAAACCTTTGTGAATCCGCGTAATGCTGCCGCTGGCAGTCTGCGTCAATTGGACCCTAAATTAACAGCCAAGCGTCCTTTAGAATTTTGTTGTTACAGCTTAGGGCGTATCGAAGGTGCGCAGCTTCCTGAATTCCACAGTGCTATTTTGCAGCAGTTTGGCAAGTGGGGGTTTAAAACCAATCCAGAAATGGCTGTGGTCGATGGCTTGCAGGCGTGTTTGGAATATTACGAACAACTTGCGCAAAAACGTAATGATCTCAATTACGAAATTGACGGTATCGTATTTAAAGTGGATAGCCTAGCGCTGCAACAGCGCCTCGGTTTTATTAGTCGAGCGCCACGTTGGGCGATTGCGCGTAAGTTTCCTGCACAAGAAGAAATGACGGTACTGGAAGGTGTGGAGTTTCAGGTTGGACGCACGGGAGCCATCACGCCTGTGGCTCGTCTAAAACCTATTTTTGTTGGTGGTGTGACTGTGTCCAATGCCACGCTGCATAACATGGATGAAGTGGAGCGTTTAGACGCTCGCGTTGGCGACACTGTGGTTATTCGCCGTGCCGGTGATGTGATTCCGCAAGTCGTAAAAGTCATCACCGAAAAACGCCCAGCGCAAACACACAGCATTCAGTTACCGAAAGCCTGCCCAGTATGCGGCAGTCATGTGGAGCGCATTGAAGGCGAAGCGGTCGCCCGTTGTAGTGGTGGCCTCGTGTGTGCGGCACAACGTAAAGAAGCCATTAAACATTTTGCTTCGCGCAAAGCCATGGATATAGATGGCTTAGGGGATAAGATCGTCGAGCAACTTGTGGACGAAGGGCACATAGAATCTTTTGCCGATCTATATCGCTTAGATGCGCAGACCATTGCCAGCTTAGAACGAATGGGGCCTAAGTCGGCGGATAACTTGGTCAACGCAATTGCGGCGAGTAAACAAACTACTTTGCCCAAGTTTTTATACGCCTTGGGAATTCGCGAAGTGGGCGTGGCTACGGCGCAAAATTTGGCACAACACTTTGGCGATTTGCGTGTGTTGGTGCGTGCCGACCAAGCGGCACTAGAGGCAGTGGATGACGTGGGTCCGATTGTGGCAAAACACGTACTGCATTTTTTCAGCGAGCCCCATAATCAAAAGGTGATTGATCAACTGGTGGCTTTGGGGATTCAATGGCCCGTGGTGGAGAAAAAATCCGCAGATGAACTGCCATTGAATGGTCAAACTTACGTGGTGACGGGGACGCTTGCCGCCATGGGCCGCGACCAAGCCAAAGCGCTATTGCAACAATTAGGCGCTAAGGTAGCGGGCAGTGTGTCGGCGAAAACCCACGCGTTGGTGGCCGGTGAAAAAGCAGGGTCCAAATTAGCGAAGGCGCAAGAACTTGGGATCGAAGTTTTGGACGAAGCGGCATTTCTCGCTCTGCTCGAAAAGCACGGCGTGACGCCTTAAGACGATTACCAATAAACAGAATAAAAAAATTGAAAGGGAGTCGGGATGTCCGCAGGCATTAAAAAACTGCTGATGATCGCCGCCAGCGTTTGGCTGGTGGCCTGTTCCACAGCGCAGCCGAAAAACATTAAAAACGTTTGCGCCATGTATGACGAATACTATGACTGGTATTTGGCTGCCGATACGACGGAACAGCGTTGGGGGGTACCGCCCCATGTGACCATGGCATTCATTTATCAAGAATCCAAGTTTATTGATGATGCGCGCCCGCCTTGGGAATGGTTTATGTGGATCATCCCGCTAGGGCGACCTTCATCTGCGTTTGGCTATGCACAAGCACTGGACCCAACATGGGAAGAATACCAACGCCAAACGGGTAATTGGGGAGCGGACCGTGACGACTTTGAAGATGCGGTGGACTTTATCGGTTGGTACAACCAAAAGTCTATTCGCCGGAATCGTATTAACCCCAATGATGCCTATAACCTGTACCTCGCTTATCACGAAGGTCAGGGTGGTTTTTCCCGTGGTACTTACCGCAATAAACAGTGGCTGTTAAACGTTGCCCGTAAAGTTGAAAGCATGGCGCGGGTGTATCAAGCGCAGCTGGCGGGCTGTCGAGCCGAACTAGAAGACAGCCGTTTTTGGCGTACCTTATTTGGCTAATGCTGCCGCGTCGCTGGCCGGTTGTGACTAGACAGAGTGGGACGTTAGACAGGGTGGGCTGAACGAAAGGCGAATGGGTTAGCATTCTCTATTGGCGTCAGAATTTCGCGCTGGAAATCGGCGTAAATATCTGTTATCAAAGCGTTTTCCGGTCGAAGTAGACCGTTAATCCACTGTTTTCAAGGAGCCCTGAGTGGACCAGGAATCAATCGTTTACGGCTGTATCAAGGATGTGCCGATGACACCTGAGACCGATCAGCGTCGCCGCCGTATGGTAAACCGTACTGCGTTGCTTGAGCTGCCTGTGGCCTTTGAAAAGGAATCACCTTTTTTGTGTGTAGACATGTTTGCGTTGCCCGGCGTGGACATTTTTACCGGCTCGTACCATACCCAAGTTATTCACTTTGGCGCGTCGTACCGCGCGGTGGAATACGAATGGGAACTGTGGATGCAAAAGTTTGAAGAACTGCTGCGCAAAATGTACTGGGTGAGTGCTACGGTGCATTTAGAAACCGAACTGTCGGGGAAGCACACCTTTCATTGGGAAGCCGCCACTGCGGGTTGCCATATTCCTAACTCTGGCGATATGCGCGTACGCTGTGAGTGGGAACGCGAAGCCGCTTTTACTAAATAATATGTCTGACTTTGATTCCCCCTTTGATCCTTCTTTAGATACTTCTTTAGACCAATCCGCTGGTCCGCCGGATTATCACGACCACGATACCAATTCGTCCTCTCAAGAATACACCTTGGTACCATGGCAGCAGCTAAGCCAAGATGCCTTGGTGGGCGTTGCAGAAGCCTTTATCGAACGTGAAGGTACCGACTATGGTTTGCAAGAGGTCGATCATGCAACCAAAGTTGAGCAGGTGCTGAGCCAAGTGCGCAGCGGCGTGGCAGTGATTGTCTTTGATCACGATAGCCAAAGCGTCACTATCTTGCATAAAGACGAGATTCGTTAGTTTATTTCATTCTTGCTGCTAACCCAGTGGCTAAACCAGAGCTACCCTGAAAGGTAGGGGTGACTGATTTCAGTTCGCCCAACTGTCACAGGGAACGGTATTATGAATGAGTTTCAGAACCATAGATTTCGCAAGGTTTTGAGAGAATTGTTCGAGACAGCTGACAAACTTCAAGCTCAAATGGCCGATACCCGTGCCCATTGCCAGCAGATCGAAGAAGTGATGATTGCCATCCGTCAGAACTATCCAAAAGCGGCCCGCACCCGAGTCTTACCCAAATACCCGTTAGTGGCCGAGGACGCAGCCAACGACAACTAGTTGGCTGTGAGTATTTGCCACGCCAGTGCGAATAAATTCGTGAATATTCGCTTTTAATTAATGTGTGGTTAGTTCTTTCAGCTATAATTACGCCGTTGTTCTGGCTGGTCTTTTCTGTGAGGCCAGCTTATTCCCTCCGGTGAACTTATGACCCCCTACGAAACACTTTTAATCTTGTTTGCTCTTGTACTGGGCAGCTCCTTTTTTTCCATATCAGAAATCGCGTTGGCCGCCGCCCGTAAGACGCGCCTGCAAGCCTTGAGTGGTGAAGGCAATGTCAAAGCTGAAAAAGTCCTTATGTTACAGGATGCACCGGGTAACTTTTTTACTGTGGTACAAATTGGTTTAAATGCCGTCGCCATTTTGGGCGGTATCGTCGGTGAAAGCTTCTTAACCCCCTATTTTGCAGTGCTGTTTTCGTTTTTTATGAATGATGCTTGGGCGCAGTTGTTATCGTTTGGGTGTTCGGTATTTTTTGTGACTTCATTGTTTATCTTGTTTGCCGATTTGATCCCCAAATGCATGGCCATGATCGCACCAGAGTCCATCGCGTTGGCGGTGGTTAAGCCAATGTTGGTGTTAATTACCGTGTTAAAACCCTTGGTGTGGTTCTTTAATGGTTTAGCGAATTTATTCTTTCGTTTGTTGCGTCTACCGACCATGCGTCCCAATGATGTTACTCCAGGGGACATCATGGCGATGATGGACGCCGGCGCGCAAGCGGGGGTTTTGCAAGAACACGAACATCAATTACTGGAAAACGTTTTTGGTATGGAATCGCGTACGGTGACCTCAGCGATGACTGCGCGGGAAAACTTGGTGTATTTTTTACAAGACGAACCGATTGCCAGTATTAAAAGCAAACTGGCACAGCACCCTCATTCGAAGTTCATTGTGTGTAAGGGTGTGTTGGATCACATAGTGGGCTGTGTGGACAGCCGCGACTTGTTAATGCAAGTACTAAATGAACAGCCTATGTCTTTGACCAATGACGGCATTATCAAAACCCTGCCTATTATCCCCGACACTTTGACCCTATACGAAGTACTTGAACAATTTAAAACCGCAGGGACTGACTTTGATGTGGTGATGAATGAATACGCGTTGGTGGTGGGTGTGGTCACGTTAAAAGATGTGATGAGCATTGTCATGGGTGAGCTGGTAGTCAACGAAGAAGAGCAAATCGTAAAGCGCGATCAAAATTCTTGGCTAGTTGATGGTTTAACGCCATTGGCAGACGTGATGCGCGCATTGGACGTGGATACGTTTCCTCACGCGGAGAACTACGAAACCATTGCCGGTTTTATGATGTACACCCTGCGCAAAATTCCAAAGCGAACCGACTCGGTTAATTACGCAGGTTACAAGTTCGAGGTGGTGGATATCGAAAACCACAAGATTAACCAGCTACTAGTCACCCGCACCGAAGAATTTGTAGACGCCAGTCAGTTGAGTTAGCAACGTAAAAAGCAGATAAAAACAGATAAAAAAGCCAGTCCAGTCTCATAAAAAAGCCTCGCGCCGTTAAACGTCGCGAGGCTTTTTGGATAATAACCCGCCGTAAGAGCGGGTTGTGGAAAGGGTTACTTCACATCGAAGCGGTCGGCGTTCATCACTTTGGTCCAAGCGCGGACGAAGTCATTTACAAACTTCTGTTGCGCGTCTTGGGTGCCGTACACTTCGGCTAGGGCACGCAGTTGTGAGTTTGAACCGAAGATCAAATCCACGCGTGTGCCTGTGTATTTCACCGCGCCGGTTTTACGATCACGACCTTCGAAAAGATTGTCATCGTCCGAGATGGATTTCCATGTGGTGTTTAAGTCCAACACGTTCACGAAGAAGTCATTGGTTAATTGCCCCACACGATCAGTGAACACACCGTGGTTTGATCCATCGGCGTTGGCCCCTAGGGCACGCATGCCGCCTACTAGCACTGTCATTTCCGGTGCGGTTAGGGTCAACAGTTGCGCTTTGTCCACCAACAATTCTTCAGCCGATACGGTGTAACTGCCTTTTAAGTAGTTTCTGAATCCATCGGCGATGGGTTCCAGTACTGCAAATGATTCCACATCGGTTTGCGCTTGGCTGGCGTCCATGCGGCCAGGGGTGAACGGTACCGTGACTTTCACACCGGCATCACTGGCGGCCTTTTCGATGGCGGCGTTGCCCGCAATCACGATTAAGTCGGCTAATGAAACTCGTTTATCACTGTCCCCTTGTGCGGCGTTGAACTGGCTTTGAATGCCTTCTAACGCCTTAAGCACTTTGGCCAATTGCGCAGGGTTGTTCACCTCCCAATCTTTTTGTGGGGCCAAACGAATGCGCGCTCCGTTGGCACCACCACGCATGTCCGATCCGCGGAAAGTAGAAGCCGAGGCCCACGCAGTAGATGCCAATTCCGTTACGCTTAGGCCAGAGGCCAACACGTCTTGTTTTAATTTGGCTACGTCATTGTCGTCCACTAACGTGTGGTTCACGGCAGGGATCGGATCTTGCCAGATTAAATCTTCCGCAGGTACTTCAGGGCCTAGGTAACGGCTTTTTGGTCCCATGTCTCTGTGGGTTAATTTAAACCAAGCCCGTGCAAACGCATCGGCAAATTCTGCTGGGTTTTTATGGAAACGACGAGAAATCTTTTCGTAGTCTGGGTCCATGCGCATGGCCATGTCAGCAGTGGTCATCATTGGCGCGTACTTCTTCGATGCGTCGTGAGCACCTGGGACGACCTTGGCGTCTTCGCCTTTCGCTACCCATTGGTGAGCGCCCGCAGGACTCTTGGTTAGCTCCCACTCGTAACCGAATAGGGCGTCAAAGTAGCCGTTGTCCCACTTAATTGGGTTGGCTGTCCACGCCCCTTCGATACCACTGGTGATGGTGTCATCGCCTTTACCACTGGCATAGCTTGATAACCAACCCTGACCCATGGCTTCGATGGGGGCCGCTTCTGGCTCTGGGCCAACGTTAGCCGCATCACCGGCACCGTGGGCTTTACCGAAGGTGTGACCGCC
>JBFHVZ010000122.1:0-11817 GCA_041589295.1 Pseudomonadales bacterium
CCACAATTCCTCCCGCCATAGGTGCTGGTGGATTATGCATCTGGCAGGAGAGGATTGTTCAGGTAAGATGACTCCAGTGACATGCTCTATTGTATTGAGACGTGGTGGTGGTTTTATGTGGCGGTGGACTGACATGGTGGAGTGCTTGGTGACCTCCTGGCTGCCTTTTCTTTTTTGGTTAGCTTCGTCCTGTTTACGGCATCTCAATACTTGGTCATTTGATCGTCTGATTTGAAGTGAGTCGATTGGGCTGTCATTTATTCAACGCAAAACTTTTAAAAGAGCGACTGATTTTCGGCGTTTTAGTGGCTTTGTTGATGATTAGTTAGCAAAACAGGGGCTTTTAAGGAAAACCGATTAGACTGAATACAAAGCCCGTCATTTCGGGCAGTGGCAGACCAGTGATGGATGTCTGTGGGTCTCTATTTAATTGTGTGATTACGTCGTAAAAGTCAGCTGAACATGAAGTTAGCAGTCAGGGTCTGGTTATTCGCCACGGTTTTCGGTTTAAGTGTCTTGGGGGCATCCCTTGGGCTAGCTGCAAACGCGCCTGCGATCAAGCCGTTAGAACCGCTAGAACAGTCATTGGCGTTAACCAATACGCAAGACGCACAAAGTCTGTCGCCTTATTTGTTTGCTTTTGAAGATGTCCGAGGCGAAAAGACCATTGCAGAAATCCAAGCCCAACCCGAAGTTAAGTGGACTCGACACAGCGAGCGTACTCCTAACTATTCATATACCGATAGTGTGTATTGGTTTCGGGCCGATATTTATAACGCCGATATTATTCGCCTAAATGGTATTTTAGAGATCAGCAACCCTTTGCTAAATGACATTGAGTTTTATTTTGTTGAGCAAGGGGAGATCACACGATTTGGTGTGTCTGGCAGTCAACAAAAATTTGAGAATCGCGCCTTACCCCACCGTAGCTTTTTATTTCAGTTTAAATTGGAGCCTAAAGAAACAGGTACCTTATATGTACGCGTAAAATCCAAAAGTGCGCTGCAAGTACCCATGCAAGTGGCATCTGAATTTAAGTTCTTTGAACATGATCAATTCGATTTAAGCATGAAGTCAGCTTATTACGGCGTCATGTTTGTTATTATTTTATTTAACCTGTTTCTTTTTTTATCACTGCGTGAACCTGTGTATTTGGTTTACGTCACCTTTATCATGGGTTTTGCATTGCAGCAATTCTCCATGCATGGATTTGTCACAGCGCATTTTGCGCAAAACATGCCTCAGTTGCAGGCTTTTATGGTGTTGTTTTTTATGCCATTCACCATGTTCTTTGCGCTGCAATTTACACGAGCGTTTTTATCCTTGGACTCGCTCGCTCCGAAAATCAGTCTGTTCCTAAAAGGCTTACAGGGTTTAACGCTTGTTGTGGCGATTATGGTGTTTTTTGCCGACTATGCTGTGGTGGGGCGAACGGTGGCACTGGCCGCTGTGGTGGTGTCGTTTAGTTGTTTAGTTGTAGGGCCTTATCAGTGGTACCGTGGCCAGACCATTGCCCGTTACTATTCACTGGCGTGGATTTGTGTGGCCGGTGGTAGCGCATTGCTGGCTTTAAATAAATTGGGCGTACTGCCGCGCACTGGCTTAACCGAAAACGGCTTGTTGGCCGGCTCTGCCACCGAGGCTATTTTGCTCTCGTTTGCGTTGGCAGACCGATTAAACATGGAGCGCAAACAACGCTTTAGTGCGCAGCAAAAAATGCTGAAAGAAAGTGAGCATCGCAAGTTGGCGGAAAAGCGGTTAATTCATGCAGCGTTGCATCATGGAATGACCGGCTTGCCTAATCGCCTTTATTTTGAGCGTTGGTTTGACGGGCAAAAACAAGGTGGCTTGTTACCCAGTGAATGTGCGTTTGTGCTGTTGCATATCAATCGCTTTCACGAAATTAATCAAACCTTAGGGCATAGTTTGGCCGATGCATTATTTGTACAGGTTGCGCAGCGGCTTAATCGATACATGATGGCACGACCGGAATTTATCCCATTGGAATATACAGAGAACGATCGAGCCTGCATTGCTGTGATTGAAGGCGTGTATTTAGGCTGCGTGATGGATACGCAGCACGTTAAGTCTGTTGTACATGGTTTACGCGAATTGTTGAGCTGCTTATCGGAACCTTTGGAATATCAACAAATGGTGATTGATGTGAGTGGGCATGCAGGTTGGGTCAAAATAAATGTTGATGCCCACGATGGTCCAGCCTTGGTGCGCAGTGCTCTGATTGCCGCTGACGTGGGCAGTCGTAAAAATGATTCTGTCATCGAGTATGTGGATGCCATCAACCCATACAGCGAACGGCGTTTGACGCTGGCTGGTGAATTAAGAAAAGCCATCGAGCAAGACACATTGCAGTTGTATTTTCAGCCGCAGCTAAGTCTGAAAAAAAATGGTTACTCCAGCATGGAGGCCTTGCTGCGTTGGTTCCATGATGACTATGGTTTTATGCCACCGGATGAATTTATTCCCATTGCAGAGCAGTCAGGTGTGATTCATTCACTCACACACTGGGTTGTACATAAGTCGCTGGAGGCCTTGGCCAAGGTCCATGGTGAAGGGTTTGAAATATCGGTGGCGGTGAATATTTCGGCGGTGAATTTGCGTGACCGAAAGTTTGCTTCTTTTATTCAAGACGCCCTTGCCAGTCACCAAGTAGAGAGCCGTTATTTAGTATTGGAAGTCACCGAGACTGCGATGATGGATGATCCAGAATTGGCCAAAATCGTTTTAAATGAATTAGCCGAATTAGGCGTGGTGATTTCCATTGATGACTTCGGCACTGGGCATTCTTCGTTGGCTTATATTAAACAACTACCCGTACACGAAATTAAAATCGACCGCTCGTTTGTTATGGATATGGTGGCCTGTACGGATGATGCCGTTATCGTCAGAGCCACATTAAATATGTGTCACGAACTGGGGTTAGAGGCCGTGGCAGAAGGGGTAGAAAACGACGCTATAGCCGAACAGCTAAAAGCGTTACATTGCGATTATTTGCAAGGCTATGGATTATGCCGTCCGATTCCGTTACCGGATTTGCTGACGTTTTTGCATGAAAGCCAAACCTAGTTTTCTCGCTAGCCTAGCCCTTAAGCGTTTAAGTAGCTGCCTTTCTCACAGACGGTGCTTTATAATGCCGTCCGTTTTTTTGCCACCTAGATCGATGCCCCCCTATGCAAAACCCGTCGCCGCCAAGACGCCCCTATAAAGCCAAAGGATCCAAAGTTGCGCGTTGCCCCGACTGCATGCTGGCGCAGGGCTATTGTATTTGCCATGAGCGTAATCCGGTGGCGGTGGATTTTGAAATTTGGTTGCTGATGCATAAAGAAGAGGCCTACAAACCCACGAACACTGGTCGCTTGATTGAAGATACGATCCCGACCCATAGTCGTCGCTTTTATTGGCACCGCACCGAACCCGACGCGGAGTTTTTGCGTCTCATACAAAGCCCGCAGTATCAGCCGCACATTATTTTCCCCGATGACCGTGGTGGCTATGACGAGAGGGTGGTGCTCCAACCCATTCAACAATCTGGCAGAACGCCAGCGTTTATTATTTTAGATGGCAGTTGGCGGCAGGCTGGTCGCATGTTTCGTTTAAGTCAGTACTTGCAGGACTTGCCGGTATTACCCATAAAAACCCAGCGCCTTAGCGAATATAAATTGCGTAAAGCACCCGACGATTTTCATTTGTGTACCGCAGAGGTGGGCATGGCGTTGATGGAAATGATGGGGGCAGAATATGCGCTCAGCAGTTTGCAGCATTTGTTTGATGCGTTTAATACCAGTTACGCCAATAGCCGTCGTAATTATTTACCACCTGCTTAGCGGCTGGTGTGATGGTTACGCACTAAAGTAACTGGCTATATACAGTTTTTCTATGCAATTGCTTTTACAGTTGCTTTTCTACTGTGGAAAGTGGCTGTAACGTTCTTTCGAATTTTTTCATGGCGTAAGCCGTGATCTCTTGTAAATCACTTTCCTTTGCAAAAATTCCATCACTGCTGAGTTTGGCTAACCCATGCAGCAGTGACCACATTAGTTGCGATAACCGCAGCGGGTTTTCTCCGGCGGGCAAAATGCCTTGCTGTTCAAACAACTCAAATAGTGTCACGTACTGGCGAAAGCAATCTTTGGCGTAGCGCTGAAATTCGGCGTGTTGATCACTGCGCCACAGGGCTTGACCGAACATTAGATCGTATTGGGTTGGGTAAGTAATCGCATAGGTTAGATAACCACTGACCGCGCCTTCTAAACGGGTCATGAGCGGGATATCAGTATCGTTCACCACCTTGGTCAACAGCGCGCCTAAGTCGGCAAAGCCATGTTGAGCAACGGCGGCCAATAAGGCTTCTTTATCTTTGAAGTGGTGATAGGGCGCGGTACGCGATACGCCCACCACGTCGGCCAGTTTACGCAAGGACAGACCTTCGATGCCATGGGCTCGTACCATTTCCACACTGGCGTTGACTAAGGCCTCGCGCAGGTTGCCGTGGTGATACTTGGGAGATTTGATGTCACTACTACTCATGGGGGCCGATTATAGGGGTTTCCGTGGAGCCTGTCCTAGGGTGTGTTCGCAATTGCCTACTTCAATCTTGACGATGTCTATATTAGTGCGTATCTTGACACTGTCAATTGGAGAGAGAACATGACTTACCAGTGTTTTAATGTCGAAATACAGGACCACATTGCTCATATCCAGCTGTGCCGTCCCAACGAAATGAACACCATGACGCAGGCGTTTTGGCGTGAGTTACCGCAAGTGATTCAAGCCATCGACGATGCGGCGCAAGCGCGCGTGATTGTGATTTCTGCTCAGGGTAAGCACTTTAGTGCTGGCATGGATTTGTCTGTGTTCTCTGACCCAAAAACCGTACAACTGAGCGGCGACCCAGGTCGCGTTGGCGAAAACCTACGCCGCTTCGTGGCCCAGCTACAAGACTCATTATCGTCCTTGGAGCAGTGCCGAATCCCTGTTCTGACGGCCATTCATGGGGCATGCATTGGCGGTGCAACCGCCATGGTGTGTGGGGCCGATAGTCGTTATTGCACCGAAGACGCGTACTTCACCATTAAAGAAACCGAGTTGGGTCTGACCGCTGACGTCGGCGTGTTGCAGCGTTTACCCAAGTTGATTCCTGCAGGCATGGTGCGAGAGCTTGCCTACACAGGCCGTAAATTTGGTGCGCAAGAAGCGAAAGAACTTGGCTTTGTAAATCAGGTATATCCTTCTCACGAAGCCATGCTGGACGGTGTAATGACCATCGCCCAGCAGATTGCGGCAAACTCGCCGTTGGCCGTGGTGGGTTGTAAAGAGATGCTTAACTACGCGCGCGACCACAGTGTGCAAGACAGCCTGAACTACATGGCCACGTGGCAGGCGGGTATGTTCCGTCCAAATGACATGATGAAGATATTTGCAGCCAAAGCGCAAAAGACACAGCCCGAATTTGAAAACGTGTGGCCGCAAAAGCCGCTGTTTGAAGAAAAATAGCCGTAGCCGCGCTGATGCGGGTGATTTGGTTTTCCGGCTCGAAGAGAAGTTGTGGGCTCTTCGGGCCTTTTTTATTTTTAGTGGTGGGCTTTTTGCGCCTGCTTGATCCCTGTCTATACTGTTGAGAGCACCCCCAGTCCCACCAACCGTCTGTGAAGGTGAGTTATGTTGTCTCGTCTGAACGTCCGCGCCCGACTCGGTATTATTTCGCTTGTTCCCGTTATCGTCTTAATTGGCATCGTCAGCAGCGCTGTGAGTATTTTCTCAAGCATTGAGCGCGGTGTGGATGATTTATATGACGAGCGGGTGGTACCGTTGCAAGACCTTAAAATCATTGCCGATGACTATGCCGTACTGGTGATCGACGCCGTCAACAAAGCCAATGCCGGTGTGAAAACCGCCGAAGAAGCATTGGCAGATGTGCAAAAGGCCAGTGCTGAAATTCGCACCGTGTGGAATCGCTATCTCACCTTGCCTAAAACAGAGCAAGAAACTGAACTGGTAAACCAAGCCAAGCGGTTGTTTGGTGCAGCGGACACCGCCATTGGTCAAGTCGAAGCGGCTTTGTCGGTGATGAGTGGCAGCGTTGCGGGCCAGTTGGACCGATTTGATGGTCCGCTATATAACCAGATTGACCCCATCAGCGATAAACTAGCCGAGTTAATTGCACTGCAACTAACGCTAGCCAAAACTATTCGTGACGACATACAGAGCAGCACCTCAGCCACTACAGTCACCTACATCGTTGCCACGTTATTTGTTATTGCTGCGATGTTGGGATTGTCGTTTTACGTGGCCAAATCCATCGTGGCTCCTTTACTTAAATTGCGTAACACCATGGGTAAGGTAGAAAAGTATTCCGATGTAACGCTTACCGTAAGTTTTGATACCCATGATGAATTTGAAGAAACCGCGCAGTCGTTTAATCGCATGATGGGCCGTATTGACCAGTTGTTAGGCGAGGTTAATAACACCAGCGATCAATTATCAAAAGCATCCAAAGACCTTGCCGGTATTTCTAAAAAAACCACAGATGCGACTAATCGCCAACAAAACGAAACCCATCAGGTGGCTACGGCCATGAATGAAATGACGTCCACCGTGCAAGAAGTATCACGCTCCACCGAGGACGCGCAAAACGCGGCGCAAGCAGCCGATACCTTGGCGCAGGACGGTCGTAAAACCGGTGACCGAGGTATGGGGTTGCTTAACAGCTTCTTAGAAGAAATTGAAAACACCTCAGAACTATTGGCCACGTTAGAAGGTGAAAGCCAAAACATTGGCTCGGTGGTGGATGTCATCAACGGCATTGCCGAACAAACTAATTTACTGGCGTTAAATGCGGCCATTGAGGCTGCGCGAGCAGGTGAACAAGGACGAGGTTTTGCGGTGGTCGCCGATGAAGTACGAACACTGGCGCAGCGAACTCAGCAGTCTACGCAAGAGATCCGCGACGTTGTCGAGCGTTTACAACAGGGGGCTCGTAATGCAGTGGGCGCGATGGACAGTGGTAAAAGCAAAGCCGATGAGTGCCGTCAGGCGGTGGCCAGTGGGCAAACAGCCCTGCAAGAAATTGGAAATGCGGTGCAAAGCATTCGTGAAATGAACACGCAAATTGCGACAGCACTTGAAGAACAGTCTGCTGTGGCCGAAGACATTAATCGTAATATCTCTAATATCAGTGATATAGCCGGTGATGCTGCTAAGGCAGCCACTCAGGTGTCGGGTTCTAGCGAACACCTTGCCAAGCTGGCCGATAACATGACGACGCAAGTGGGAGCGTTTGTGGTGAGCAAACGCTAGTCACGCTAAAGCAACAGTATTTTGCAGTTTAGGAACATCCTAACCGTACTCATGATTTCGTCTTATATGGTAAGTTGCGCGCCCCGTGATTTACATCAACCTGTACTGTAAGGATGGCCCATGCGTACATGGCAAACACGAATTTGCTTAGTGTTAATGATTGCATTGACTGGTTGCGGTCAAAGCGAAAAACAAGACGAAAACAAAAAAGTAAAATTGGTTCAACTGGCCAGTGTTATTGAAAAACGCGCAGAAGAAACCTTTAACTTTCCCGCACAAGTCATTGCCCGCAGCACGGTGGACTTATCGTTTCGTGTTGGCGGTCGTTTAGAAGAAGTCAATTTACCTCAAGGTCAATTTGTCGAAAAAGGTACTGTCATCGCACGCCTTGATCAAGAACCTTTCAAACGTGCAGTTCGTACTGCCCAAGTTCGCGTTAAACAAGCTCAACATGAACTCAGTCGTGTACAAGCCATTGCGAAAAAAGGTATTGGTTCTGAACAAGCCGTTGATAATGCACAGGTGGCGTACGATCTTGCGCAAATTGAACTAGAAAATGCCAAAGCCGATTTGGAGTACAGCGTATTAAAAGCGCCGTTTAGAGCCTTGGTTGCAAAGCGCCTAATTGAAAACGAAGGATTAATTCAAAAAGGAACACCCATAGCGCGTTTGCAAGATTTATCACGGGTACATTTTGAATTTGATGTACCAGAGCGTTTAGTCAGTGCTTATCGAAAAAATTCCATGTTAACGGCCCAAGCTTTTTTAGATGGAACCGTGAATCAATCTTTCGATATTGAATATGTCGAACACAGCACTGAACCCAACCCAGTAACTCAAACCTATCAAGTTGTGTTTGCCATGGACTATCCACAGGGTGCAAATATTACTCCGGGTGTGCGCGCGACCATCAGTATCACAGCAGCGGGTTCGCAATTAGCCAGCGTTAATGTGATTCCGGTTAATGCAATTGTGACGGGTGCAAACGATGGTCTTTACGTTTGGCTTTACAAAAGCGAAACCGGCACTGTGCATAAGCAGCCAATTACCGTGGGCAAAGTTATGCAAGGATATGTTCCCGTATTTTCTGGCCTACAAGCGGGACAACAAGTGGTGGCGGCCGGTGCGTCACAAATGATGGAAGGGCTTAACGTCCGTCCTTATCAAGCCCAATAAGACGAGGTTGTGTAATGGACATTGCAAAAGCCTCGATTCGTACGCCTGTTAATACATGGTTGCTGATTTTAATTTGTTTAATTGGCGGCCTAGTGGGGTTGGGTGACATTGGTCGCTTAGAAGACCCTGCCTTTACCATTAAGCAAGCGCAAGTGGTAACACGCTATCCGGGTGCTGACGCAGAACGGGTAGAGCTTGAAGTTACCGAGCCCATCGAAACTGCGATTCAACAAATGGCGCAAGTAAAGCGCGTCACGTCGATCTCGAAACCGGGTTTATCGGAAATTTCGGTTGAAATGAAACCCAACTTTGATGGCAATGAATTGCCACAAATTTGGGACGAACTACGTAAACGCCTAGGCGACATTCAGAGTTCGTTACCGACTGGTACCCAACCCATAGTGGTCGCTGATGATTTTGGTGATGTTTATGGGTTGTACTATGCACTCACAGCGCCGGATTTTTCCCCTTATCAATTACGTGAATTTTCTCGCATCATTCGCCGTGATTTATTGACGGTACCCAATGTCTCGAAAGTAGCCGTTGCCGGTGTGCTCGAAGAACAAATTACGGTAACCATTAATGCGACACAAATTGCAAACTTGGGTATCTCGTTGCCCGATGTTAAACAAGCATTGAATTATAGTTTACGGCCATTTAGCAGTGGTCGTTTGTTGATTGATGGCCAACGCATTCGTATTCCAGTAGGACGTGCCGACAGCAAGGTAGACGCCATCCAAAATATTACTTTAGGCATTCCTGGGCAAACCTCGCAAATACGCATCAGTGATATCGCTCGCGTGTCGTTGGATGTTGTGGATATTCCGCAGTTTTTGGCGCGTCACAATGGTCAGCCGGCTGTTACGTTGGCCGTGGCAGCTAACCCAGATGCCAACGTGGTAGAAGTGGGTAAAGCCGTGAATGCGCGAATTCAATCACTGCTACAAGAATTACCTGTGGGCATTTCGTTGCAAGCGATTTACGATCAAGCGGCCATTGTGGATGAGGCGGTCAGTGGCTTTATTTTAAATTTGGTGATGTCGGTGACCGTGGTGATTGCAACCTTGTGTGTCTTCATGGGTTGGCGCGCTGGTGTGGTAGTGGGCAGTGTCCTACTACTCACAGTCATGGGTACCATTTTAGTTATGTGGTTGTATGGGTTAAACCTGCAACGTATTTCGCTGGGTGCATTGGTGATCGCCATGGGTATGTTGGTGGACAACGCCATTGTGGTAGCCGAAGGTATGATGCTGCGTATGCAGCGCGGCTACTCGGCATTGGATGCGTCCAGCCATGTGGTTAAACAAACTCAATGGCCGCTATTAGGTGCCACAGTGATCGGTATTACCGCATTTTCTGGTATTGGTTTATCGGATGATGCAACAGGTGAATTTTTATTTTCATTATTTGCCGTTATTTTAATTTCGCTGTTTTTAAGCTGGGTTCTGGCCATTACCGTGGCACCTTTGTTTGGTTCGTACTTTTTTAAAGTGGGCGAGCAAGCCAACGAAGAAGTGTTTGATAGTGCATTACACAAACGCTACGAAACGGTTTTAAGGTTAGCGCTGCAAAATCGGGGTAAATCGGTTTTGCTGTTAGTACTGGTGACCGTCATTAGTTACATGGCATTTGGTTTGGTCAAGCAAGGGTTTTTTCCACCATCCAATACCCCCATGTTTTACATTCATTACTGGGGACCGCAAACGCGCGATATTCGTGTAACGGCTGAAAAACTTCAGCAAGCCGAAGCCATTGCTCTACAGTATGAAGAAATTGACGCCATCACCACATTTATTGGTCGCGGCGGTGAGCGTTTTACTTTGACTTATGCGCCGCAACAGCCAAACGAAAGCTATGGTCAGTTGGTCATACGTACCCATGACCGTGACCGAATTGATGAACTGGCAGCCAGTATTCGTCAGCAATTACAGCTTAAAGACCCAGACGCGCAGATTTTTGTTGAGCGCATTATCTTTGGTCCGTCCAGTGGTGCGAAATTAGCGGCCCGCTTTAGTGGACCAGATAAAACCGTACTTAGGGAATTAGCACAACGCGCAGAAGACGTATTTCACGCAGATGGACAGTTGCTAGACATTCGTCATAATTGGCGCGAAAAAGAATTAGTGCTAACGCCTATTTACGATGAATACAACGCAGGGATTGCGGGCATTACACGAGCTGATTTTTCCGACGCGATTCAATTTGCCACGAACGGTCTTGAATTAGGAAAGTTACGCGACAACGAATACAGCTACCGAATTATGGCCAAGTCTGATCAGTCTGTCGTGTCATCGGACGTACAAAAGCTGTATGACTCGCAGGTGTGGAGCCCTTATCAACGCAGCTATGTGCCATTGCGACAAGTGGCCCCTGAAATGGATACACAAGCAGAAGATGTGTTAATTCATCGCCGTGACCGCCTACGAACCATTACTGTTTTTGCTGAGCCGGGCGAACATGAAACCGCAGGCCAAGCATTGGCGCGCATTCAACCTTTGATCGAAACTATTCCATTGCCCGAGGGTTACAAATTAGAGTGGGGTGGTGAGTACGAGTCGTCCCGCGAAGCGCAGCAAGCGCTGGGAGCGGGTTTGCCACTGGGCTTCTTGGTGATGATTTTAACCACCATCTTTTTATTTGGCCGCGTAAAAGAACCGCTCATCATTTGGTTGATTGTGCCCATGGCGGTGTGTGGAGTTGTGTCTGGTTTGTTAATCGCAGACTTACCGTTTGGCTTTATGTCGTTGTTAGGCTTTTTAAGTTTGTTCGGCATGTTAATTAAAAATGCCATAGTTTTGCTGGAAGAAATCGACATTCAAATTGAAGCCGGACTGGAAAAATACACGGCCGTGGTGCAAGCCAGTTTGAGTCGTTTGCGTCCGGTGAGTTTAGCAGCCATCACCACCATTTTGGGCATGGCACCGCTATTGTCGGACGCCTTCTTTGCGGATATGTCCGTGACCATTATGGGCGGCTTAGCGTTTGCTACAGTGCTGACTTTGATTGCAGTGCCTGTTTTATTCTGTTTGTTCTACGGCATAAAAGCCGATGAAAAATCGCGATAAAAAAGTGTTGGGTCCAGTCACGTTAACGTGCAGGACCCAGTCATTTTAAAGCGTGGGACTCAGCCATGCAGGGGAATAAAAAATCCCAAGTTACCCACGAAAAGTAGACACCCTATATAGTAATATTTGACCCTATATGGAGGTGTCACATGGCACGTAAAAAGTACCAACATTATACTGAAGAATTCCGCAAAGAAGCTGTTAAAAGAGCGGATGAGCTGGGAGTGACCCAAGCTCAAGTCGCTAAGGAGCTAGGTGTTTC
>JBFHVZ010000123.1:0-11768 GCA_041589295.1 Pseudomonadales bacterium
GCTTCGAAGCCTGGGATCAGACGCTTGTAAGAGTTAGTTGAAGGGTTGGTGAACGCGTTCAACGCTTTAGCGTGCTTGATGATACCACCGATGTAGTACAGAGCAGTTTCGCTCAGACCAGCGTAGCCGTCACCTGCGAATTGGTTTTCGCCGTCTTTCCAGAAAGACTGGTGAACGTGCATACCAGAACCGTTGTCACCAACAACTGGCTTAGGCATGAAGGTAGCAGTTTTGCCGTATGCGTGAGCAACGTTGTGTACAACGTATTTCAGCATTTGAACTTCGTCTGCTTTCTTAACTAGGGTGTTGAACTTAACACCGATTTCGTTCTGACCAGCGTTCGCCACTTCGTGGTGGTGAACTTCTACGTCAAGACCGATGGCTTCCATGGTGTTACACATTGAAGCACGGATGTCGTGCATGCTGTCTACTGGAGGAACTGGGAAGTAACCGCCTTTAACGCGTGGACGGTGACCTAGGTTACCACCTTCAGTTACAGCTTCAGTTGCCCATGCACCTTCGTCAGAGTTGATTTTGTAGAAAGAGCCAGACATGTCCGCGCCCCAACGTACGTCATCAAAGATGAAGAATTCTGGTTCTGGACCGAAGAAAGCAACGTCGCCCAGGCCAGTAGATTTCAGGAATCCTTCAGCGCGCTTAGCAACAGAACGTGGGTCACGCTCGTAACCTTGCATAGTAGAAGGTTCAACGATGTCACAACGCAAAACCAGAGTAGCATCTTCAGTGAATGGGTCTAGGAAGCAAGTGTCGTCATCTGGCATCAGGATCATGTCTGATTCGTTAATGCCTTTCCAACCGGCGATGGAAGAGCCATCGAACATTTGGCCAGTTTCAAAGAAATCTTCATTCACGTAACGCGCAGGAATGGTAACGTGCTGTTCTTTACCTTTGGAATCGGTGAAGCGAAGGTCTACCCACTTCACATCATTATCTTTAATCAGCTTCAGAGTGTTCTCTGACATGATGCTCTCCAGTATATAAAAGGCGGTGTTTTCGCCTATCAGGTTATTGCTTTTGGCCTAGAACGACCTACGCCTTATGCGTTGGTCAGCGTTGGTGCAAGACGTATGCCATGTCACCATAGTTATGGAGGCCTCTGAACTCGCCACTCGATGGGAGTTGGACGAAATCCAATGCACCAAAAATGCTCACAGTGGGATAAATTTGTACCTTTTTGGTGCGATCAGAATCCTCTGTCACGCAGCAAAATCAATCCCCCAAATAAACGTGCACATTATAGGTTCAAGGGTAAATCCATTGAAAGGCGATTGTGCATCTATTTTGATCTGATTAAGGAAATGTATGTGGTCTTTGCTTAAAAGCGCTGAAAAAGGGCATAAAAAGTTTTTCAATCGTTCAAAACTTGGTCAATTTTTCATGGCTTGTGTGGTGTGACATGGCTATAATCGCCGCCTTTCATTTTTTAGGCGCCATGCACCGAACGGCCAGGAATTTTGTATGATCGATAATTTACGCAATATCGCCATTATTGCTCACGTTGACCACGGTAAGACTACCTTGGTAGATAAACTGCTTGAGCAATCCGGCACTCTGGATCGTAAGGAGCAGGGCGGCGAGCGCATGATGGACTCCAATGATCAGGAGAAAGAGCGCGGCATTACCATTTTGGCTAAGAATACAGCCATCCGTTACAACGACTACCGTGTAAACATCGTCGACACACCGGGACACGCCGACTTTGGTGGTGAGGTTGAGCGTGTAATGTCCATGGTGGACTCCGTTTTGTTGTTGGTCGACGCACAAGACGGCCCTATGCCTCAAACTCGTTTCGTAACGCAAAAAGCATTTGAACGTGGTCTTCGCCCTATCGTTGTTATCAATAAGATCGACCGTCCAGGTGCGCGTCCTGATTGGGTAATGGACGAAGTTTTTGATTTGTTCGACCGCTTGGGTGCCACTGAAGAGCAGTTGGATTTCCCTGTGGTTTATGCCTCTGCATTAAACGGTATTGCTGGCTTGTCTCCAGACGAAATGGGTAGCGACATGACGGCGTTGTTCGATGCCATCATTGAACACGTACCTGCGCCGGAAGTTGACCCAGAAGGTGACTTCCAAATGCAGATTTCTTCTTTGGATTACGATCCATACCAAGGTGTTATCGGTATTGGGCGTATCACGCGTGGTACCCTGAAAACCAACCAGCAAGTAACGGTATTGGATCGCGACGGTAAAAAACGTAACGGCCGCGTGTTGGAAGTAAAGGGTTATCACGGCCTGCAGCGCGTTGTGGTTGAGCAAGCCACCGCGGGCGACATTGTTTGTATTACTGGTATCGAAAAACTGAACATCTCAGACACCTTGTGTGATCCAAACAATGTTGAAGCTTTGCCTCCGCTAACGGTTGATGAGCCAACAGTAAGCATGACCTTCCAAGTGAACGACTCTCCGTTCGCAGGTAAAGAAGGTAAGTTTGTGACCAGCCGTAACATCGCTGAGCGTTTGGAAAAAGAATTAATCCACAACGTAGCGTTGCGTGTTGAGCCAGGCGACTCGCCAGAAAAATTCAAAGTATCAGGTCGTGGTGAGTTACATCTGTCTGTACTGATTGAAACCATGCGTCGTGAAGGCTTCGAGTTGGCGGTAGGTCGCCCTGAAGTTGTTCAGAAAGAAATCGACGGCGTACTGCAAGAACCTTACGAACAAGTGGTTATCGACATTGAAGAAGAGCATCAAGGTGCCATTATGTCGGCCATGGGTGACCGTCGCGCAGAAATGTCGAACATGGTTCCCGATGGTAAAGGCCGCGTACGTTTAGAATTCATGATGCCTGCTCGCGGTTTGATTGGTTTCCGTAACGAATTCATGACCATGACATCTGGCTCCGGTATTTTGACCAACGTATTTGATCACTACGGACCTGTGACCGAAACCGAAGTAGGTTCGCGTCACAACGGTGTTTTGGTGTCTATGGTTAAGGGTAAAGTACTGGGCTATGCCTTGTTTACGCTGCAAGACCGTGGTCGTTTGTTCGTTAGCCCAAGCCAAGAAGTTTATGAAGGTCAGATCGTTGGTTTGCACTCTCGAGATAATGACTTGGTGGTTAACCCAACTAAGGCTAAGCAGCTAACCAACGTACGTGCCTCTGGTACCGACGAAGCGATTAACTTAACGCCACCGGTGAAACACTCGTTGGAGCAGGCGTTGGATTTCATCGAAAACGACGAGCTAGTGGAAATCACTCCACAAAGCATTCGTTTGCGTAAAAAGCTGCTGACCGAAAATGATCGTAAGCGCGCAAACAACGCAGCGAAGAAGAAGTAGTTTTGCTAAGCGCTTAACGGGAGACGGAAGACGCTTCTAAAGTGGTCGGAACTCTTAAAAGAAAGGCTCGCCTCGGCGGGCCTTTTTTATGCTTGAAGCTTGACGCCGGAAGCTTGAAATTAATCTGGCTTGAAGCTTGATGCCGGAAGCTGGTAGCTGGTAGCAAAACCATCTGCCTAGCTTCTAGCTTCTAGCTTCTGCCGATATACTGCATCTCCCGTTTTCCGTTAAGCGTACTGCATCCAATGAAAGCCCTTATTCAACGCGTTAAGCACGCCAAAGTCGAAGTCACCCTAGATGGTAAAACGGAAACCTCAGGTGAAATTAATCAGGGAATATTAATTTTATTGGGTGTGGAAAAAACCGATACGCCGGAGTTGGCGGATAAACTGTTGCAGAAAATTTTGAAGTATCGAATTTTTGCCGACGACGAAGGCAAGATGAATTTAAATGTGCAGCAGGTGTCGGGCAGTTTGCTGGTGATTTCTCAATTCACCTTGGTGGCGGATACACAAAAAGGAACGCGTCCAGGATTCAGTAAAGGCGCTTCGCCACAACTGGGCGAAACGCTTTACAATTATTTTTGCGCGCAAAGTGCGAAACAAATTCATACCCAAACCGGACGCTTTGGTGCGGACATGCAGGTTAGTTTGCAGAACGATGGGCCAGTGACGTTTATGTTGGACGCTTAACGGAAGACGCCTATTCGCAGATATAGCCTGTCACAAAACTACCTATTATAAAAAAGCCCCGCCCTTCGATGTGCTAACCCTCATTATCCCAGGTTAAACACTTCAAAAGCTGAGGCTTTCTTTTGGGAGCTGCGAATGCTTGGCATTGGGCGTCTCCCGTTTTTCGTCTAGCGTTTCCTGTTAAAACAACTGCTCCGGTGACAGGTCTTCTTCAATATCGTAATCATCGTCACTGTGCAGTTCGCTTTCTATAGCGGGTGCATCGCGCATTTGGGTTGGCACGTTCTCTTGGCGGAAGGTTTCGAAGATTGCGTCTTTTTGCCCTGGGTAAGCGCGTAATCCGGTTTCTGGGTCAATACGAATGGAGACGAGCCCGTCAGGTTGTTTAAGTTCTGACGTCGGCATACCGTTTAAGGCTACCTTCATGTAGTCCACCCAAATTGGCAGTGCGGTGTTGCTACCAAAGGCGTTTCTACCCATGGTGCGCGGCGAGTCGAATCCGACCCATACGTTTGCGACCATGTTGCTGTTATAACCAGAGAACCATGCGTCTTTCTGGTCGTTGGTGGTGCCGGTTTTACCCGCCAAATCCTGACGGTTTAACGCAAGGGCGCGCTTACCTGTGCCGCGCTTAACCACGTCTTGCAGCATGGTGTACATCAAATAATTCACACGCTCATCCATCACTCTGGGGGCTAACGGCGGGAACTGCGCAGTAAAGGCTTGTAGAGGGTCGACCGGATTCGCTTCTTCAGCTGCTGGGTTTACTTCGTTCACTTCCGTGGAGTTGGCTGCGTTTGCTTGTTCTTCTAGCTCGGCTGCCCGTTTAGCGATGGCTTGTAAGCACGTGGCGCAGACAATTTTTGGGTCGTGTTCATACAAAACTTCGCCATCACGGTTTTGAATTTTACTAATGTAGAAAGGTTCTACACGGTAACCGCCGTTGGCTAACACATTGTAGGCACTTGCCATCTCGTATGGGGTTAAGCCTGATGCACCGAGCGCCAGAGACAGGTCGCGGTTTAATTTATTGCGAGGTAGACCAAATTTACTGATGTAATTAATGGTGCGGCTCAAACCGGTTTGACGCAGCAAGCGAATAGAAACGAGGTTGCGAGATTTATATAGTGCTTGGCGCAGGCGCGTTGGCCCGAAAAATTTACCGCTGTAGTTTTCGGGGCGCCACATGGCCTCGAGGCTGTCATCTTCAAAGACCACTGGGGCGTCGTTAATAATGGAGGCGGGCGTGAAACCGCGTTCGAGTGCAGAGCTATAAATAAACGGTTTAAAGCTGGAGCCGGGTTGTCGGTCAGCTTGGGTGGCGCGATTAAATTTGCTTTGGTTGTAGTCGTAGCCACCGGACAACGCGAGTAGTGCGCCATTTTGCGGATTAAAGGACACCAGTGAGCTTTGTACCTCAGGTTCTTGTGCTAGCCAGTAACGTTCGGCGCTGCGATTGGGGTGGCGTTTGCGTTCGGCAAACGATACAGGCTTTTCTTCCAAAAGAATGGCTGAGCCTACCTGAAAGAGGTCGCTGGGTTTTTTAATTTCAGGTCCTAAGTCATTAACGCTTTCATACTTTCTCGCCCAATCGTAATCCTCTTTATAAAGGGTGGCATAGTGGCCATTTGCCAGTCGGACTTTTACTTCGAATGCTTGATCAGAGTTAGTGGGTTTCTCGTTGGTTGCTTCTGCAGGTTGCGGTAGTTCAGTTACAACGGCCCATTGCAGATTGCCTGGCGCAGTCAGGGTCAGCAGTTGAGATAGCCAAAATTGCTCATTTAGGTCGCGTGGGCTGGGTGGTAGAAATAAATGACGATCAATGACAGGGGTTGGATCTGCGGGTGTCCAGCTGGTGGGGGCAATGCTAACGGGTATGGCTTGCTGCTCTTTTAATACATAGTTGCTGAGCTTGGTAAGCTCGGTGCGCAAACCGTGGGCGCGGTCGTAGTTGTGAAGACCTTTGCGCACGGCAGCTTGGGCCGCTTCTTGTAAATGGCTTTGAATGGTTGTGGTGACTTCGTACCCGCTGGTGTAGAGATCTTCGGGATAGCGGTCTTGCATATCGGAGCGGACCATTTCTGCAATATAGGGCGCGTCGATCTCTGTTGTGAGGCCATGGTATTTGGCGGTAATGGGGGCGGAACCTGCCTCATCAAATTCGGCTTGTGTAATAAATCCGGCAGTGAACATGCGCGCCAAAACGTAGTTGCGGCGATAACGGGCTCGATCTGGATTGTTAATTGGGTTTGCGGCAGACGGCGCTTGGGGTAAACCTGCAATCATCGCCAATTGTGCAAGGTCAAGATCACTGATGGACTTGCCATAATACACTTGGGCAGCCGCCTCTACGCCGTAGGCACGCTTCCCTAAATAGATTTTGTTGACGTAGAGTTCGAGTATTTCCTTTTTGCTCAATTCTCGTTCAATATGCAGCGCCAGTAATATCTCAGTAAATTTACGGGTAAAGGTTTTCTCGCTGCTTAGGTAATAGTTTTTGGCCACCTGCATGGTAATGGTAGAGCCACCGGAGCGTTTTTCCCCTGTGGTGATTAATTCGTAAGCAGCGCGTGCGAGACCTTTGATATCAATACCGGGGTGAATGTAGAAATTTTCGTCTTCTGCCGCGATCAGGGCGTTGTAAAACTGTTGGGGGACATCTTCGTAGCGCACAGGCGTTCGACGCTTTTCACCAAACTCGGCGATTAGCTTGCCATCGGCTGAATAAATACGCAGAGGGGTTTGAAGTTGTATGTTTTTTAAGCTCTCAACGGATGGAAGCGTGGGAGCTAGGTATAAATAAACGCTGGTGATACCCACAGCAGCTGTTAAAAATCCGGCAATTGTGACCAAAGCCAGAAAACGCAAAACAGGTCGATTTTTTTTCATGAGATAAAGCTTAGAATAAACGTTCTGCCCAGTGATGGCGCGGGCTCTGATTATATCGGGTTTTTTGTTCTTTTCGCAGGATTGTGCTTATAATGGCGACGCTTGCACATATTTTGACACGTTCTGGCGTCACAGGCACCCAGATACCTCAGGCAAGTGCTAGATAATTTAAGGAATAGCGGTGTTAGCTAACCTATTTAAAAAGAAGAATAAAGCAATAATAGGCGTTGATATCAGCTCTACGTCCGTCAAATTGATTGAGCTGAGCGAGACAAATGGCCGTATGCAGGTCGAAGCCTATGCTTCTGAGCCGCTGCCAGAAAACGCTGTTGTTGAACAAAGTATTAATGATGAAGAAGCTGTGGGTAACGCCATCAAAAAGGCCGTTGCTCGTTCTCGTTCTTCCACTAAAAAGGCCGCTGTGGCGGTTGCCGGCTCGGCTGTGATTACCAAAGTCATTCAGATGGGCGCAGACCTATCCGAAGACGAAATGGAAAACCAAATCGCCGTAGAGGCTGATCAGTACATCCCTTATCCACTTGAAGAAGTGGCCCTCGACTTCGAAATCCAAGGCCCCAACAAGAATAACGATGCGCAAGTTGATGTTTTGCTGGCTGCCTGTCGTAAAGAAACCGTAGAGCTTCGTGAAGATGCATTGGAAATTGGCGGGTTAGAATCCGATGTTGTGGATGTTGAAGCATTTTGTGTGGAGCGTGCTTATAAGCTGCTGGTGCCTCAGCTCGAAGGCGATGTTGAGACGGTGGCCATTGTGGATATTGGCGCCAACATGACCACGCTCAGTGTTTTGAATGACGGTGCGATCATCTACACCCGTGATCAAATGTTTGGTGGTCACCAGCTAACCGAAGAAATTCAACGGCGCTATGGGTTGAGTACCCAAGAGGCTATGCGAGCCAAGGTTGAAGGCGGCCTGCCGGATGACTACGAGGCTGAGATACTCGAGCCTTTTAAAGAGTCCGTGGTGCAGCAGGTAAGTCGCTCATTGCAATTCTTTTATTCCTCTAGTCAGTTTAACGATGTGGATCAGGTCGTATTGGCTGGTGGCACAGCGTCCTTGCCAGGTCTTGCGCAATTGGTGCAGGAAAAAATCGGCACTCCGGCTGTGGTTGCTAATCCATTTGTGAATATGACCCTTGGTCAAAAGGTAAATGCACAGGCGTTGGCAAACGATGCTCCATCTTTGCTGATCGCTTGTGGTTTAGCCATGAGGAGTTTTGATTAATGGCGACTATTAACCTTAGGCCTTGGCGTGAAGAGCTGCGTCAGCAGAAGCAAAAAGAATACGTGATGATTTTATTCGTAGTCATCGGTGCGGCGTTTGCGATCTGGTGGTCTATTAAAGGCTATTACGACTCTGAACTGAGTGGTCAGCAACGACGCAACCAGTTTATTACTCAGCAGATGTCCACACTGGATGAAAAGATTAAGGAAATTCAAGAGCTGCGAGATCAGCGTGAGCAATTGCTGGATCGCATGAAGTTGATTCAAGACTTGCAGGGTAACCGGCCAGTCATTGTGCGTTTATTTGATGAAATGGCCCGTGTCATGCCTGACGGTGTCTACTTCGAAGAAGTGAAGATCGCTTCTGGGGCTTTTACCATTAAAGGCAAGGCCGATAAAAACACCAGCGTAGCTCAGTTGATACGTAACTTTGATCAATCCCCTTGGTTTGATCAGGCAAACCTTCTGGGTGTGAAAGCCAATAAAGGCGGTTATAACGATTTTGATATGTTGGTTAAGCAGTCACGTCCTACCTCGGATGAGGTGAAGTAATGGATTTACAAGAATTAAACGAAAAAATATCCAACCTCGATATAAATGATATCGACTGGAACAACATGGGTTCTTGGCCGTTAGTGGGCCGTGTGATATTCGCTTTAATTGTGTTTTTTGGCATATTGATTGGCTTATATTTTTTCCACATTAGCGACCTAATGGATCGCGTGGATAACGAAATTAAGCGAGAAGCGACTTTAAAACGTGACTTTGAAACCAAGGCGTTTCGAGTGGCAAACCTTGATGCGTTTAAGCAGCAGTTGGTCGACATTGAGGACTCGTTTGGTACCTTGTTACGCCAATTGCCGAAAGACACAGAGGTCCCTGGTCTGCTTGAAGATATAACAGGCGCTGCGTTGGGGGCAGGCTTAACCATTAATGCCATCAAGCTCGGTAAAGAGGTTCAAACTGAATATTATACCGAGCTTCCTATCGATATTGATGTAAATGGGGAGTATCACGATTTCGGTGCATTTGTCAGTGCAGTTGCAGCCCTAGGCCGAATTGTGACGTTGCATGATTTCGAAATTAAGCGCATCAAAGATGGCAATTCCGCTTTGTTAAACCTCAAGATTGTGGCGAAAACTTATCGTTACAGTAAAGGCGGGAGCAAGGGTTAGTCATGCAGTTAAAAACTACACAAATGATTCTGCCTGTGATCGCTGCCTTGACGTTAGTGGGGTGTTCGGGCGGAAGTAATACGCAAGATCTCAAAGCCTATACCGAAGAGGTGTTAGCCAAGCCCCGAGGTCGCATTGAACCATTGCCAGAATTTAAACCCTATTCGTCCTTCATCTATAGTGCTTCTGGCTTGCGCTCTCCATTTGAGTCTCCACTGGAATTAAAAGACGCTCTTAACGTACAGTCTTCCAGTGTGAATGCGCCCAATATGGACCGTCCAAAGCAACCCTTGGAGTATTACACCATGGGAGAACTGGAGCTGGTGGGTACTTTGGCTAAGGCTGAAGGGGATACCCGTTTAAACGGTTTAATTCGTACTTCTGATGGTAATGTTCATACCGTTACGGTTGGTGGGTACATGGGTAAGAATTATGGTCGCGTGATCGCGATTCGAGAAAATCAGATTGATATAATTGAGGTCGTTCCCAACGGGAGTGGCGGGTGGATATCACGCCCTCATAGCATGTTGATTATGGGATCAGCCGGAGACAACTAATGAATAAAAATAGCTCACTCAAACGTTTATCCCTGATTCTTATCGCCCTTATGCTGCCGCTGTTTACACATGCAGCTGTGCTTGAGGATGTTAGTTTTTCTTCTTTGCCCGGCAATAAAACCGAAATGCAACTGACTTTTGATGGCGAGCCGCCAAAACTAAGTGGTTACACCATTGAAGAACCAGCGCGTATTGCGCTGGACTTGGACAACACTAAAAGCGCATTAAACAAAAAGTATCACAAGATAGGGATGGGGAATGCGCGTACCGCGGTGATTGTCGGTAACGACAAGAAAACCCGTATCATCGTTAACCTTACCGAATTGACTGGCTATAGCTCTCGTGTAGAAGGCAATAAATTGGTTGTTTTAATCGGCCAGCAAGAAATTGCCTCTAATCAAGGTAAGTTTGTCGCGCCAAGTAGCACCTCAAAGTCACCTGTTGCCAAACCAGTGACTAAGAGTGATAACCGAGTCATCGACGTGGACTTCCGTCGCGGTGACTTAGGTGAAGGTCAGGTATTGATTAGCCTTTCAAACCCGAATGTTCCTGTGGATATTGTGCAAGAGTCTGGTCGAATCCGCGTTGAATTGGGTGGTGTAAATCTGGCGGATTCATTGCGTCGTCGTCTAGATGTGCGGGATTTTGCGACGCCGGTTAAATATGTCGACGCCTCTATACAAGATGGCAATACCGTTTTCTATATTGAGCCAAGTAAAGACCTCTACGAATACCTTGCCTATCAAGCAGATGGCTTGATGACGATCAGTGTTAAGCCTGTGACAACAGAAGAGCAAGAGCGTATGCGTCAAGAGCGCTTCCCATATACAGGCGAAAAACTCTCGCTGAATTTCCAAAATATTGAAGTGCGCACGGTGCTGCAAATTATTGCCGATTTCACCGGCTTCAACCTCGTGGCCAGTGACAGCGTGACCGGCAGCATCACGTTACGCTTGAAGAACGTACCTTGGGATCAAGCGCTTGATATTGTGCTGAAATCACAAGGTCTTGCGAAACAGCAAATGGGCAACGTAATGATGATCGGGCCAGCCGATCAATTGGCAAACCGTCAGAAAATTGAAATGGAAGCCACAAAGCAGGTTGAAGAGTATGCGCCGTTGCATACCGAGTTTATTCAGGTGCGTTATGCCAAGGCCTCAGACTTGCTGGCCTTGGTGGCTGCAGAGGGCGGTATGCTGACAGATCGCGGTTCGGCATCGGTGGATGAGCGCACTAACACGATTCTGGTTCAAGATACTGTTAGCTCTATTGAATCGGTGCGTCGTGCGGTCTCCGTGTTGGATGTTCCGGTTCGTCAGGTATTGATTGAAGCGCGTATCGTGGTGGCGTCGACTAACGTTGGAGAAGATTTGGGTATCCGCTGGGGTGGTGGTTACGGTGTTGTAGCTAATGGTAATGTTGACCCTCTTACTCGAAGAAAGGATCCGGATGAAATTCATTTTGCCGGTGGCAACTTGGCTGGGGCTAGTCAATTTCACAATGCAATGATAGATAGAATAAATGGGGATACTCCTGAGGCCTTTAATTTTAACGATACTTCGATTGTTGATTTGGCTGTAAGCAAAACAGATGCAACTACGTTTGCATTTGGTATTAATACTTTTGACTATGTACTAGACATGGAATTATCCGCCCTTGAGTCAGATGGCAAGGCAGAGATTATTTCCCAGCCACGCGTGATTACCGCCGATGGGCAAACCGCTAAGATTCAAGCGGGTACCGAGATTCCATACGAGCAGGCAACTTCCAGTGGTGCAACGTCTATCGTCTTTAAAGAGGCTGTGTTGAAGTTAGAAGTGACGCCGCAAATTACACCAGACGACCGAATCTTGATGGATTTGATCGTTAATAAAGATGCCGTGGGCCAGTTGTTCAACAACATACCTTCC